>NZ_JAMCOS010000001.1:4032713-4340614 GCF_028069655.1 Acidovorax sp. NCPPB 4044
GCACCGGCACGGCCACCGCCCGCGTGCCGCGCACCACGCCCACGGGCGCGTAGGCATGGCCCAGCGTGCGTGCCTGGGCGCAGCGCTCCAGCACGCCCACGGCGTCGAGCCGCAGGGCGCGCAGGCGGGCCGCGTTGCGCTGCAGGATGTCCGCGGCCTCCGCCGTGCCCAGCGCGGCGAGCAGCACCACGCCGCTCACCCCCACGCCCAGCAGCCGCCGCGCGCCCACCTCGATGGAGAGCACCTTGACCGGGTAGCTGCCGATGGCGCGGTCCAGGCACACCGAATCGTCGCCCTGGCGGATCGTCAGGAAGGCGGTCTCGCCGAGCGTCTCTCCCAGGTGCCGCAGGTGCGGCGCGGCGATCGCGCGCACCGGAAATCCCGCCGGCCGCGCGAGCCCCATGAGCGAGACCTCGCGGCCGATGCGGTAGCGGCGCGTGGCCGTGTCCTGCTCCACGGCGCCCTCCTCCACCAGCGCGCGCAGCAGGCGGTGCGCCGTGGGCCGGTTGAGCCCCGTGGCGAGGGAGACGTCGATGAGGCGCACGCCCCCTTCCTGCCCGCCCGCGACGATGCGCAGCACCGCGATGGCACGGCGCACGCTCTGCGCGCCGTCGCGCGGGCCATCGGTGGCGGAAACAGGACCGGACATGCGCGCCGCCGGGCTCACGGTGCCGCGGTCACGGTCTTGGCGGTCTGCGGCATGGTGCGCAGCGTGACCACGCGGCCGAGCGTGGCGTAGTTCGGCCCGCCGATGCGGCAGACGGGATCGAGCGCGAGCGTGTCGATCTTGCCGTCCCGCAGCAGCCCTTCGCGCACGTGGAAGCGCAGCACCTCGCCCACGAAGAACTCCGCGCCCGTGTCGCCGAACGGGATCACCTGCGACAGGCGGCATTCCATGGCCACGCCCGCCTCCGCCAGGCGCGGCACCGCGATGGCCTCGCCGGGCGCGGTGGCCAGGCCCAGCAGCGCGGCCTCGCTGACCTCGGGCGGGTGCTCGGCGCTGCTCTCGTGGATCTGCTGCAGCTGGCCACCGTGGCCGATGTTCACCACGAACTCGCGGCGCGCGAGGATATGGGCGCCCGTGTCCTTGCGCCGCCCGGCCTTGCGGCCGATGTTCACGCCCAGCAGCGGCGGCTTGTTCGAGACGAAGGTGAAGCACGAGAACGGCGCGAGATTGACCACGCCCGTCTCGGACAGCGTGCTGATCCACGCGATGGGGCGCGGCACGACGATGCCGCTCAGCAGGCGGTAGGTGGCTTCGGGGCCGAGGTCGGCGGCGTCGAGGGTGTCGGTCATGGCATGCGGCAGGTGGAGGGGGTGGAGGGGAACCGCCGGACGGCAGAGCCTGCGGCGGCGACGGGGTGGGTCCTGCCGGAATTGTGGAAAGGGTAGCCGCAGGCGGCGCGGCCGATTCGCCGGTTTGTTCCACATCGCGGACTCTTGCGACGCGGGCGCATTGCCGCTGCCGGGGCCGCTTTCTACGATGGATCCAACGGCCGCGAAGACCCTCCAACGGCACCGGCCGCCCCAACGAGACAGGAGACAAGACCCATGCACAGACGCCTCATCCTGCGCTGCGCCGGCGGCCTCGCAGCCGCCACCGCCGCGCTGCTGGCGGGCCCCGCGGCGGCCCAGCCCGGCCACTGGCCCGACAAGCCCGTGAAACTCGTGCTGCCCTACCCGCCCGGCGGCAACGTGGACGGCGCGGCGCGCATCGTGAGCGAGCAGCTGCAGACGCGGCTCGGCCAGCCGTTCATCGTGGACAACCGCCCCGGCGCGGGCGGCCTCATCGCGGGCGAGGCCGTCGCCAAGGCCGCGCCCGACGGCTACACGTTCTTCATGGGCGCGAACGGACCGATCCTGTTCTCGCCGCTCATCTTCCGCCGCAACGCCTACGACTGGAAGAAGGACTTCGTGCCGGTGAGTTCGGTCTCCTTCACGCCGCTCGTGCTGCAGGTGCACCCGTCCACGCCGTACCGCACGCTGCGCGAACTGCTGGCCGCGGCGCGCGCGGGCGGCCAGAACATCACCATGGCCTCGCCGGGGGCGGGCACCACGAACCACCTGGTCAGCGAATACCTGCAGCGCGAGAGCGGCGCGAAGTGGCTCACGGTGCACTACAAGGGCAACGCCCCGGCCACCACCGATCTGCTCGGCGGGCAGGTGCAGTTCAACTTCGACCAGATCTCGGTGGCCCAGCCGTTCATCCAGGCGGGCCGCACCCGTGCTCTGGCCGTCACCTCGCGCGAGCGGCTGCCGCAGCTGCCCGACGTGCCGACGCTGCGCGAATCGGGCTTCGCGGACTTCAGCGCCGAGACCTTCACCGGGGTGCTCGCGCCGCGCGGCACGCCGCAGGCCGTGGTGGACCGGTTCTCGGAAGCCCTGCGCGCCGTGCTGGCCGAGCCCGCCGTGCAGGAGAAATTCCGCGTGCTCGGCTCCGACGCGCGCGGCAGCACGCCCCAGCAATTCACCCAGTACCTCACCCAGGAAGACCAGCGATGGACACCGATCATCCGGCAGGCCGGCATCACGGCGGAATGACGCACGCCCCCCAGCGGGCCCCGGCGCGCACGAGCATCTACGTCGAGGGCTTCAGCCACAAGAACCCCATCCCCGCGGCGTGCCGCATCGGCCCGCTCGTGGAAAGCGGCAGCGTGCTCGGCACCGACCCGGCCACGGGCGCGGTGGCGCCCACGATCGAGGCGCAATGCCGCTGCATGCTGGACAACCTGCGCCGCATCGTGGAGGCCGCGGGCGGCAGCACGGCCGACGTCGTGAAGGTGACCGTGTGGATGAAGGACCGCAGCCAGCGGCCCGCGCTCAACGCGCCCTGGCTGGAGATGTTCCCCGACACGGCCTCGCGCCCCGCGCGCCACGCCATCCACGCGCCCGACCTCGACATGGGCAAGCTCATCGAGTGCAGCTTCACGGCCTACATCGCCTGAGGGCCCCTCTCGCCGGCGCCCCGTGCCCGTGCCTGCGCCCTCTCGATCTTCCACCGCATTGAAAGCGACCCGATGCCCGACTACCTTCCCTTCGACCCCCACCCCCGCGCGCCCGTGCCGTTGCCGCCGCCGCACGCCTGCGACAGCCAGTTCCACGTGTTCGGCCCGCGCGAGCGCTATCCCGTGCGCGCCGGCGCGGCCTACGAGATGCCCACGGCCACGTGGGAAGTCGCGCAGCGGCTGCACGCCACGCTGGGCATCGCGCGCGGCGTGATCGTGCAGGCCACCACCTACGGCGCCGACCATGCCGTGGTGCTGGATGCGCTTGCCGCGCTCAATGCCGGCGGGCCGCGCCGCTACATGGGCTGCGCCAATGCGGCCGTGCTCCTGGAGCGCGACGACGCCTACCTGCAGACATTGCACGACGCCGGCGTGCGCGGCGCACGCTTCACGCGCGGCGGCCTCGGCATCCAGTTCACGGCCGATCAGATGGAGCGCGCCCTGGCGCGTGTGCGCGAACTCGGCTGGTACGTGAAGGTGCAGCCCGAGCCCTCGGGCATCGCCGCGCAGATGCGCGCCTTCGACGCACTGCGCGACGTGCCCGTGGTCATGGACCACATGGGCCGCGCGGACCCGGCGCTCGGCGAGGCGGACCCGAACCTCGGCTGCATGCGGGAACTGCTCGCCCGCGGCCATTACTGGGTGATGCTCTCGCTCAGCGAGAAGCTCTCGCACGCTGGCCCGCCGTGGGACGACGTGGTCCCGCTCGCCCAGCGGCTGATCGCGGCGGCGCCCGACCGCTGCATCTGGGGCAGCGACTGGCCGCACCCGGTCTCCGTCCAGCAGCCGCCCAACGAGGGCGACCTGCTGGAACTGCTCTACCGCTTCGCGCCCGACGCCGCCGTGCGCGAGCGCATCCTCGTCGCCAACCCGGCACGGCTCTTCGGATTCGACACGCCATGAAGCTCCTTTCCTTTCTCATCGACGGCCAGGCCTGCTGGGGCGCCGCCACGGCAGACGGCATCGTCGACCTGGGCCGGCGCCTGCCCGCCTACGGCAGCGTGCTCGCGCTGCTGGAGGGCGGCGAGGCGGCGCTGGCGCAGGCCCGCGATGCGCTCGCGGGCGCGGCCGCTCCCGACCACGCACTGGACAGCGCCACGCTGATGCCGCCGATCCCCGCGCCGCGCAAGATCTTCTGCATCGGCGTGAACTACGCGCACCGCAATGCCGAGTACCGCGATGGCAGCGAGCTGCCGCGCTACCCGAGCATCTTCCTGCGCGTGCCGGACTCGTTCGTCGGCCACGGCCGGCCGCTGCTGCAGCCGCACGAATCGCAGCAGCTCGACTACGAGGGCGAGATCGGCCTCGTGATCGGCCGCGGCGGGCGGCGCATCGCGCGCGAGGACGCGCTCGGCCACATCGCCGGGCTCACCTGCGTGAACGAAGGCACGGTGCGCGACTGGGTGCACCACGCGAAGTTCAACGTCACGCAGGGCAAGAACTTCCACGCATCGGGCGCGATGGGCCCGTGGATCGCCACGGCCGACGAGTTCCCGCAGGGCTACGGCCGGCTGCGCGTGCGCACGCGCGTGAACGGCGAGACGCGGCAGGACGACACCACCGAGCACCTGATGTTCGACTTCGCGCAGCTCATCCACTACCTCTCCACCTTCACCACGCTGGAGCCCGGCGACGTGGTCGTGACCGGCACGCCCACGGGCGCGGGCATCCGCTTCGATCCGCCGCGCTTCCTGCAGCCCGGCGACGTGGTCGAGGTGGAGGTGGACGGCGTGGGCGTGCTGCGCAACGCCGTGGAGGCCGAGGCATGAGCGACGCCCCCGCACCCACCCTGTCGGCAGAGCAGCTCGCCGAGGCCGCCCGGCAGCTCGACGAGGCCGAACGCACGCGCGTGCCCTGCGCGCAGTTCTCGCAGCGGTATCCGGGCATGGGCATCGACGATGCCTACGCGATCCAGGCCGCCTGGATGCAGCGCAAGCAGGCCCGGGGGCGGCGCGCCATCGGCCACAAGATCGGCCTCACGTCCAAGGCGATGCAGCGCGCGGTGAACATCGCGGAGCCCGACTTCGGCACGCTGCTGGACGACATGCTCTTCCGCGACGGGGCCAGCCTGCCGGCCGACCGCTTTTTGCAGCTGCGCATCGAGGCCGAACTCGCCTTCGTGCTCGCGCGGCCGCTCGCAGGCCCGCACTGCACGCTCTACGACGTGCTCGACGCCACGGCCTACGTGACCCCGGCGCTGGAGGTCCTGGACGCGCGCATCCAGCGCGTGGACCCGGAAACGGGCCGCACGCGCACCGTGATCGACACCATCTCCGACAACGCGGCCAACGCGGCGCTCGTGCTCGGCGGGCGGCCCTTCAAGCCCGCGCTGCTGGATGCGGACCTGCGGCGCATCGGCGCCATCGTGACGCGCAACGGCGACGTGGAGGAAACCGGGCTCGCGGCCGGCGTGCTGAACCACCCGGCCAACGGCGTGGCCTGGCTCGCCAACCGGCTGCACCGCCACGGCATCGCGCTGCAGGCCGGCGAGGTGGTGCTGGCGGGCTCGTTCATCCGGCCGATCGACGTGGCGCGCGGCGATACCATCGTGGCGGACTACGGCGAATTCGGCACCGTCGCGTGCCATTTCGGCTGAGCCCTTCACCCACCTTCCACAGCGCCTGCCCCGCCCATGCCCCAGCCCAACCGCTTCAAGCGCGCGCTCGCCGCCGGCCAGCCGCAGATCGGCCTCTGGTCCACCCTGGCCTCGCCCTACGCGAGCGAGCTGCTCGCGGGTTCGGGCTTCGACTGGATGCTGCTGGACACCGAGCATTCGCCCAGCGACGTGCCGCACATGCTGCAGCAGTTGCAGGCCGTGGCCGCCGAGCGCGAGGGCCACACCGCGGCCGTCGTGCGGCCCGCGTGGAACGACCCGGTGCTCATCAAGCGCTACCTCGACATCGGCGCGCAGAGCCTGCTGCTGCCCTTCGTGCAGGACGCGGACGAGGCGCGCGCCGCCGTGGCCGCGATGCGGTATGCGCCGCGCGGCATCCGCGGCATGGGCGGCTCGGTGCGCGCCACGCGCTTCGGGCGCGACACGCACTACCTCGCGCAGGCCGAGAGCGAGCTGTGCCTGCTCGTGCAGGTGGAGACGGCCGAGGCGCTGGAGCGCATCGAGGACATCGCCGCGGTGGATGGCGTGGACGGCATCTTCATCGGCCCCGCCGACCTCTCGGCCAGCATGGGGCACGCGGGGCAGCCGCAGCACCCCGAGGTGCGCGCGGCCATCGACGGCGCGATCCGGCGCATCCGGGCCTGCGGCAAGGCGCCCGGCATCCTGATGGCCGACGAGGCACGCGCGCGCGAATGCCTGGATCTCGGCGCCCTCTTCGTGGCCGTGGCGATCGACATGCTGCTGCTGCGCCAGGGCGCCGACGCCGCGGCCGCGCGGTTCCGCGGCGGCGCGGCCACCTTTACCCCCTACTGAGCCGCCGCGTCCTGCCCCGCCGTTTGCCCCCAACGGCGGCAGGGTCACACGGGCAATTCAATTGCACACAATTAAATTGCCATCAACAATACGCCCCATGCCTTCCCGCACCGCCCCAGCCGCAGCCCCGCTCCCCGCCCTCCAGCGGCTGGACAACCAGGTCTGTTTCGCGCTGTATTCGGCGTCGCTGGCGATGACCAAGCTCTACAAGCCGCTGCTCGACGGCATCGGGCTCACCTACCCGCAGTACATCGCCATGCTCGCGCTCTGGGAACGCGACGGCGTCACCGTCTCCGAGCTGGGCGAGCGCCTGTGCCTCGACTCGGGCACGCTCACCCCGCTGCTCAAGCGCATGGAGACCTCCGGGCTCGTGGCCCGCGAGCGCGATGCGCAGGACGAGCGGCGCGTGCGCATCACGCTCACGGCCGAAGGGCGCGCGCTGCGCGGCCGGGCCGAGGCGATCCCGCATTGCGTGCTGGAGCGCAGCCAATGCACCATTCCCGAGCTGCAGGCGCTCACGTCGCAGCTCACCGGGCTGCGCGAGCGGCTCTCCCGGCCCCCGGGCTGACGGGCCCGCCCGGCCAGCCCCCTTTTTTCCGTTCTTTCCAGTCCACCAACCCAAGGAGTCCACCATGACCACGCTCGAAAAAGTCCTCTACACCGCCCGCGCCCACACCACCGGCGGCCGCGATGGCGCCTCGCGCACCGACGACGGCCGCCTGGATGTGAAGCTGTCCTCCCCCGGCACCAGCGGCACGGGCACGAACCCCGAGCAGCTCTTCGCCGCCGGCTACTCGGCCTGCTTCATCGGCGCCCTGAAGGCCGTCGGCGGCAAGCTGGGCATCGCCGTGCCGCAGGACGTCTCGGTCGACGCCGAAGTCGACCTGGGCCCCATCCCCAACGCCTACGGCATCGCCGCGCGCCTCACGGTGACGCTGCCGGGCCTGGACCGCGAAAAGGCCCAGCAACTGGTGGACGCCGCGCACCAGGTGTGCCCGTACTCCAACGCCACCCGCGGCAACATCGACGTGACGATCACGCTGGCCTGACCCTCCCGGTCCGGCACGCCCCCCGGCTGCGCTGCCGCGCGCCCGGGGGGCGTTTTGCTTTCCGCGCCCCTTGTCCACGCGCGGGCGCCTGGTCTGCGGGGACCGCGGCCCCAGGGTACGGGTTGGAAGCCTTTCCTGCTCCATGCCGCCGATTCCATTGAATAGTTTGCTATATAAAACATAGCAATTACCGCTTCCCTGGCACCACGTAACTTTCGGCGCGGTCGCAGGCATCTGCAAGCCGTCACACCCTGTGAACTAGCTTTGGCTATATGGCAGATAACGGTCCGTTTTCTCCAGTATAAACATCGACATTCCGACACAAAACATTTCCCCAGGAGCACTTCCCCCGCCGAGGTGCCATTCCTATCATCGCGGCCGTTACCACTTGACTCCGCAGCAACCTCCAAGGCGCTGCATTCACGACAATGACACGCCGCGTCACCATCCGGACGCCCCTGGGAGAGCAGTTGCAGTTCCGGCAACTGCGGGGCAGCGAGGACCTGAGCCAGCTTTTTTCTTTCGACATCGACCTGCTCTCCAAGAGCTGCGATATCGATCCGAAGACCTTGCTGGGCAAGAACGCCACGGTCGTGGTGGAAACCGAAGGCGGCGGCAGACGCTACCTCGATGGCATCGTCACGTGCTTCGGCATGCGGGGGCAGGACCACCGCTTCTATTCCTACCGCCTGCGCCTGCAGCCCTGGCTGTGGATCGCCACGCGCAAGCAGGACTTCCGCATCTTTCAGCACAAGAGCGTCCCGCAGATCGTGCAGGAGGTGCTGGCACCTTATGGCTTCCCACTGCAGCAGAAGCTCACGCGCGGCTACCGCGCCTGGGACTACTGCGTGCAGTACGGCGAGAGCGACTTCGATTTCGTTTCGCGGCTGATGGAACACGAAGGCATCTACTACTTCCACCAGCACGCGGCCGGCCAGCACACGCTGACGCTGGCCGACGACATCGTGGCCTCGCACGAACCCCTCCCCGGCGCGGCGACGATCCCGTTCTACCCGCCCGAGAAGGCGGCCGCGGCCGAGCGGGAAAACATCCACGCCTGGACGCTCGGCGAGGAAATCAAGTCCGCCCGCTACTACAACGACGACTACGATTTTCAGAAGCCCCGCTCCGACCTGTCGAACATGCGCCAGCAGCCGCCGGGGCACAGCCACGATGCCTACGAAACCTATGAATGGCCGGGCGGCTACGTGCAGCATGGCGACGGCGAGACCTACGCCCGCGTGCGCCTGCAGGAGAACCTGAGCGGACAAAGCGTGGCGCAGGGCGAATCCCGCCACCGCTCGCTCGCGACGGGCTACACGTTCACGCTCACGAACTACCCGCGCGGCGACCAGAACCGGCAATACCTCATCACCGGGCTGGCATACCACTTCAAGGAAAACCCGCAGGTCAGCGCCGCAGCGCCGAGGGCGCCCGGCACGGAGCAGGAAGAAGGCTCTTTTCAAAAATTCAGCCTTGCGGCCCAGCCCACCAGCCTGCCCTATACGCCGGCGCGGACGACCCCGAAGCCGCGCACCACCGGCCCGCAGACGGCCGTGGTGGTGGGCCCGGCCGGCGAGGAGATCTGGACCGACGAGTACGGCCGCGTCAAGGTGCAGTTCCACTGGGACCGGCTGGGCGCCATGGACGAGAACTCCAGCTGCTGGGTGCGCGTGTCCACCCACTGGGCCGGCCCGGGCTTCGGGGCCATCGCCATCCCCCGCATCGGGCACGAGGTGGTCATCGACTTCCTGAACGGCGATCCGGATTACCCCATCGTCACGGGCAGCGTCTACAACGCCGCCAACATGCCGCCGTGGGCCCTGCCCGGCAATGCCACGCAATCCGGCATCAAGACCCGCTCCAGCAAGGGCGGCGCGGCCGGGGACGGAATGAAGAGCGGCGCGGGCGATGCCAATGCGATCCGCTTCGAGGACAAGAAGGGTGCGGAGCAGCTTTGGCTGCACGCCCAGAAGGACCAGCTCACCGAGGTCGAGAACGACGAGGACAAGTGGGTCGGCCAGGACCGGCGCAAGACCATCGACCGGGACGAGACCAGCGCGATCCACCGCGACCGCACCGAAACCGTCGATCGCAACGAAAAGATCACCGTGCACGGCTGGCGCACCGAGGAGGTCGATGGCGACGAGACCATCACCATCCACTCCCACCGCACCGAGCGCGTGGACCACGACGAGAAGATCAGCATCGGCGACAACCGCCGCGAGGATGTCGGCATCGATGAAAACATCCGCATCGGCCGCAACCGCAGCAAGACGGTCGGGCGCAGCGAAACCGATGCCATCGCGAAGCACTGGACCACGACGGTCGGCCTGCTGAAGACCGAGACCATCGGCGTCGGCTGCATCCAGAGCACGGGCGTCTTCAAGATGGCCAACGTCGGCGTGGCCTACCACCTCAACGTGGGCATCACGATGATGACCCACGTGGGCATGAACCGCAGCGACACCATCGGCGCGGAACACACGCACACGGCGGGCAGGAAATATGCGCTCACCGTGGGCGGCGGCGGGGGCTCGGCGGCCGGCGCTGTCTACAAGAACATCGCCGCGCCCTCCGGTGCCTCTGGAGGAAAGGGCGGCTCCAGCCTGGTCATGGACGAAAGCACCATCACCCTCAAGGTGGGGAAGTCCGTGCTGGAGATGAAGGACGACGGCACGGTCAGCGTCAACGGCCAGCGCATCCAGATCACGGCCGACGGCGACGACGTGGTGATCCAGGGCGAAGACATCCACCTGAACTGATTCGCCCTGGACTGGCATGGATGTCGAAAACCACAGCCCGTTCCCGCACATGGTCATCGAGAAAGCGACCACCCCAGGCCGCTACTTCGATGTCGTCATCGTCGCGGGCAGCTTCGCCCTCGCGCACGGCCAACCCGTGCTGGCCATGGATGAGCAGATGCCCATCCAGTGTGTGGACCGCTACGTCGGCGCGCCCGAGAGCACGCCGTTCCTGGAGGAAACCCACCTCGTCGTCGGCAAGCAGCGCACCGACGTGCACGTGCTCGGTCATGCCCGGCCCCTGGACGGCAAGCCCACGGCGCACTGGCCCATCGGCGTGCGCGTGGGCCCGCTCACCAGGACCGCCCGGGTCACGGGCCTGCGGGCCTGGCACTGGACGCCGCTGCGAGGCTGGCATCTGACGAAGCCCGAACCCACGACCGCCGTGCCCCTGCACGCCGGCATGGCATATGGCGGCGCAGTGCGCCGGGCCCGCTACCGCGGACCGGCCACCGACGACATCCACGACGACCGCGCCTTCGACACCTACGGACCCAATCCCGTGGGCCGTGGCTACCTGGGCGATGCGGAACTGGACCGTGCCCAGTTCTACCCGGCCCCGCAGATCGAGGGCGTGCAGCAACCGGTGCGCGACATTCGGGAGCGCTACGCGCCCGTCTGTTTCGGCCCCGTGCCCCGCTGGACTCCGCAGCGCGCCCGCCATGCCGGCACCTATGGCGACACCTGGCGCGCCGAGCACTTCCCGTTCCTGCCGCCGGACTTCGATTTCGCGTTCTACCAGTCCGCGCAGCCCGACCTGATCGCCCCCGGCTGGCTGAAGGGCGACGAACCGGTCACCCTGATCGGCTGCGACCCCACCGGCCGCATCGACACCCGGTTGCCGGGCATCGACCTCCTGGCGCTGCTCACGGACACCGGCGGGCTGGCCCAGGCCGTGCCGCTGCGGCTGGACACAGTGACCATCGACCTCGACGCGCGGAGCGTGCAACTGGTCTGGCGGCGTGCCGTGCCCAAGGAGTGGGGGCTGCGCAAGGCGATGCTGGCGGCCATTCCGGCCGGGCCGGCGCGGCGCGGCGCCGAGCAGCCCATCCACTTCCACCGCAACCGCGTTCCTGCGGAGGTATTCGGTGGCTGAGAAACACATCGCCAACGCGGAGGCGCAGTGGAAGGCGGTCTGCACCACGCCCGACGTGTGCAAGGTCGGCAAGACCACGGTGCCGTTCGACAGTTACCGCGATCTGTCGAACGAACTCACATCCTCTCCCAACGTCCATGCGCGCGGCACGCCCGTCTACCGCTTGACCGACTGGGTGCGGGGCACGGACGCCAACGCGGGCCAAGGCGTGGTCTCTCAGACCTCGCAGCAGCCCGGGCACGTGCAACTGGTGGGCGACGACACCCGCGTGAAGGTCAACGGACGGGTCTGCGCACGCCACGACACCGTGGTGCTGATGAACGTCGGGCCGGGCGGGCCCAACACCATGGGCAAGCTCGTCACCGCGCAGGGCGCCCCGGCCGGCGTGGTGGAGAACGGCAAGCTCCCCTGCAACGATCCGCCCAAGACCTCCGAGAGGCTGGAAGAACTGCAGCAGTTCAAAGACAAGCTCCGCTTCATGGACCCGGACCGGCTGGACGAGTACGTCCGCTTCGGCGACCTGCACGGGATGGCCGATGGAGGCATCGCTTCCATCGACATGAAGGACGAGGGCGGCTGGTCCACGGCGGGAAACGTCGGCGCCCAGGGAACGCGTGCCGTGCTGGGCTTCGGCAAGGACATCGCCCTCGGGCTCGGTCAACTGCTCTACACCGCGGCCAAGTACGGCAACCCGGCCGGCGTGGCGCACGCCACCCTGGATGCGCAGATCCTCGGCGAGCAGATCCGGCTGGGCAACATCTGCCTGGAGAGCCTCAAGCAGGCCGCGAAGGCGGCGGGCCACGAACTGGCCAAGCCCGTGACCGATGCCTGGGAGAAGGGCAACCACGTCGAGGCCGTGACCCGCGCGGGGCTGGAGATCGCAACACTCCCGTTCGTGGCGGGCAAAGTCGCCAAAGTGGCCCAGGGCGCCAAGGCGGCCGAGGCGGCCAGAGCAGCGGAAGCGGCCAAAGCCGCAGAGGCCGCGAAGGCTGCCGACGCAGCCAAGGCGGCAGACACGGCCCAGGGCAATGGCGTCAAGATCACCCAGCTCACCAACCATGAGAAGGCCGCCATCGGCGAGCGCACCGCACACCAGCGCATGCTGGACAAGGACTTCGAACCGCTCGGTAAAACCGATGGCGTCTATGAGCCCGGCAAGCAAGGCATCGACGGGGTGTACAAGAATCCCAACCCGCCTCCGGATTATGTGGTTGCGGAATACAAATACGGTTCTGCGCAGTTGGACAAGGGACTCGCGGATGGAACCAATCAGATGGATGACGAGTGGGTAAAGAAACGTCTAATCGACAAAGTCGGTAAGGAGCAGGCCGATGCCATCAAGGAAGCGATGGATGCGGGCAAGGTTGAGAAATGGCTGGTGCGGGTGAACCAAAATGGAACAACCACTGCCACCAAGATTGGAAAAAATGGCAATGTGCTAAGGGGAAAGGGCGGGAAATTTGCCGGACTCCCATGACGAGGACAACTACATGCGTGACACACAGAAGACCACCGATTATTTTGCCGACAACATTAGCTTTGCGACGAAAGCGATGTTGAAGCGCTTCCAGGACACGGAGCAGTTTCCGAGGGTTGAGGGGCGCCCTGGGAGGGCGCATGACCTGGTGGCCTATGCCTTGCAGATCGTCATTCTTCGCTACAGCGCGGGGGACGAGATCCAAGCCATCAAGGGGAGCGTCTTGCAATGGATTGAAGCCAGTGAACTACAGCAGCGCGTGCTTGCATCACTTCCTCCAAAGCACGAGGACAAAGTCATGTATGAGAGGGTGACCTTGGACACGGTGTATGATGCGCTGACCATGATGGCCTTCGCCAAGGCCCTGCACTTCAAGCCCGAGGAAATGAAGCGCCTCATCGACGCCATCGGGCATCCGGGCGAGGATGCATTGATCGACGAAGCGGCACGCGCGCTGGGCGATGCGCAACGGCCCGTCGCCGAAGCCTGCAAGTTCCCGAAGGTCTACGACCCATTATTGGAAATCTGGCGCTCCGAGCCCGCAGACCGCCCCGCCAAGCTGCTGGCCTTCTCCAAGGTCTGGAAAAAGAAGATCAAGCCCATTTACTGGTCCGACAGCCTGAACGGCGCCGAGGGCGCGTATTTCGGCTACTGGTGCTTCGACGTGGCCCTCGCCGCCATCGTGCTCGGCATCGATGACCAGAAACTGCGCGACAACCCCTATTACCCCAAGGACCTGGTCGATGCGGCCAGGGCGAAACAGACCACGCCGGGCGGCTGAAAGCGTGTTGGCATGCCCTTCCGCTTCGCCCCCCTGCCCGACATGCTGCTGCGCAACCTCGGCCGCTACAGCCGCCAGGAAGCGCTGCAGCAGGCATTGATGTCGCTCCATCCCCCCGTCCGCGACCTGCGCCAGGGCCATGGCACGGACCCCTACCACGTGGGCGTGGAAAGCCTGGGGCTGGACCTGATGCTGCAGTGCATGGACCCGGGCCTGCCCGATCAGGGGCGCCTGTGGGGGCTGCATGCGCTGACCTTCCATGCGCCCTTGTCCCGGCCGGCCAACCCGTGGAAAGGAGAGTGGCCCCAAGGGCTCGACGCCGCCACGGCCACCTCCCGCGACATCGTGGCCCTGCTCGCGGACCAGGACGACGAGGCCGTGCTGGAGTTGCCCACGATGGCGTGCTTCCTCGCGCCGGGCTTCGATGGGCAGACCTGGGCCGTGCAGTGCGCGTTCGGCGGCCCGGCCAAGACGCTCAAGACCCTGAGCCTCGTGCGCACGGGGGACTGGGTGGGTGCCTCCTGGCTTCCCGCGGGCCATGCCCGGTCGGCCCATCCGGATGGCGCCATGCCGTGAGATCGGCGGGCCTTCCGCTGCACGCTTGAAGCCTTTCCTGCTCCATGCCGCCGATTCCATTGAATAGTTTGCTAGATAAAACATAGCAACCACCTTCTTGCGGACCGGCGCGGCGCCAAGGGGGCCTGCGCTGTGATTGCGACTTTTTCGCACTCCGCGCACACTCACGCCGGCCAAGGGCAGCATTCGGGGCCATCATCGCGGGTGCCTCGGCGCCCGCTTCCCTGCATTGCTCGGCATTGCGCTGCCCTGGCATCCCCTCCCTCCGTTCCCGCCCCCTTTGCGCCTTCCGCACGCGCCCGCCATGAAGATCGCCCTGTTCTCCGACATCCATGCCAACCGCCAGGCCCTGGACGCCTGCCTGGCGCATGCGCGGGCCCAGGGCGCCGAGCAGTTCGCGCTGCTGGGCGACCTGGTGGGCTACGGCGGCGACCCGGTGCATGCGGTGGACAGCGTGATGCAGCTGGCCGCGCAGGGCGCGCCCTGCGTGCTCGGCAACCACGACGCCGCGGCGCTGGACCCACCCGTCGATTCGCCGCTGCTGGGCGAGCAGAGCGCGCAGTGGACGCACGGCCAGCTCGCGCCGCGCCACCTCGAATTCCTCGCCGGCCTGCCGCTTACGCGCCGGCTGGGCGCCTCCGCGCTGCTGGTGCACGCGAGCGTGGACGGCCCCGAGCAGTGGCACTACGTGCACGACGCGGGCGCGGCCGAGCGCAGCATGGCGGCCGCGAGCGCCATCGACCCGGCGATCCGCTACGTGTTCTGCGGCCACGTGCACGAGCAGGCGCTCTACTTCCTCACGCCCACGGCCAAGCTCATGCGCTTCGTGCCGCAGCCCGGCGTGCCCGTGCCCGTGCCGCCGCACCGCCAGTGGCTGGCGGTGGTGGGCTCGGTGGGCCAGCCGCGCGACCGCGACGTGCGCGCGATGTATGCGCTCTTCGACGACGGCGCGGCCACGATCACCTTCCACCGCGTGCCCTACGACCACACGGCCGCCGCCACCGCGGTGCGCGCCGCGGGCCTGCCCGCCTTCTTCGCCGACCGGCTCGAAGAAGGCCGCTGAAGGCGCGCCCGGGCCGACCGCGACCCCCCCCCGATGAAGCTGCTCTCCCCCGGCACCGCTGTGGACGGATTCGTGGTGCACGAATGCCTGCACGCGGGCGGCATGGCCCATATCTACCGCGTGGCCTGCGCCGATCCCGCGCAGGACCCGGGCTTTCCGCTGGTGATGAAGGTGCCGCGCATGACCGCGGGCGACGGCGCCGAGAACATCGTTGGCTTCGAGGTGGAGCTGCAGATCCTGCCCGCGCTGCAGGGCCCGCACGCGCCGCGCTTCGTGGCGGCGGGCGACCTCGCGCGGCTGCCCTACCTCGTGATGGAGTACATCGGGGGCGACACGCTGCAGCACCGGCTGGATGCGGGCGTGCCGCCGGACGCCGCCGCCATCGCGCGGCTGGGCGCGGCCATGGCGCTGGCCGCGCACAGCCTGCACCAGCAGAACGTCTGCCACCTCGACCTCAAGCCCGCCAACGTGCTGCTGCGCCCGGACGGCAGCGCCGTGCTGCTGGATTTCGGGCTGTCGTTCCATGCGCACTACCCGGACCTGCTGGCCGAGGAGATGCGCGAGGCCGTGGGCTCGCCCGCGTGGATCGCGCCCGAGCAGGTGGTGGGCGTGCGCGGCGACCTGCGCAGCGACGTGTTCGCGCTGGGCGTGATGCTCTATGAACTGGCCACCGGCGAGTTGCCCTTCGGCGCGCCGGCCACGCGCGGCGGCCTGCGCCAGCGCCTCTGGATGACGCCGCGCCCGCCGCGCCAGCACCGGCCCGGCGTGCCGCCCTGGCTGCAGGAGGTGATCCTGCGCTGCCTGGAGCCCGAGGCCGCGCAGCGCTACCCCTCGGCCGCGCACCTGGCCTTCGACCTCGCCAACCCCGGGCAGGTGCCGCTCACCGAGCGCGCGCACCGGCTGCGCGGGCCGGGCGTGCGCGCGCACCTGCGCCGCTGGCTGCGCGCGGCCGGCATGCACTACCAGCCGAGCCCGCTGCCCGCGCGGCTCATCGAAGCCGCGCCCATCCTCATGGTGGCGCTGCCCGGCGAGGACGCGAGCGACGCCACGCTGCAGTCGCTGCGCGAGGCGGCCACGCGGTCGCTGGGCATCCGGCCCGGCGCGCGGCTGGCCTGCGTGACCGTGGTCTCGCCCTCGGCCAGCAGCGCCACCGACCCCGACCGCAGCGAGACCACGCTGCACCGCCGCCACCTCGTGCGGCTGCGGCAGTGGGCCGCGGGGCTGGACCTGCGCAGCCACGGCGCGAGCTTCCACGTGCTCGAATCGGGCGACGTGGCCCAGGCCCTGGTGCGCTACGCGGCCGGCAACCGCGTGGGCGTGATGATCCTGGGCGCGGCCACGCACGGCGTGACGCTGCAGCGCTTTGTCGACACGATCCCGCTGCGCGTGGTGCGCGACGCGCCCTGCACCGTGATCCTCGTGAAGCCACCGCAGGCGCCGGACGCCGCCCCGCCACGGCCCACGCTCCCGGCGCTGCCGACGCCCCCCGGCCCCCCCGGCGACAATGCCGGCCATGCCCTTGCCCACAGCGCCTGACGGCGACGCCCCGCCCCACCCCTACGCCCCGCTCACGCCCGACCTCGTGCTGGACGCGCTCGCGGCCATCGGCCTGCACGGCGACGGCCGCCTGATGGCCCTGGGCTCCTACGAGAACCGCGTGTACCAGGCCCACCTGGAAGACGGCGCGCGCGTGGTGGCCAAGTTCTACCGGCCCGGCCGCTGGAGCGATGCGCAGATCCTCGAAGAACACGCGTTCTCCGCCGAGCTGGCCGCCGCCGAGGTGCCCGTGGTCGCGCCGCTCGTGGTGGACGGCCGCACGCTGCACGCGCACGCGGGCTTCGCTTTCTCCGTCAGCCCCTGGCGCGGCGGGCGCACGCCCGACCTGGACGATTTCGAGACGCTGGAATGGATCGGCCGCTTCCTCGCGCGCATCCACACCGTGGGCGCCGCGCGGCCCTTCACGCACCGCCCGGCGCTGGACGTGCGCAGCTTCGCGGCCGAGCCGCGCGATGCGCTGCGCGCCACCCAGGCGATCCCGCTGGACCAGGAATCCGCCTGGCTCGCGGCCTGCGAGGATGCTATTCAATTGATAGCAGAAAAGCTAATGGAACCGGCGACACCAGGCACTTCTGGCACCCAGGGCACATCCAGGCCGGCCCTGCTGCGCCTGCACGGCGACTGCCACCCCGGCAACGTGCTGTGGACGCCCGCCGACCTGCCCGGCGGCGGCCCGCACTTCGTGGACCTGGACGACGCGCGCACGGGCCCGGCCGTGCAGGACCTGTGGATGCTGCTGTCGGGCGACCGCCGCCAGCGCACGCAGCAGCTCTCGGCGCTGCTGGACGGCTACGAGCAGTTCCGCGACTTCGACCGGCGCGAGCTGGCGCTGATCGAGCCGCTGCGCACGCTGCGGCTCATCCATTACAGCGCCTGGCTCGCGCGGCGCTGGAGCGATCCGATCTTCCCGATCAACTTCCCGTGGTTCGGCAGCAGCGACTACTGGCGCGGCCAGGTGGACATGCTGCACGAGCAGATCGAGGCCATGCAGGAAGAGCCGCTGGCAGCGTGAGGACCGGGCAGCGAATGCTCAACGAGCCCCGGGGAAGCGCATGGACCCGTGGTCTTCATAGAGGTGATCTGCAGTTTGGCGATCTTCGAGCGAAGTTTCGATTTCCTGCGCAGCCTCCTCGGCCTGCCGATTCAGCCGATCCCCTTGCCTGGCGTACCCGATCGCCGCAGCGCCAGGATCTTCACCCAGGGAAAACGCCGCCTGCCCGTTGACGGCACTCCGCATGCTTTCCAGTTCGCCGATGCGGGTCGGAATCTGGCTGTTCAAATGTTCCAGCCTCCTGCGTTCGGGCGACTGCAGCAACTCGTTGTTTCGCGGGCCCAGCAAGGTTGCGACTCTCTGCTGGTTGGCTCTCAAGCCGTCCAGCACGGCATCGATGCCGAACGCCTGGGATGCCGTTTGCGTCGACTGCGCGGGGGCGGACTCGCTCCGCTGCCGGCTGTGGATTGGCGAGGACGAGCGAGTGCCCGAGGCGCAGAGGTTTCCCATGGTGTATTCCGATCGTTGGTCCAAAAGGAAGATCGTTGACCATCTGCACGCAGATCGGCGCTCCGAAGCGACTGGATGCACCTCGAAGCGAAAGCTGCCTCTATCCCGCACCACCCAGACTGCAAACAATTGTCAAATTCCGGCAGGCATCGTTGCCTTGACTTACCGTCAAGCAAACCGCACGCATTCCCTCTGTAGCTCTTTTCATGCGCATCGCAGTCCTCGACGACGATTTCATCCTGCTCGAACTCATCCAGGCCACGGCCGCGAAGGCCGGCCACACCTGCCACCTCTTCCAGGAGGGACGGGAGCTGCTGAAGGCGCTGCGCACGGAAACCTACGACCTGCTGGTGGTGGACTGGCACCTGCCCGACATGGAGGGCATCGAGGTGATCCGCGCCGTGCGCGCCGGGCCTATGCCGGGCCTGCCGATCCTGTTCGTGACGCGGCGCAATGCCGAGCAGGACCTGGTGGCCGCGCTGGAGAGCGGTGCGGACGATTTCATGACCAAGCCCCTGCGCATGGGCGAGTTCATGGCGCGCTGCGGCGCGTTGCTGCGCCGCGCCTACCCGCAGGCGGCGTCGGGCGCGCTGGTGTTCGGCCGCTACCGCTTCGATCCGGAACAGCGCAGCCTGCAGGTGGACGGCGATCCGGTCGAGCTGAAGAACAAGGAATACGAGCTGGCGCTCTTCCTGTTCCAGAACGCAGGCCGGCTGCTCTCGCGCGAGCACCTGCGCGAGATCGTGTGGGGAGACATCCACGACGCGCCCTCGCGCTCGCTGGACACCCACATCTCGCGGCTGCGCGCCAAGCTGGCGCTGGTGCCGGGCCACGGCTACGTGATCAACGCGGTCTACGGGGTGGGTTACCGGCTGGAGGTGGCGGCTCCCGCCTGAGCCGCCTGCGGCGCCTTACCCCTTGAAGGGGGGACGCCGCCGGTGGCCCGGCGAAGCCGGTTCCACGGCGTCTGCTGGCATGGCCTGCTCCGCGGCCATTCGACGGGGCAGGCCGCGCTGGAGCGAGGGCAGCGGGCCGCCAGCAGGATGTGGCCCCAGAGACCTGGCGGCCCCTGGTTCACTTCACTTCACCGTCCGCGCCGCGAGCCTGGCGTGGACTGGCGCAGGGCCAGCAGGCCGAGCAGGCACGACAGCACGATCAGGCCCCACTGCGACAGCGTCGGGATCGCCGAGAGCTGGTCCGGCGGCGGCTGCACGGTGGTCGTCTTGGACGAGCTGTTGTTGCCGGGGTTGGTGTCCCCCGGCGCATCCAGCGTGGCCGTGTTCACGAGCGGGCGCGCGCCGTTGTAGGGCGAGTTGAGCCGGGCCTTGAAGCGGAAGTCGCGGCTGGCGCCGGACAGCAGTTCGCCGACCGTGCAGTTCACCGCGCCGCCCGCGAAGGTGCAGTCGGTGGACGATACGAACGACAGCCCCGCGGGCAGCGTGTCGAGGGCCTGGGCGCCCTGGCTCGTGAGCGGGCCCAGGTTGCGCACGGTGAGCACGTAGTCCACGTCCGCGCCGGGCGCGAGCGGGCCGTCCGGGCCGGTCTTGGTGATCGACAGGTCGGTGGCGATGGGGTCGCGCTTGGTCGAGGTCTGGTCGTAGGTGGTGTTGTTCACCAGCACGTCCTGGCCGCCGCGCAGGAATTCCGTCTCGCGCACCGTCACCACGGCCTTGTGGAACACGGTGCCGGATTCGGCGCCCGCCGGCAGGCTGAGCGCCTTCATGCGGAACGTGATGGTGGCGATCTCGTCCTTGGCGAGCCCGGGGAACGTGCAGACCACGCTGCCCGTCGTCGCGCCCACGGCAGGCTGCGTGCAGGTGCCGTTCTGGTCCACCGTCAGGTTGCCGGTGTAGCCGAAGGTGGCCGACGTGGCGCCGTTGGTGGGGTGCGTGACCGGGAAGGTATCGGTCATCACCACGTTCGTGCCGAACGACGGGCCCGAGTTCTTCACCGTGATGGTGTAGGTGGTCTCGGCGCCGAGCGCGATGGCGTCGGCGCTGTGCGCCATCGATACCAGCACGTCCAGCTCGGGCTGCGTCAGCTCGACCTGTGCCTGCGCCTTGTTGTTGGTCAGGTTGGGCTCATCGGTCGCGGTGCCGATCTCGACCTCGTTGTTCAGCATCTGGCCGGCCGTCCACGCGGTGGTCGGGCGCAGGCGGTAGGTGACCTCGTACTGCCCGCCGCTCGCCAGCAGCACGCTCGCGCCGGTGGTGCCCCAGCGGCAGTTGAGCACACCGCCGTTGCCGACCGGGTCGCAGGTGCCGCCGCCGGTGGCGGTGGGCGTGCCGATCAGCACGGTGCCGGCCGGCAGCGTGTCCCGCAGCCAGACGTTCTCGGCCGACGACGGGCCGTCGTTGCGCGCGCGCACCGTGTAGGTGATGGGCTCGCCGGAGATGGCGCGCGGCGTGGGCGACACGGTCTTGGAGGCGACCAGGTCCACGCGCGCCGTGACTTCGCTCTGCACGGGCGAGGTGTTGTTGCCCAGCACCGGGTCCACCACGTCCGCGGAGAACGCGGTGGCGGTGTTGGTGCGCTGGCCCGTGGTGGCCACCGTCGGCCGCACGGCCACGGTCACCGTGGCGCTGGCGCCGCTCGCGAGCGTGCCGAGCTGGCACACCAGCGTGGCCGAGGTGCCGCCCGTCGCGCCCGAGGGCGTGCAGGAGCCGGCCGTGGTGTTCACCGACGCCAGGCCCGGCGCGCCGGTCTTCGACACCAGGCTGCCCAGCGCATCGCGCAGGCTCACGTTGGTGGCGGTGCTCGGGCCCAGGTTGGTCACCACCATGGTGTAGGTGAGCAGTTCGCCGGCCGGCACGGAGGGCTGGTCCACCGTCTTCACCACGCGCACGTCGGCGGAGACTTCGCTGCCCGGCGTCTGGCTGGAGGCGCCCACGCCGATGCCCTGGCAGTTGATGCCGTGGGCGGAGTCGTTCAGCCACGGGTCCACGCGCGTGCCGCCGCTGGCGGGGTTGAAGTTCACGCAGGCGTTGTTGGTGACCGAGCCCGCGCTGGTGCGCACGGCATCCACCACGATGTCGGGGGCGTTGGCGTTCACCGCCAGGCCCGCGCTGCGCTCGCAGCTGAAGGTGCCGGGGCCCACGATCGGCAGCGCGCTGCAGGTCCAGCCGGCGCCGGAGGCGGCATTCATCGCGGTGAGCGTCACGCCCGCCGGCACCGAGTCGGCCACCACCATGATGGGGTGCTGCGGCGTGGCGCCCGAGGTCGCCGGCACGGCCAGCGGTCCGAGGTTGCGCACGCGCAGCCGGTACTGGTAGGTCTGGCCGATGGCCACCGCCACGCCCTGGCCGTTCTGGTAGTTGGACGCCGACTTGGTGATCTGCAGGTCGGCCACGTTGGTGGCGGTGATGAAGACGTCGGGCGTGGTGTTGTTGTTGGTGTTCGGGTCCGCGCGGCCCGTGAGCGTCACCGCCCCGCTGTTGGCCAGCGTGCCGATCTGCTGCACCTGCGCCCGCACGGTGATCGCCGGCAGGTTGGTGTAGTTGGCGGCGGTGGCGGCGGCCAGGTCGCAGGTGATGGCCTGGCCCGCGGCGCTGCAGGTCCAGCCCGTGCCCGCGGCGGAGACGAACGACAGCCCCGTGCCCAGGGTGTCCACCACGCGCACCGGCACGCCGTCGAGCGGCGTGCCGCCATTCATGCGCGGCGTGAGCGTGTAGGCCACTTCATCGCCGATGGCGTAGGTGGTGCCGCCGCTCACCGCCTTGGCGAGGGAGACATCGGACGCCGTGCCGGCCACGTTGACCTCGGCCGTGTCGGTGTTGTTGTTCAACTGGCCGTCGGGCATCTCGGTGGAGCCATCCTTGTAGCCCTTGACCGAGAACGAGGTGGTGATGGAGCCCTGCACGTTGGGTGCGGCTTCCACGCGCAGTTGCGGCAGCGTAGCGCCGCTGGCGAGCGCGCCGGGACGCGAGCAGGTCACCACCGTGGCGGGCGCCGGTGCGCCGGGCGAGACCAGCGGCGAGGCATTGGAGGCCGTGGGCGAGCAGGTCCAGCCATTGGTGCCGCCCGCGCGCGTCACCGCGGCGCCGGAGGGCACGCTGAAGGACACCTGCACCCGGCCCGCGGCCGGGATGTCGATGGGGCCGAGGTTGCCCACGTCCACCAGGTAGGCGTACGGCTGGCCGGGAGCGATGGGGCTGCCGGGCGGGGCAAGCGGGTCGGTCGCCACCGTCAGCGACAGGTCCGCCGCCTCGGTGGTGGTGATGCGGCGGTCCAGCGCGTCGTTGCTGGGGTCGGAGTCGGTCTCGTTGCGCGTGACGCGCGCGGTGTTGATCCAGTTGGTGGAGACCGAAGGCAGCACCAGCTCGAAATCCACCGTCTTGATGGCGTTCACGGCCAGCGTGCCGAGATCGCACTGCACGGTGCGGTTGGCGCTGGTGATGGTCGTGCCCGGCGCGATGGCGGGCAGGCAGGAGGCGCCTGCCGGGCTGGTGGTCACCGAACGGAACACCGCGCCCACGGGCAGCGTGTCGGTCAGCCGCACGCCCGTGGCGGCGCTGCCGGTGTTGTGCCGCACCTTGACTACGTAATGGAAGGTGCCGCCCGCCGGGCCCGAGGCCGATGCCGGCACCGCGTCCTGGTTGACGAGCACATCCGTGGTCTGGGCGAATGCCGCGCCGCCGGCCGCCAGGCCTGCCGCCAACAACGCATGGCGGACACCGCGCGCCGCTGCCGCGGGGAACGCGCGGCTGCCGCCGGGCGGCGCGGATGCGCCGGCCCATCGGGCCAAAGTGAGAAACATACCGGTCTCCTGGATTGAAAACGATCGGGAACCGGCCACGCCGCAACGGCACGTCGTCACCTGCGCGGTGCGCAGGGAAATCGATGCGGGCCCGGGCGCCTGTCTCCGGCAGCCCGGGCGGTGGCTGGAGAGTTGGCGAAATCTATTGGATGGATCACATCGATTGCGGAATGCCACAATTGTTGACAATCTCCGCGCCGCCGTGCGTTCCGCACCACAGCACACTCCGGGTCCGGCCGCGGCACCGCCGTGCGCTCCGCGGGCCTGCCTGCCGCCGTTCCATTTCCCGTTGCCCGCTTTCCGTCCGCATGCCCCTGCCCGCCGCCCCGTCGACACCCCGCTCCGGCCCGTCCCCGGCCGCGCCCGTCCACCCTCCGCACGGTCGGGGCCTGCGTGCCCTCCGTGCCCTCCGTGCGCTGGGGGCGTGCGCCCTGGCGGCGGGCCTGGCGGGCACGGCCCAGGCGCAGCCGGCGGGCGTGTCGGTGATGCACTGGTGGGTATCGGGCGGCGAGCGCGCGAGCATGGACACGATCCGCGACCACGCCCTGGCGCGCGGCATCGGCTGGACCGAGAGTTCATCGCCCGGCAGCGGCACCGCGCGCTACACCGACGTGCTCGCCGCCCGGGTGCGCGCCGGCCAGGTGCCCTCGGCCGCGCAGATGATCGGCTACGAGATCCACGAATGGGCGCGCCGCGGGCTGCTCGACAACCTGGACGACATCGCCGCGCGCGAGGAGTGGGACGAGGTGGTGCCGGACGAGATCCAGCGCATCTCCAAATGGCAGGGCCACTGGGTCGCCGCGCCGTTCAACGCGCACTCCACCAACTGGCTCTGGGTGAACCGGGCCCTGGCGGCACGCCTGGGCGCCACGCGCCCGCCCGACACCTGGGACGACCTGATCGCCCTGCTCGACCGCGCACGCGCCGCGGGCATCGCGCCCATCGCGGTGGGCCACGAGGCCTGGGAGCACACGCTGCTGTTCGAATCGGTCGCGGCGGGCACGGGCGGCGCGGCGTTCTACCGGCGCGCGTTCGTCGACCTCGACCCCGAGGCAGTCACCGACGCCGTGGCGACCGCGATCTTCGAGCGCATGCGCAAGCTCTCGGATTACCTCGATCCCGGCTTCATGCGCCGCCGCTGGGACGAGGCCACCGTGCGCGTGGCGCGCGGCCAGGCGCTGATGCAGATCCAGGGCTCGTGGGTGGACGGCGAATTCCGCGTGCGCGGCCTGTACGCGGGCGTGGACTACCAGTGCTGGCGCTTCCCGGACACGCAGGGCATGGTGCTGTTCAACAGCGACCAGTTCATCTTCTTCCGGCGGCCCGCGCGCGAGCGCGAGGCACAGCTGCACCTCGCCTCCATCCTTCTGGACCGCGACCTGCAGACCGCCGTGAACCTGCGCACCGGCGCGGCACCCGCCCGCGTGGACGTGCGCGAGGCGCCCTTCAACACGTGCGGCCGCCAGGCCATCGCCGAGCTGCGCGGGGCCAACATGCGCCGCACGCTGCTCGGCTCCATCGGCATGGGCAATGCCCATCCGTCGGCCGTGAAGGTCGCCATCTACGACGTGGTCACGCGGCACCTGCAGCGCCGGATCGACACCCCCACCGCGGTAGCGGCGCTGCGCGAAGCCATCGCGCGCCACCGCTGAACGCGCCGCCGTCCTTTTCCGCTTCTTTCGCCTTTTTCTTCCATCCATCCATTGCTTCCGGAGCCGCCGCATGGACCGTGCACGACAGCTATCGCACCTCCCGCTCACCGCCAAGGTGGTGTTTCTCGTCGCCCTGATGGGCGTGATCTCGATCGCCACCGCCATCTACACCACGGTGACCATGCGCGGCATCACCGACGACTACAAGGCCCTGATCGACCGCGAGGCCCAGAGCGCCCTGCACGTGAGCGACGCGGCGCTGCTGCTGGGCGAATCGAGCCGGCTCGTCTATGCCGTGCTCACCGAGCAGAACGAGAACACCATGCGCGGCGCGCTGGTGAGCCTGGAGCGGCTGCAGGCGCAGTTCCAGGCGCAGATCGAGACCACGGAGCGGCTCGTGCCCGGCGACGCCGGCGCGCTGCGGTCCATCCGCGACCAGGCCGCGCAATCGTTCGCGCTGGCCGTGCGCATCGTGGATGCCGCCTCCCGCTGGCGCGGCGACCGGGCGCTGCAGATCATCCACGGCGAATTCGAGCCCACGCTGCGCGCGCTGCAGCAGGCGATGAACCGCCAGCGCGATGAATCGACCAGCCGCTTCCAGTCCGCGTCCACGCGGCTCGGGCAGTTGACCAGCAGCACCATCCTCAACACCGCGCTGGCCGTGGCCGGCGGACTGGCGGTGGTGATCGCGCTCTCGACCTGGGTGGCCATCTCGCAGATCTCGCGGCCCATCATGCTGCTCACGCGGCACATGGAACGCCTCACCGACCGCCACTATGGCGACGCCATCACCGGCACCGGCCGCCGCGACGAGGTGGGCACCATGGCCAAGGCCCTGCAGGTGTTCCGCGACAGCATGCAGCGCGAGGACCGGCTGGCCGTGGAGGTGGCGGCCAGCGCCGAGGCGCGGCGCCTGTCGGAGCAGCTCGTCGATCTGACCGGCGCCATCCCCGGCGCGGTGTTCCAGCTGCGCATGGACGCGGACGGCGGGCACCGGTTCCTCTTCGCGAGCGAGAAGGCCGAGGACCTGCAGGGCCTGCCCGCGCACGAGCTGCTGCGCCTGCAGGGCCCCCTGCACGCCGCCTACGGCCTGCCCGAGGCCGGCCAGGAACCGGTGCGGGAGGCCTTCGCCCACAGCCTGCGCACGCTGGAGCCGCTGGATTTCGACGTGGAGGTGCAGCGCGGCGAGCGCACGCGCTGGATCAAGACGCTGGCCACCGCGCGCGCCCTGCCGGGCGGCGCCGTGCTGTTCAACGGCGTGTGGCTGGACGTCACCGAGCAGCGCAACCAGGCCCGCGCGCTCGCGCAGGTGGCCGAGGAGAAGGCCACCTTCCTCGCGGTGATGAGCCACGAAATCCGCACCCCGCTCAACGCCATCCTGGGCCTGGCCCAGCTCGCGCTGAAGGAGCCGCTGCCGCCCGCGCAGCAGGACCGGGTCGAGAAGATGTTCCAGGCCGGCCGGCGGCTGCTGGGCATCGTGGACGACACGCTGGATTTCTCGAAGATCGACGGCGGGCACCTCGTGCTGGAGCACGTGCCCTTCGACGTGGAGAAGCTGCTGGACGACCTGTCGGACCTGTTCGTGCACAAGGCCCGCGAAAAAGGCCTGACGCTGCGCATCGGCATGCCGGACACCGTGCCCCGGCACCTGGTGGGCGACCCGCACCGCATCGCGCAGATCCTCATGAACTTCGTGAACAACGCCCTCAAGTTCACCCAGGCCGGCGAAGTGGCCGTGGCGCTGGATGCCGTCGCCGAGAACGGCGACGGACTGCTGCTGCGCGGCACCGTGCGCGACACCGGCATCGGCCTGACCGCGGCGCAGCGGGACCACCTGTTCCAGGCCTTCCACCAGGCCGATGCCACCATCACGCGGCGCTTCGGCGGCACGGGCCTGGGGCTGGCCATCTCGCGCCAGCTGGCCCGGCGCATGGGCGGCGAGACCGGCGTGGAGAGCACGCCCGGCCTGGGCAGCACCTTCTGGTTCACGGCGCGCGTGCGGCGCGCGGACACCGCCGCGCAGGAGGGGCTCGCGGCCCGCGCCGGCGCGGACGGTGCCCGTGCGGCCCCACGCCGCGCGCCGGCCGCGCTCGCCGGCCGGCGCGTGCTGCTGGTGGACGACAACGAACTCAACCGCCTCGTCGGCACCGGCCTGCTGGAAGCGGGCGGGCTGCGCGTGGACACCGCCAACGACGGCGTGCAGGCGATCGACCAGCTGGTCCGCGCGCCGGACGGCACCTACGACGCCGTGCTCATGGACATGCAGATGCCGGTCATGGACGGCCTGACCGCCACGCGCCGCCTGCGCGCGCAGGCGCGCTTCGCCACGCTGCCGGTGATCGCCATGACCGCTAACGCCGCCCCGCAGGACATCGAGCGCACGCGCAGCGCGGGCATGGACGACCACCTCTCCAAACCGGTGCTGGAAGGCCCGCTGTGGGCGGTGCTCACGCGCTGGCTGGCCCCGGAGGCCGCCGCGCCTGCCGCCGCCACCGCCGCGCTCCGGGCCCCCGAGCCCGTGCCGGACGCCGGGGCCGTGGCCGCGCTGCCGGTCTTCGACGCGGCCGCCGTGCAAGAGCTGCAGGATCTGCTGCCCGCGGACCGCCTGGCGGCCCTGCGCGAGCGCTTCATCCAGGACAGCGAGGCACGCATGCGGCGCATCGCGCGGGCCTGCACGGAAGCCGACTGGCCCGCCCTGCGCGAGGAAGCGCACGAGTGGGGCGGCACCGCGGGCATCTTCGGCCTGCAGCGCCTGGGCGCGCTCACGCGCGTGCTGGAAGACGCCGCACTGCAGGCCCTGGCGGCAACGCGCCCGCAGGACGCCGACAGCAGCGGCGATGCCGATGCAGGTGTCGGTGCCGGCGGGCCGCCTGCCGCGGTGCTGGACGCCACGCGCACGGCCCTGGCCGAGGGCGTGGCGCAGCTGCGGGCGCAGGCCCTGGCGGCCATCGGCGCGGCCGCTGCGGCAGGGCCGCACGCCTAGCCGGCAGGAGCCGTCAGAACTCGGCGTGCAGCCGCACCGAGAAGATGTCCACCGGCCCGCGGTCGCGGTTGTAGCCCGGGTGCACGATGTGCTGCGCCCCCAGCGACACGGCCGTCTGCAGCGGGCCGGCCGCCGTCTGCGCGGGCGGCAGCACGAGGCGGTAGTACGCCTCCCACACGCGCTCGCTGCCGTAGCGCAGCGCGCCGTCGCCCAGGAAAGCGCCCTGCCCGCCCGCGGCCAGGTAGTCGCGGTGGCTGGCCGACAGCGCATTCACCGCCAGCGCCGCGCCCATGCGGTCCGCCGGGCGGCCCCAGGCCGCGCCCGACCATTGCCCGCCCACGGACACCTGGCGGTCGATCTCGGTGAACGCATAGGTCTCCTGGCGCCCGCCGCTGCGGCCCGCACGCGCGAACAGGCCGGCGTCCGGGCCCAGCGGCACCTCCAGCGTCAGCGCCCAGCCGCTCTTGGTCTGCAGGCGCCGCACGTCCGCCACGCTGGGCACGCCGCCCGCGGCCTGGCCTGCGGCCAGCGCATCGCCGAAGCCGCCCATCACCGCCCGGTTGCGGAACAGCAGCACCCGGCCGCGCAGCGGACCCGCGGGCAGGGCCACGGGCAGGTCGGACTCGGCCTCGATCTGGTCGCCGTAGCGGTGCTGCCAGTCGCGGTCGAGCTGGGGGCCGTTGGATTCGCGCGGCTGCAGCGCGCGCCCGCCGCGCACCGCCCACTGCGGCGTGCGGTATTCGAGGATGCCCGCCCAGGTGTAGCCGCGCGCGTCGGCCGCATAGTCCCAGGCGCCCGGCGTGAGGAAGGACCAGTTGAAGAACTGCTCGCGCGGGTCCTTGGCGTAGGGGTTCGGATCGAAGTAGTCGAGCAGCGACACATTGCCCGCCACCAGCGTCCAGCGGCGCGCGGTGGAGGTACCGCCCATTTCGTTGAAATCGGGCTCGATGCGCTCGGCCTCGCCGCCCGCGTCCCAGCGCTGCAGCAGGAAGAAGCGCGCGCGGTAGGCCTTCAGCCGCGCGCCCGACGAACGCGCCAGTTCACCGTTGGAGAGCCCGCCCGCACCCGCCAGGTGCGACAGCGGAATGCCCTGCGCGGCCTCGGGGTTGAAATGCCACTGCGCGCCTTCCCAGGCGCGCAGCGCCAGATCGGCCGTCGCGGTGAACGAATACGAGCGCTCCCGTGCGGGCACCAGGCTGTTGGGGCCGGTGTAGGCCGCATCGAAGGCCGGCTTGCGCTGCCAGATGTAGGTGGTCTGGGCATGCAGCGCCACGCGCGGAGGCTCCTCCGGGTCACCCTGGGCGGACGCGTCCGGCGCGGCGCGGGCCGGGGCGGCGGCCGCCAGGGCCAGCCAGGCCGCAGCGGACAGGAAGATCGCGGCACAGGGGCGGCGATGCGCCAGCGGGCGCACGGAACGGAGGCGGTGAAGCGTGGACATGGGCCGGCATTCTGGCAGCGCCCGGCGGCACGGTCGTGTCGAACCGGCCGGTGTGACGCGCGCGCCACACCGGCCGTGCAGGCGCCTCAGCGCAGGGGCCGGCGCGGCGGTAGCCCGGCGGCGGTGCTCGAAGAGACCGGGATGCCGCCCGCGGCGGGCTCCGGTGCCGGAGCGGGGGCGGGGGCGGCGACTGCAGGCCCCGGAGCGGCGCCCTCCGGCATGCCATCGGCCCCTGCCGCCGACGGTGCGGCGCCCACCGGCGCCGGGGATGCGCCGGCCGCCACCGGCGCGGCCACCGGACCCCGCGCAGGCAGCGAACGCCGCCAGGCGCCGATCACCACCTCGTTCACGAAGGCCCGGTCGAGCCACAGCCACACCACGATCGGCGCGAGCGTGGGCACCACCAGCGAGCCCAGCTGGTAGCCGTAGACCAGCGCCTCCATCTGCCACTGCTCGACGCGCAGCGCGCGCACGTCGAACTGCGCCGTGAGCAGCAGCTGCATGAGCAATTGCATGGCCAGGCTGAAGGCCTGCAGCGGCACCAGCAACGCGAAGCCCGCCAGCGCACGCACCGCGCGGCCCGGCCCACGCGCGGCCAGCAGCAGCGCCAGGAAGATCGGCAGCCCGTAGGCATAGCGGCCCGGATCGGATTCGAGGGTGATCTCGACCATGCGGTTGCCGGTCTGCTGCGTGGCGATGGCCACCGAGGTGTCGACTTCGAGGCGGCCCGGCGCGAGGCGCGACTCACGCACCCAGCCGGGCGCCGCGTGCTCCATCGCCACCGCCGCGACCAGACCGACGGGGTAGGAAGTCCACGGCGACACCCGCGTCCACGCGAGCGTGAGCAGCACGACCCCTACGAAGAGGCCGATGACGAATGCCTTCAGGCTGGCAGCGCGGCGCATCGCGGCACGCGCCTTCAGGCCAGGGCCGCGGCCGGCGGCGTGGCGGGCGGCCCGTCGCCGGACCCGGGCGGCTGCACGTCGCCGCGACTGCCCGCGCGCACCCACAGCAGCCAGACGATGAGCACGTCCACCATGATGAGCGCCTGCCAGAGGTATTCGTGCGCGAAGTTGAACACCGGGGTGCTCCACTGCCCCAGGTAGAACAGGCTGATCACCCGCACGATGTTGAGCGCCTGCACCGCCACGAAACCCGCCACCAGCCCGATGAGCTTGTGCCGCCACGTGGAAGGAAACGCCATCACCGCGGCGAACAGCACGATGCACGCCTCGATGCCGTTGCAGCCCGCCTCGATCGACACGCCGAACCCCGTCTCGTGGTTCCAGAGCACCTTGCCCGCCGCTGCGGCCGAGCTGTCGAACCACATCACCAGCGTCGCGCAGATCCGCGCGAGCAGCGCCGTCCACGGCAGGACGAGGTGCTGCTGCACCCAGTTGAGCATGTTGATGCCGAAGAGGGAGAGCTGAAGCGTGAGGAAGATGAGGAAGAAGCGCAACATGGCCGGGAAAGCTCCGCAAGGGCGGTGGAAAGACCGCTGCATATTATCGAGGCCACCCACGCGCGCCTACCCGGGGAAAAGCCTGCGGATCGGCGGTCAACTCCGGTACCGCCGGGTTCTACCGCGCGCGCCTCTCCGCCAACGTGCCGCTGTGCACGACCATTCCCTCACGGTCAATGGCTGTGCGGAGACCAGGCTCACATTCACTGCGTCGATCTGCCGGGCCGGCTCCCGCCGCAGTGATGGGGCCCGCCCGTCCCCTCGGGCCACTCAGCAATAAAAAAGGCCGCGCGAGCGTTTCAGACGCTCCCGCGGCCTCGGGCCCTGGGTGGCGGGCGCTGCGCCGGACGGTCCTGCCCGGCGCGGCGCCGTGGAGGATTACGCCAGCAGCGCGTTGACGCGCTTCACATACGCCGCCGGGTCTTCCGGCAGGCCGCCTTCGGCCAGCAGGGCCTGGTCGAAGAGGATGTGGGCCAGGTCATGGAAGTGCACGCTGCCGTCCAGCTTCTTGACCAGCGCATGCTCGGGGTTCACTTCCAGCACGGGCCGGGTTTCGGGCAGGGACTGGCCGGCCTGCTTCATGAGGCGCGCAAGCTGCGTGCTCATGCCGTCTTCCTGCACCACGAGGCAGGCCGGCGAATCGACGAGGCGGGTGGTCACGCGCACGTCGCCGGCCTTGTCCTTGAGGGCTTCCTTCAGCTGGGCGAGCACGGGCTTGAAGGCTTCGGCCGCTTCTTCGGCCGCTTTCTTTTCGGCTTCGTCCTGCAGCGTGCCCAGGTCCACCGCCCCCTTGGCGACGGACTGCAGCGGCGTGCCGTCGAAGTCGTGCAGGTAGTTCAGCGCCCACTCGTCCACGCGGTCCGTCATGAGCAGCACCTCGATGCCTTTCTTCTTGAAGACTTCGAGCTGCGGGCTGTTCCTGGCGGCGGCGAGGGTGTCGGCGGTGATGTAGTAGATGGCCTCCTGGCCTTCCTTCATGCGGGCCTTGTAGTCGGCCAGCGATACGGTCACCGTGTCGGTGGTGGTGGAGGCGAAGCGCAACAGCTTGGCCAGCCGGTCGCGGTTGCCGAAGTCCTCGCCCAGGCCTTCCTTCAGCACGGCGCCGAACTCGGCATAGAACTGCGTGTACTTGCCTTCCTTGGCCTTGTCCTCGTCGCTCACCACGTCGGTGACACCGTCGGCGCCCTCGCCCGACACGTGCCGGTCGTGCTTGGCCAGGTCTTCGAGCATGGAGAGCACGCGCTTGGTGGAGCCCTCGCGGATGGCGCGCACGTCGCGGCTTTCCTGCAGCAGCTCGCGGCTCACGTTGAGCGGCAGGTCGCTGGAGTCGATCACGCCCTTCACGAAGCGCAGGTAGGTGGGCATCAGCGCCTCGGCCTCGTCCATGATGAAGACGCGCTTCACGTAGAGCTTAACGCCGGCCTTCTTGTCGCGGTTCCACAGGTCGAACGGCGCCTTGGCGGGGATGTAGAGCAGTTGCGTGTACTCGGTGTTGCCCTCGACACGGTTGTGGCTCCAGGTGAGCGGGTCCTCGTGGTCGTGGCTGATGGCCTTGTAGAACTCGCGGTACTGCTCGTCGGTGATGTCCTTCTTGGGCCGCGACCAGAGTGCGCTGGCCTTGTTGACGGGCTCCCATTCGCCGGTCTGGACCATCTGGCCGGGGTCGCCCTCCTTCTCGCCATCTTTCCACTCTTCCTTCTCCATGAGGATGGGCAGGCTGATGTGGTCGGAATACTTGGCGATGACGGACTTGAGCTTCCAGGCGTTCAGGAACTCCTCGGCCTCGTCCCGCAGGTGCAGGATGATGCTGGTGCCGCGCTGCGCGCGCGTGATGGCCTCGACCTCGAAATCGCCCGTGCCCGCGCTGGTCCAGCGCACGCCCTGCTCGGGCGGCACGCCCGCGCGGCGCGACTCCACGGTGATGCGGTCGGCGACGATGAAGCCCGAATAGAAGCCCACGCCGAACTGGCCGATGAGCTGGGCGTCCTGCTTCTGGTCGCCCGAGAGGCGGCTCATGAAGTCCTTGGTGCCGCTCTTGGCGATGGTGCCCAGGTGGTCGATGGCCTCCTGCTCGCTCATGCCGATGCCGTTGTCGGTGATGGTGAGCGTCTTGGCGGCCTTGTCGAAGGACACGCGCACTTCGAGGTTGGGTGCGTCCTCGTACAGGCCGGCGTTGTTGAGGGCCTCGAAGCGCAGCTTGTCGCAGGCATCGGACGCATTGGAGATCAGCTCGCGGAGGAAGATCTCCTGGTTGGAGTACAGCGAATGGGTGACCAGGTGCAGCAGTTGCGAGACTTCGGCCTGGAAGGAATGGGTGTGCTTGCTCATGGTTGGTGGTGTGCTCTTGTGAGAGGTTCGCAACGAAAGGGGAACGCCCCGCCAACTGGGGGCCGGGCGCGGATTATCAAGGCCTGCTGGGCTTGTGCCAGCAAGGGCTGGATCGGCCCTGGACGCCGTGGGGAACGTGTTACCAAGTCATCGAAATGTCCTGCGCCTGCCGCAAACAACACCGTTGCAGCAAGCGCCCCACAAAAAAATTTGTCAGTTAATAACGAACTCCAATACCTTTGCAATGAAACGCCGTGACTTTCGTCGCTACGATGCTGCGCGACCAAGCGCTCCCCAGTCTGCCGAAATGCTGCAGATTATTCTGGGCACCTCTACTCCAATATCCAATGCCGTCCCGGCGCGTCAAAGGTTTCGACATCAATGGCGGTTGAAGAAAAAGCCTCAAAAAATAGCAACGTCAGCTTTGACGAACTTTGGAAGAATTACCCCGGCAATGATCCATGTGTCAACCCCGTCAACCGGAGAAAGGCGTATGACAATCAATGCGCCATTCGAGTTGGCATGGCACTCGAAAGATCGGGCGTTAGTTTCAAAACCTTCAGAGGGCCACGTTGCGAATTTGGCGCCCGAGGAAACGGCATGGTGCTCAGGGCTCAAGAATTGGCGGACTGGTTGAATACCAAACCTTTCACCAACTGCCCGACTCCCATCCAGTTGGCAGGAAAAGGCTTTCACAAACATCTCGCTGCACGCAGAGGTATCGTGTTTTTCAAGGACTACTGGATGCGTGAAGGAGAAAAATCACCAACGGGTGACCATATCGATCTTTGGAACATGGACCGACTCACTCCTTCATGGCAGAACTTCACGCGGTTCACGCTTGGAATCAATCGCATTCCATCGGTGTATTCCGATCTTGAAAACGCGCGGACGGTTGCTTTCTGGCCCTTTGCATGATGCAGCGCTCCATCCTGCCCTTTCTTACGCTGATCTGCACTGCCTTCTTATCGTGCCTGACCGGCGGCCTTTTATTCATCAGAGCGTTCCAAGCTGGCGATTGCGATGGCGGATGCAATATTTCCAAATTGATTCTCGTGGTTGCTTGCGCATTTATTGCCTTCCTAGGAATCGGCAATACCCTGATGAAATACCAAGCCAGCAAGGGTCGAAATACTTATACATCCCTGGTTATCCTTTCAATAATTACGGTCGCGGTGCCTGGCCTGCTGTTTTTTTGGAGAAGCTTGGAGTCCGAATCTTTGCGCACAAATCAGGACAACAGCTATATGCTGATCGCAACGCGTGATTTACCGAATCTTGGTATTGCAACCGGAAACCGCTGCATTTTTTCCACAGTGGATTGCAGCACCAGTCCAGCACGCATCCACGCAATATGCACGGAAGGGGCCATGACGCTCGAAGAACCGCAATGGATCGCCTTTCAACGCTTGCCACAAGAAGATTTCGGCATTCCCCCCAGCGGCACCGTACAGATGTTCCCGAACAGCTGTCCAAAGCCCTGACAAGTGAGGGCAGGATTTAAACCTCGAAAAGAATGATGCAGCGGCGCCGGTCTTTCCGCCGCCACTTCATTGGCCTCAGAACCGTTCGTTCGGCCCCAGGTAGCGCCACTGCCCCGCGGGCAGGTTGCCGAGCACCACGCGGCCGATGCGAATGCGCTTCAGGCCCACCACCTTGAGGCCCACCAGCTCGCACATGCGGCGGATCTGGCGCTTCTTGCCCTCGGTGAGCACGAAGCGCAGTTGCTCGGGGTTCTGCCAGTCCACGCGGGCGGGCTTGAGCACCTGGCCGTCGAGCGAGAGGCCGTGGCAGAGCCGCTCGAGCTGGTCGGGCGGGAAGGCGGCCTGCACGTCGGTGGCCACGTCGCCGTAGTGCACGCGCACGAGGTACTCCTTCTCCATGCCGGAGTCCTCGCCGATCAGTTGCCGTGCGATGCGGCCGTCCTGCGTGAGGACCAGCAGCCCCACCGAGTCGATGTCGAGCCGGCCGCACGGCGCGATCCCGCGCAGCTGCGGGGGAGAGAAGCGCTGGCGGCTCGGGTCCTCGCGCCAGTGCGTGCGCGGGTTGATGAGCGCCACCGCGGGCGTGTGGCCGTCCTCGGCCTGCCCGCTCACGTAGCCCATGGGCTTGTGCAGCAGGATGGTCACCTGCCGCTCCTGCTGGCCCTGGGCGGCGGGATCCACTTCGATGCGGTCGAACGGCGTCACCTGCAGCCCCATCGGCGCCACCTGGCCGTTCACGCGCACCCAGCCCTGCTCGATCCAGGCATCGGCCTCGCGGCGCGAGCACAGGCCCAGTTCGGCCATGCGCTTGTTGAGGCGCGCGGTGCCGGCCGGGCCTTCTGCCCGCGCCACGCTGCCGACGTGCCCCGGGCCGGCGGGCGCCCGGTCCGGTCGCGCCGGGGCCGGCGCACGCACGGCCGGGGGGCTGCCGCCCGCACGCGGGGCCGGCGCCGGCGGTGCACTCCGGACCGCGGGGGCTGCGCCGGCCTCGGTCGAGCGCAGGGTGAACCGCCCCGGAGGCCGCGCGCCCCCCTTGCGGGACGGGGCGGAAGGCGTGCCGGGCGCGGAAGAAGACGCGGGCTGGCTGGCACGGGCGCCGCCCGGGGGCAGCGACAGGCGGGAACGGGAAGACGGATCGGACATGGCGCTATTTTGGCGCGGTGGCCGCGGCCTGCCATCCGAGGAAGTCGTCGGCGGGCATGGGCCGGCCGATGTGGTAGCCCTGCGCCTCGTCGCAATACAGGGCCCGCAGCCGGTCCAGGATGGTGCCGGACTCCACGCCTTCGGCCACCACCGACAGGCCCAGGTTGTGCGCGAGGTCGATGGTGGAGCGCACGATCTGCTCGTCCCCATGGTCCGCCACCATGCCCATGACGAAGGACTTGTCGATCTTCAATTCGTCCACGGGCAGCCGCTTGAGGTAGGCCAGCGAGGAATAGCCCGTGCCGAAATCGTCGATGGAGAGCTTGAAACCCTGTGCGGACAGGCGGTTGAGCATGGCCTCGGCACGCTCGGGGTCGTCCATGATGGCGCTCTCGGTGATCTCCAGGCAGAAGGCGTCGGCGGCCACGCCGTGGCGCACCATGATGGCTTCCAGCCGCGTGCTCAGGTCCGGGTCCATCAGGTCGCGCGTGGAGAGGTTGACCGAGATGCGCAGCCCCAGCGGCCGCACCTGCGGCCGCGCCAGGTAGGCCGCGGCTTCCTCGAACACCCAGAGCGTGAGCTGGCGCACGAAGCCCGTCTGCTCGGCGAACGGGATGAACTGCATGGGCGGCACCAGGCCCCGCACGGGGTGCTGCCAGCGCACCAGCGCCTCGGCGCCGCAACCGGCCTGCCCGTTGAGGCCCAGCTTGGGCTGCAGGAACAGGCGCAGCTCGCCCGCCTCGACCGCATGGCGCAGCTCGGAGAGCAGCGACAGGGCGCCCGCGCTGGAGGACTCCATCGACGGGTCGTAGAGCAGCGCACCGTTCAGGCGCCGCTTGGCGGCGTACATGGCGATTTCGGCGTGGCTCAGCAGCGTATCGGCATCGCCGGCCGGGCCGGGCCAGCATGCGATGCCGATGCCTGCGCTCAAATCGACCATCTGGTCGTCGAACGCCAGCGGCGACTCGAACGCGCGCGTGATGCGCTGCGCCATGTCCACCGCGGCGGCCATGTCGGCAGCGGGCATCAGCAGCGCGAATTCGTTGCCTCCCAGCCGCGCGACCAGATCGTGCGGCGAGCGCAGGTGCGCGACGATGCGGGCCACCACGGCCTGCAGCAGCCGGTCGCCCAGCGCATAGCCCAGCACGTCGTTCACGTGCTTGAAACGGTCGAGGTCGAGCGCGATGACGGCCAGCGGCTCGCCCAGGCGCTCGCCGTGCTGCAGGGCTTCCATCAGCATGCGGCGGAAGCGCTCCCGGTTGGGAACGCCGGTGAGGCGGTCGGTGTCGGCCAGGCGGCGGATCTCGCCCTGCTGGGCCGCGATGTCGATGCGCATGCGGTCGAACGAACGCGCGAGGTTGCCGATCTCGTCCCGGCGGCGCGTGTGCTCGATCGGCACCTCGTAGTCGCCGCGCGAGATGCGCTGCGTGGCGGCCACCACCGAGCGCAGCGGCGTCGCCACGCGCCGCGCCATGATGGCGAAGCCCAGCGCGAAGAGCACCACGCCGCCCAGCGTGATCGCGCCCAGCAGCAACTGCAGCTGGCGGTAGGGGTCCAGCACCTCGTCGAGCGAGCGCAGCAGCAATGCCCGGCTCTCGCCGTTGACGCTCTCGAGCCCCACGCTGCGCACGAGCATGGTGCCGGCGCCCATGCGGACCTCGCGTTCGTCCTCCAGCGCAGCCAGGCTCTCGCGGTCGCCGGCGGACAGCGTGCTCACGGGCACGGCGACGCCGCCCTCCGTGCGCCGAACGACGATGGCCACGTCCACCGCCTGCAGCTGCTGCATCTCCGTCGCCAGCGTCTCATCGATCGGAAAGCCCATGAGCACCCAGCCGATCACGAGCGGCGCGCGCATCGGCACCATGACGAACTGGTAGGGCATGCCGCCCACCACCGCGATCTGGCTGCCCTGCGGGTGCGCCGTGAGCGCGGGCACCACGCCGCGCAGCGCGGCGCGGTGGTCCCCGGGAATGTGCGAGATGGTGGAGATCACCAGCTGCATGCGTGTGTCGAGCAAAGCGGTCACGGCCGCGCCGATGCGCCCGCCGTGGTTCTCCAGCACCGACTCGATGGTCTCCGCATCGCCCGAATTCACGGCCGAGCGGAAGCCGTAGTCGGCCGCCAGCAGTGCCGAGGCCTGTTGCAGCCGTTCGGCGTTCTGGTTGATGAGGCGCCGCCAGACGCGCTCGTCCGCATCCAGCCCCCGGGCGATCTGCGCGCGCGCATTGCGCTCGATGGAAGCGCGCACCACCGCAAAGCCTGCCGCCTGCACGATCAGCAGCAACAGCAGGGAGATGGCCGCCAGCCGGAACATCAGGCTGCGGCCGAGGGCGCTCCAGGTCACGGCACCACCCCCGCCAGCCGCACGGCCACCGGCGCGCCGCCGGGCTCGGCCACCACGAGCGGCAATGCCTGCGCGGGCGCGCCGACCGGCAGGCCCGCGTGCCACACGCGCAGCGTGTATTCGCCCGGGGGCACCTTGTCGATGCGCACGCTGCCCGAGGCATCGGAGCGCGCGAAGTACGGGGTCTCGACCACCAGCACCCAGCCCACCATCTGGTCGTGGATGTTGCAGCCGAGCACCACCACGCCGGACTGGTCGAACAGCACGGGATTGGCCGGCACGCCGGAGTAGAGCTTCAGCTCGAACTTCTTGGCCGGCGAGAACGAGTAGACGTGGTGGCGCACCGTATCGTGGTTGGGGAACTGCACCGACGTGCCCGTCGTCACCACCAGGACATCGGGCACGAAACGCCGTTTCTCCTGGGCGACCTCGGCGGCCGCGAGGGGCTTGGCCTGCCGCTTGGCCTGCACCGAATCGAGGAACGCGACAGCGCCCGGCAGCGGCTTGCCCGCACCATCCTGGATCTGCACCTGGACCAGCGCCGCCGAGGCCGCACAGCCCCAGAGACACGTGGCCAACGCCACCGCGGACGCCGTCACACCTGTTTTCATCACGTCACCTCAGCACGCATATGTAACAAAATCGTCGCTTTCCGGCAGCGCCGGTCAGGAGTCTGGCAGGATAAGCACCGTCTGCAAATAAGCTATTAAATCAATAGCTAGAACCGATGGCGGAAGCTGGAAATGGAGTGCTCCAATGAAATCACCGAACCCTGCCCCTCCAGTGCGGAGCATGCCAGCGAAGCGCTTGGCACGTGCCGGGCATTTGTAACAACACCAGAGTCTCCATTGGCACTCATCTTGCAGTGAACTCGTCGACGATGGGCCAGCTGGCCCGGGAAAACACCATGCAGGCTGTCTCATTCCTCCGCTCCCTCTCCATTTCCCGCCGCCTCTTCCTCGGCTTCGGATGCATGCTGGCCCTCGTGGTCGCCGTTGCCGTGCTGGGGCACCTGTCGACTTCCGGCATGAACCGGCAGCTGCAGCAGATCACCGGCGTGGGCGCTGCCAAGGCGCGCCTGGCCAACGACATGCTGCAGACCGTGAGCGCCACCGGCATCCATGCGCGCTCGGCCGCCATGCTGGGCGACATCGACCCCAAGAACGCCGAAGACCAGGCCCGCAAGGCCTCCGGGATCCTGCAGCGCTACGGCAAGCAGGAATCCGAGCTGACGGCGCTGCTGGACAGCAGCGGCGCCACGCCCGACGAGCGACAGCTGCTGGCGGACGTGCAGGCCCAGGCCCGCAAGACCCGCCCCGAACTCGAAAGCGCGCTCAAGCTGGTGACGGACGGCGACACGGTCAGCGCCACGCTGGGCCTCATGACCCGGGTGGCGCCGCCCGAGGCCGTCTGGCGCGAAAAGCTCGCCCAGCTGGTCGAGCTGCAGAACACCCTCAACACCGAGGCCGCCGCCGCGGCCGAACAGACCCAGACCCGCTCGCGCGTGACGGGCGGGGCCCTCGTGGCGCTGGCCATCGCGCTGGGCCTGCTGATCGCGTGGCGCACCACGGCCACCATCACCCAGCCGATCGGCCGTGCCGTGGTCGTGGCCGAGCGCATCGCCCGGGGCGACCTCACCTCGCGGGTGGAAGTGCGCATCCAGGACGAGACGGGCCGGCTGCTGGAGGCCATCGCCGCCATGCAGGAACGCCTGCGCGCCCTGGTCGGGCACATCAGCACCACGGCCGATTCGATCCTGCTGGCCAGCTCCGAAGTGGCCTCGGGCAACCTCGACCTGAGCCACCGGACCGAGCAGACCTCCGGCAACCTGCAGGAGGCCGCCTCCGCGCTGGAAGACCTGACCCACACCGTGCACCAGGGGGCCGACGCCGCGCGCCAGGCCAACCAGATGACGGCCTCGGCCGCGCAGGTCGCCGCGCGCGGCGGCGAAGTGGTGTCGCAGGTCGTGCGCACCATGGACGTCATCAGCGCCAGCTCGCGCAAGATCGCCGACATCATCGGAGTGATCGACGGCATCGCCTTCCAGACCAACATCCTGGCGCTGAACGCCGCGGTGGAAGCGGCCCGGGCGGGCGAGCAGGGCCGCGGCTTCGCCGTGGTGGCGGGCGAAGTGCGCGCCCTGGCGGGGCGCAGCGCCGAAGCCGCGCGGGAGATCAAGGCCCTCATCCTCGCGAGCGCGGGCCAGGTGCAGGAAGGCACGTCGCTGGTCGGCCAGGCCGGCACCACCATCGGGGAGCTGGTGCAGTCGGTGCAGCAGGTGTCCTCCATCATGGGCGAGATCACCACCGCGGCCCACGAACAGAGCGACCGCCTCGGCCAGGTCAGCCAGTCGGTGAGCGCGCTCGAGACGATGACGCAGCAGAATGCCGCCCTCGTCGAGGAAAGCAGCGCCGCCGCGGGCAGCCTGAAGGAACAGGCCGGGCGCCTCACGGAAATGGTGGGCGCCTTCCGGCTGCAGCGCACGCCCGGTGAGGTGTCTTCCACGCTGGCCACGCCCGCGCTTCCCGGCTGACGGATACGGGCCCGGCCACACGGCCGGGGCCCGGTCAGGCCCCCGCTGCAGCTGCGGCGCTCGGCCTCCCGCCGTCTTGCGCCGCCCCGGCCGCCGCGGCAAACACGTTCTCCCGCAGGGCGCGCAGGTCCAGCACGCGCAGCCCGCCGTATTCCACGCGGATCGCCCCCTGCGCCTGCAGCGCGGAGAGCGCCTCGTTCACGCGCTGGCGCGACAGGCCCACCAGGTAGGCCAGCTCCTGCTGCGTGATGCGCAGCACTTCCCCCACGCCGGGATACAGCAGCGGGTTGAACAAGGCCGCCAGCCCGCGCGCCACCCGCACATCGGGGCTGCCCAGGCGCTCGATCTCCCGCGCCGCGATGAACTGGCCGAGGCGCTCGTTGAGCTGCTGCATCACGAAGCGGTTGAACCCGAGGGAATGGTCGAGCAGCCAGTGGAAGGTGTCGATCGGCAGACCCGCCACCACGCTGCGGCGCAGCGCCTGGATGTCGTAGCGGTAGGGCTCGCGCTTCACGGCCGTCCCCTCGCCGAACCAGCCGCCCGGCGGCACCCCGGCGAACGTCATGGTCTGGCCCTGGGCGTTGTCGGTGCTCATCTTGAGCAGCCCCTCGACCACGCCGAACCAGTAGGTGACCGGCCGGCCCCGGCGGCACACGAAATCGCCCACCTGCGCATCCCCCACCGTCAATGCCTCCGCCGCACGCTCCCGCTCGGCAAGGGTCAGCGACGACAGCCAGGGAATCCCCTGCAGCTCGGCCTCCGTCGGGCGGCGGCGGCGCTGGTGGAGGGGCAGGTCATCGTGCATGCGCCGAGCATGGCGGAGAGCGCGAGCGCCCTGGCAGGGGGAAAACCACGAGGCGCCCCGGCGCCCTGCCCCGCGCGGCGGTCATTCACCGCGACGGCATCGACACCGCGTAGCCCCTGAACTGCCAGACCATGCGGTCCGGCTCGATGCGGTCCAGCACCAGTCCCGCCACCGGCGCATCGCCCTCGTGCAGAACCTGCCCATTGACGATGGCCATGCGGTAGAGCGGATTGGACGAATAGGTGACCCCGCTGATCTGCAGGGCCGGAAACTGCTCGCGCACGCCCGCGGGCAGATCGCGCAAGGCCACGGCCGCCGGCCGGGCGGATGCCTCCGGCGCAGATGGCTGCACCGCCGCCGCGGCGGGCGCGGCCGCCTTGCCCGGCGCGGAGGCGGTTTTCGCAGGTGCGGGGGCAGGCACCGGTGCGGATGCGGGAGCCTGGGCCTTTGGCACTGCGGCAGCCGCAGGACGTGGTGCTGGTGCTGGTGCTGGTGCTGGTGCTGGTGCTGTTCGCGGCGCGGCGACGGCCGGGGGCGGCGGAGTGCCTGCCGGTGCCGGTGCCGGTGCCGGCGCTGGCGACGGGGCCGGCACCGAAGGCGCAGCAGCGGCAGCGGAGGACGCCATGGGCTCTGCAGGCCGGGGCAAGGCCGCAGCGGCGGGGCTTTCGCCGGTGCCCGGCAGTGCCGCGCTTCCTTCGCCCGGGGTGCGCGTGGCAGTCGCGGCCCACCAGGCCGCCGCGGCGGCGCCGCCGGCCAGCAGCACTGCCATGGCCACGAACAGGGCCGTGCGGCGGCGCCGGCCCGGTGCCGGAGCCGGAGCCGGAGGCCAGGCGCCTGCCGGGGGCGGTGCAGGGGTGTGCAGGCCGGGAACGGCGCCACGGCCGCGCTCGGCTTCGGCGCGCCGCAGGGCATCAAGGATGTAGGACATACGAAGATCGGATCCGGGTCAGGGAGTGTGCAGGCGCGGTTCGTCCACGCCGGCGGCGCGGTTGAGCAGCATGAGCGTGAGCGGGCCGGCGCGCCCGTCGGGCACCAGGCCCTGGGCCATCTGGAAGCGGTGGATGCGCGCACGCCGCTGCGTGGCGGCATTGCCCGCGGCCAGCGCGGCGGCGGGCTCGGCCGGCGCCACGGAACGCGCCAACTGCGCATCCAGCCAGGCCAGCGCCGCGGGAGAAGCGGCCAGGTTGCCGCCGCCCGGCGGCCATCCGGGCGGCGCGCGCCACAGCGTCGCGAACTCGCCGCGCCAGGCCTGCGCGAGATCGGCGGCGGACACCTCCAGGCGCCGCCCGCCGCTCTCCAGCACCGCGATCTGCCGTGCCGTGTCGAAGCGCGAGAGAACCACGGGCACGGCTTCGTCCGCGGCGGTGTAGAGGGTCAGCAGGCCCGGGCGGTCCAGTTGGCGCAGCAATGCCAGTCCGGCCCGGCGCTGGCGATAGCAGCGCAGGTCCTGCCGCTGCACCGCCTCGCAGGCATCGCCACCGTCCAAGCCGTCGCGCACGCCCCAGGCCCCCGCCAGCGCACGCCAGGCCGCGTCCTCGGGTGCCGGCAGCGCCGCCCGCAGAAAGCCTTGCAACGGCGGCAGCGCCACCCCGTCTGCCGGCCGCGCCGCTGCGGAGCCGGCCGATGCCGGTGCACTGGCGGCCGCCTGCACGGCAGCCGATGCTCCGGCCCGCTGGCCGCCCGCCGCCGTCGGCGCGCCACCGCTGCCGCCGCGGGCTTGCGGCCCCCAGCCCTGGCTCCAGCCCACGCCCGCGATGACCGCCGCGCCGGCCAGCGCCCCGGCACCCGCAACCGCCCAGCGCGGCCAGCGCCCCGTGCGTGCCGCGGCCGCGGGAGGCGGCGGGGTGGCGTCGAACACTTCCTGCGCCGCGCGCTCCACGATGGCCTCGTCCACTTCGCGCACGCCGCCCGCATAGGCGCCCAGCAGCGCCCGGTCGCACAGCAGGTTGATGCGCCGCGGCACGCCCCGCGCGCGCTGGTGGATGCGCTCCAGCGCACGCGCGCTGAACGGCAGCGGGCCCTTCAGCCCCGCCACGCCCAGCCGGTGCGCGATGTACTGGCGGGTCTCGTCGGGCGTGAGCGCCCCCAGGTGGAAGCGCGCGATCACGCGCTGCGCGAGCTGCTCCAGCGCCGGATCGGCCACCATCGTGCGCAGCTCGGGCTGGCCGATCAGCACGATCTGCAGCAGCTTGCGCTCGCTGGTCTCCAGGTTGGTCAGCAGCCGCAGCTGCTCCAGCACCTCGGGCGCGAGGCTCTGGGCCTCGTCGATGATGAGCACGTTGTTGCGCCCGGCCGCATGCTCTCGCAGCAGGAAGGCGTTGAGCGGGTCGAGGCAGTCCTTCACGGTCTCCGCACCCGGCACCGCGGCGGCGTGGACCACGCCGAACTCGTCGCAGATGGAGCGCAGCAGTTCGCCCACGGTGAGCTTGGGGTTGAACACATAGGCCACGTTGCAGTGCGCCGGGATCTGCTCCAGGAAGCAGCGGCACACCGTGGTCTTGCCCGTGCCGATCTCGCCCGTGAGCAGCACGAAGCCCCCGCCCGCCTCCAGCCCGTAGAGCAGGTGCGCGAGCGCCTCGCGGTGGCGGTCGCTCATGAACAGGTAGCGCGGATCGGGCGCGATGGAAAACGGCGCGTGCTCTAGGCCGAAGAACGGGGCATACATGGGGCGAGGATACCGTCCGCGCGAAAGCGGCCCGCACGGAAGGCCCGAGGAGGCCGGGCAGGGTTACACCCGTCAGGAGTTTCCCCGAAATTGTCGTCGGCAAGACAAGCCGGCGTCAAAGCGGTTCCTACCATCCGTGTCATTCCCTGCGGAAGCGGGCCTGCCGGAAGCGCAGCCCCCGCCCCCGCGCCCCTCCACCTTCGGCAGGAACCGGCATGAGCGATACCTTTCCCCGACTGCTGCTGCGCCACGCGGCCGAGCGCCCCCAGGCGGCTGCGCTGCGAGAGAAGGAATACGGCATCTGGCAGACCACCCCGTGGGCGCGGCTCGCGCAGATGGTGGAGCGGCTGGCGGCCGGGCTGGATGCCGCGGGCCTGGCCCGCGGCGAGCACCTGGTGGTGATCGGTGCGAACCGCCCGCGGCTCTATGCCACCATGCTCGCGGCGCAGTCGCTGGGCGCGATTCCGGTGCCGCTCTACCAGGACGCGGTGGCCGCCGAGTGCGTGTTCCCGCTCACCAACGCGGAGGTGCGTTTCTGCGTGGTGGAGGACCAGGAGCAGGTCGACAAGCTGCTGGAGATCCGCGCGCAGTGCCCGGCCATCGCGCAGATCTACTACGACGACCCGCGCGGCCTGCGCAACTACGGCGAGCCGGGCCTGGGTTCGATCGACGGGCTGCTCGAAGCGGGTGCCCGCATCGCCGACGCCGCGCCGGGCTGGCTCGCGCGGCACGCCGAGACCGTGCAGCCGGACGACGTGGCCGCGATGTTCTTCACCTCGGGCACCACGGGCAACCCCAAGGGCGTGGTGCACACGCACGCCACGCTGCTCGACCGCGCCACGGCCGGCGCCGAGTTCGACCGGCTCACCGCCGCCGAGGACGTGCTGGCCTACCTGCCGCCCGCGTGGATCGGGCAGAACATCTTCAGCTACGCGCAGTGGCTGGCCTGCGGCTACGTGGTCAACTGCCCGGAATCGGCGGCCACGGTGTCGATCGACCTCAAGGAGATCGGGCCCACCTATTACTTCGCGCCGCCGCGCATCTTCGAGGGCCTGCTCACGAGCGTGACCATCCGCATGGAGGATGCGGGCGCGTTCAAGCGCTGGCTGTTCGGCACCTGCATGGCACTGGCGCGCCGCGTGGGCCCGGCGCTGCAGAGCGGCCAGCCCGTGGGCTGGTGGGACCGGCTGCGCTATGCCGCGGGCGATCTGCTGGTCTACGGCCCGCTGCGCAACACGCTGGGCCTGTCGCGCGTGCGGGTGGCCTACACGGCCGGCGAGGCGATCGGGCCGGACCTCTTCGCCTTCTACCGCTCGATCGGCATCAACCTCAAGCAGCTCTACGGCTCCACCGAGACGGCCGTGTTCGTGTGCCTGCAGCCCGACGATGCGGTGCATTCCGACACCGTGGGCGTGCCGATCCGCGGCGTGGAGATCAAGGTGGCCGACAACGGCGAGATCCTCGTCAAATCCGCCGGCCTGCTGCGCGGCTACTACAAGAACCCCGAGGCCACGGCCGAGGTGCTCACGGAAGACGGCTGGTACCGCACCAGCGATGCGGGCTTCCTGGACGCGAGCGGGCAGCTCAAGATCATCGACCGCGTGAAGGACGTGGGCCGCCTGGCCGGCGGCGCGCACGACGGCGCGATGTTCGCGCCCAAGTACGTGGAGAACAAGCTCAAGTTCTTCCCGCACATCAAGGAGGCGGTGGCGCTGGGCCATGGCCGTGACAAGGCCTGCGCGCTCATCAACATCGACTTCGAAGCCGTGGGCAACTGGGCCGAGCGGCAGAACCTGCCCTACGCGGGCTACACCGACCTCGCGGCCAAGCCCGAGGTGCTGGCGCTGATCCGCGACTGCGTGGAGAAGGTGAACGCCGACCTCGCGGCCGACGGCCTGCTGGCGGGCAGCCAGGTGCACCGCTTCCTCGTGCTGCACAAGGAACTGGATGCCGACGACGGCGAGCTCACGCGCACCAACAAGGTCCGCCGCGGCTTCATCGCCGACAAATACGCCCCCCTGGTCGATGCGCTCTACGCGGGCCTCCCCGAGCAGTACATCGAGACGCAGGTGAAGTTCGAGGACGGGCGCACGGGCCGCGTGAGCGCCACCCTGCGCATTGAGGACGCGAAGACCTTCCCGCCCGTGCGGCAGGCCGCCTGAGGCCCGCGCCCGCACCCGCCGCCGCGAACCGGACAACGCCATGACGACCCCCTCCAAGAAGATCGGCGACGTGATCCTCGACGTGCGCAACATCAGCCTGCGCTTCGGCGGGGTGAAGGCGCTCACCGACATCTCGTTCGACGTGCGCGAGCACGAGATCCGCTCCATCATCGGCCCCAACGGCGCGGGCAAGAGTTCGATGCTCAACTGCATCAACGGCGTGTACGCGCCGCAGGAAGGCTCCATCACCTTCCGCGGCAAGACCTTCGCGCACATGAACTCGCGCCAGGTGGCCGAGATGGGCGTGGCGCGCACCTTCCAGAACCTCGCGCTCTTCAAGGGCATGAGCGTGCTCGACAACATCATGTCGGGCCGCAACCTGAAGATCAGAAGCAACCTGCTGATGCAGGCGCTGCGCGTGGGGCCCGCGGTGCGCGAGGAGATCCGCCACCGCGAGGTGGTCGAGCGCATCATCGATTTCCTGGAGATCCAGGCCTGGCGCAAGGCCCCCGTGGGCCAGCTGCCCTACGGCCTGCAAAAGCGCGTGGACTTGGGCCGCGCGCTCGCCATGGAGCCGCAGGTGCTGCTGCTCGACGAGCCCATGGCCGGCATGAACGTGGAAGAGAAGCAGGACATGTGCCGCTTCATCCTCGACGTGAACGACGAGTTCGGCACCACCATCGTGCTGATCGAGCACGACATGGGCGTGGTGATGGACATCTCCGACCGGGTGGTGGTGCTCGACTACGGCAAGAAGATCGGCGACGGCACGCCCGAGGCCGTGCGCAACAACGAAGACGTGATCCGCGCCTATCTCGGCGCAACCGCATGAAACACCCCCTGAGTCACCTGCGGTGCCTTCCCCCTCCAGGGGGACGACGCCGGTGGCCTGGCCTGTTCCGCAGCCTTCGGACGGATGGTGCCATGGCGGTTTCGCAGGCCCCGCATGGCGGTCCACGCCATCAATGACTGATACCAGGAGCCCCCATGGGATTTTTTCTCGAAACGGTGTTCGGCGGCCTGATGGCCGGCATGCTCTACGCGCTCGTGGCGCTGGGGTTCGTGCTGATCTTCAAGGCCTCGGGCGTGTTCAATTTCGCGCAGGGCGCGATGGTGCTGTTCGCGGCGCTCGCGATGGCGCGCTTCGCGGAATGGCTGCCGCGCTGGCTGGGCTTCGAGAGCCTGCTGCTGGCCAACCTGCTCGCCTTCTGCGCCGCGGTGGCGTGCATGGTGGGCGTGGCCTGGCTCGTGGAGCGGCTCGCGCTGCGCCACCTGGTCAACCAGGAGCCCATCGCGCTGCTGATGGCCACGCTGGGCATCACCTACTTCCTCGACGGCGCGGGCCAGCTGATCTTCGGCAGCAGCACCTACAAGATCGAAGTGGGCATGCCCAAGGACCCGCTGATCGTGCTGGAGAACACCTTCGAGGGCGGCCTGCTGCTCTCCAAGGAGGACCTCTACGCCGCCCTGGTGGCCGCCGCGCTCGTGGGACTGCTCTCGCTCTTCTTCCAGAAGACGCGCACCGGCCGTGCGCTGCGTGCGGTGGCCGACGACCACCAGGCCGCGCAGTCCATCGGCATCCCGCTCTCGCGCATCTGGGTGATCGTGTGGTCGGTGGGCGGCATCGTGGCGCTCGTGGCCGGGATCATCTGGGGCAGCAAGCTGGGCGTGCAGTTCTCGATCTCGCTCGTGGCGCTCAAGGCCTTCCCGGTGGTGATCCTGGGCGGGCTCACTTCGGTGCCCGGCGCCATCGTGGGCGGCCTGCTGATCGGCGTGGGCGAGAAGGTCTCGGAGATCTACCTGGGGCCCTTCCTGGGCGGCGGCATCGAGAACTGGTTCGCCTACGTGCTCGCGCTGGCCTTCCTGCTCGTGCGGCCGCAGGGGTTGTTCGGCGACAAAATCATCGATCGCGTATGAAGTGCGCGCTCGAGAATTTTGCGAAATCGGCACCGGGCTCGCACCGCGAATCCGGTGGGTTCGGCCCTCGGCCGCACCGTGCGGCCGCAGGCCGTGCCCACGTGTACAAGATCATCGATCGCGTCCGAGAAGGGGGCCACTGCCATGTTCTACCGTGAGAACGGCCAGTTCAAGACCAGCTACCAGGCCGACCTGGCGCTGTTTCCCGTCGCGCAGGACCGCTGGGCGCTGCTGCTCCTGCTGGCCTTCGCCTTCGTCGGCGTGCCGCTCCTGGGCAGCGACTATTTCTTCCGCGCCATCGCGGTGCCGTTCCTGATCCTGGCGCTCGCGGCGATCGGGCTCAACATCCTCGTGGGCTACTGCGGGCAGATTTCGCTGGGCACCGGCGCCTTCATGGCCGTGGGCGCCTACGCGGCCTACAACCTGCAGGTGCGCATCGAGGGCATGCCGCTGCTGATCGCGCTGCTGGGCGGCGGGCTCTGCGCCACCGTGTTCGGCGTGCTCTTCGGCATCCCGAGCCTGCGCATCCGGGGCCTGTACCTGGCCGTGGCCACGCTGGCCGCGCAGTTCTTCACCGACTGGTTCACCAACCGCGTGAAGTGGGTCACCAACGATTCGTCGTCCGGCTCGGTGAGCGTGGGGCCGCTGCAGATCCTGGGCTACGGCATCGACACGCCCGTGCAGAAATACCTGCTGTGCCTCGCCTTCGTGGCGGTGTTCGCGCTGCTGGCCAAGAACCTCGTGCGCGGCGCGGTGGGCCGCGAGTGGATGGCCATGCGCGACATGGACGTGGCCGCGGCCGTGATCGGCATCCGCCCGGTGTACGCCAAGCTCAGCGCGTTCGCGGTGAGCAGCTTCATCGTGGGCGTGGCGGGCGGGCTGTGGGGCTTCGTGCACCTGGGCTCGTGGGAGCCCGCGGCCTTCGGCATCGACCGCTCGTTCCAGCTGCTGTTCATGATCATCATCGGCGGGCTCGGCTCCATCGCGGGCAGCCTGTTCGGCGCGGCCTTCATCGTGCTGCTGCCGCTGCTGCTCAACTACGTGCCGCACTGGCTGGGGCTGCCGATCTCGACCGGCACCGCCACGCACCTGGAGCACATGATCTTCGGCGCGCTGATCGTGTTCTTCCTCATCGTGGAGCCGCACGGCCTCGCGCGGCTGTGGTCCACCGCGCGGCAGAAGCTGCGCATCTGGCCGTTCCCGCACTGACGCCCCGCGCGCCCTGTCCAACCCGTTCCCCCAACGCACCACCCGAGTGCCACATCACCCAAGGAGACATGCCATGCAACCCAGGAAGATCGCATTGATCGCCGCCGCCATCGCGACCGGCCTCTCGGCGCTCGCGACCGCGCCGCTGGCCCAGGCGCAGGGCGCGGGCGAGCAGTTCGTGCCGCTGCTCGTCTACCGCACGGGCCAGTTCGCGCCGCTCGGCATTCCATGGGCGGATGGCAAGCAGGACTACCTCAAGCTCGTGAACGCCCGCGACGGCGGTGTGAACGGCGTCAAGCTCGCCTTCGAGGAATGCGAGACCGCCTACGACGCCGCCAAGGGCGTGGAGTGCTACGAGCGCCTGAAGGGCAAGGGCGGCGGCGCGGCCGGCTTCGACACGCAGTCCACCGGCATCACCTTCGCCGTGACCGACAAGGCCATCGCGGACAAGATCGTGGTCGAGACTCCCGGCTACGGCCTGTCGCAGTCGGCCGACGGCACGGTGTTCGAGTGGAACTTCCCGCTGCTGGGCACCTACTGGACCGCTGCCGACGTGATGCTGCAGGACATCGCCAAGAAGGAAAAAGGCAACCTCAAGGGCAAGAAGATCGCGCTCGTCTACCACGACAGCCCCTACGGCAAGGAGCCCATCCCGCTGCTGCAAAAGCGCGCCGAGGCCGACGGCTTCACGCTCACCACCTTCCCCGTCACGCCGCCCGGCGTGGAGCAGAAGTCCACCTGGCTGCAGATCCGCCAGCAAAGGCCCGACTACGTGCTGTTCTGGTCGGCCGGCGTGATGACGCCCGCCGGCATCCGCGAGGCGCAGGCGAGCGGCTACCCGCGCGAGAAGATCTACGGCATCTGGTGGGCCGGCTCCGACCACGACGTGAAGGACATCGGCGCGGGCGCGAAGGGCTACAACGCGATCACCATCCACAACAGCGCCGCGAAGGACAAGGTGCACGACGACCTGAAGAAGTTCGTCTACGACAAGGGCCAGGGCACGGGCGCACCCACCGGTGTCGGCACGCTGGCGCACACGCGCGGGATGATGATCTCGATGCTGCAGGTGGAGGCCATCCGCGCGGCGCAGGAGAAGTACGGCAAGGGCAAGGTGCTCACGCCCGAGCAGATCCGCTGGGGCTTCGAGAACCTCGACCTCACGGCCGACAAGCTCAAGGTCCTGGGTTTCGGCGAAGTGATGCGCCCCGTGAAGACCTCGTGCCAGAACCACATGGGCACCGACTGGGCGCGCATCGTGCAGTGGGACGGCGCGAAATGGAACATCCAGCCCGACTGGTACCAGGCCGACAAGACCCACATCGACCCACTGGTGAAGGAGTACGCGGCCAAGTACGCCAAGGACAAGAACATCAAGCCGCGCAGCTGCTCCTGAGCGGGCACCGCCTTGGGCCCCGCTCCGACGTTCCGCCACTCCGCGACCGGGCCCGCACCCGGCGGGGCGCCGGGACGGCGGCAGCGGGCACCGGCGCGGCGGGGAATGGAAGCTCAAGCCATTTCGCCTCCATGCCGCCGGATCCATTCAATAGTTTGCTATTAATTCAATAGCATCCATACACCCCACGGCACAGGCCGCCCCCCCGAGGAAAGCGTATGACCGGACCCGCTCCCGATACCGCGCCGCCGCACTCCGGCGCAGCCGCGCCCTCCATCGCCGCTGCGGCAGCGGCAGCGCCCCTGCTGGTCGTCAACGGCATCGAGGTGATCTACCACCACGTGATCCTGGTGCTCAAGGGCGTGTCGCTCTCGGTGCCCGAGGGCGCGGTCGTGGCGCTGCTGGGCGGCAACGGCGCGGGCAAGACCACCACGCTGCGCGCCGTCTCCAACCTGCTCGCGGGCGAGCGCGGCGAGGTCACCAAGGGCAGCATCGAGCTGCGCGGCGAGCGCATCGAGCGGCTCTCGCCCGCCGCGCTCGTGGACCGCGGCGTGGTGCAGGTGATGGAGGGGCGCCACTGCTTCGCCCACCTCACCATCGAGGAGAACCTGCTCACCGGCGCCTACACGCGGCGCGACCGCGGCGAGGTGGCCGCCAACCTGGAGAAGGTGTATGCCTACTTCCCGCGCCTGAAGACGCGGCGCACCAGCCAGGCCGCCTACACCTCGGGCGGCGAGCAGCAGATGTGCGCCATCGGCCGCGCGCTGATGGCCAACCCGCGCATGGTGCTGCTGGACGAGCCCTCCATGGGCCTCGCGCCGCAGATCGTGGAGGAGGTCTTCCACATCGTGCGCGACCTGAACGCCCGGGAGAAGGTCACCTTCCTGCTGGCCGAGCAGAACACGCACATGGCGCTGAGATACGCCGACTACGGCTACATCCTGGAGAACGGCCGCGTCGTGATGGACGGTGCCGCCAGCGACCTCGCCAGCAACGAGGACGTGAAGGAGTTCTACCTCGGCATGGGCGGCGGCGAGCGCAAGAGCTTCAAGGACGCCAAGAGCTACAAGCGGCGCAAGCGCTGGCTGGCCTGACATGGAAGTCACCCCCCTGAGCGGCTGTGCCGCTTCCCCCCGCTCTCGCCGTACTGCGCACGGCGGGCAGGGTGGAGTGAGGACCGCGGCTCCATGCCCGCCTGCGCGGGCATGGACGGGACGAACGCCCCCCGACTCTGGCGGGGGGCTGGACGCCGGTGGCCTGGCGAAGCCAGTTCCACGGCGTCTGCTGGCTTGGCCTGCTCCGCGGCCATTCGACGGGCGACGCCGCGGCGGTTTCCAGCGCCGTGCGCGGGATTTGTAGCTTGTATGCCCACGCCGACGATGCCGCTGTTTCTTATGACGATGGATTGCACAACCGCATGGATGAAAGCATGAGCATGATGGATTCCTACGACGCCCTCGAAACCCGTTCGCCGGAGGCGCGCGAGGCGGCGCTGATGGCGGCGTTGCCGGCGCAGGTGGCGCATGCGCGGTCGGCGACGGCGGCGTTCGCGGAAATCCTGGCGCAGGTGGATGCGCGGGCGGTGGACAGCCGCGGCGCGCTGGCCGCGTTGCCGGTCACGCGCAAGCACGAGTTGCTGGAGCGGCAGCAGGCGGGGCGCGCGGCGAACCCGTTCGGCGGGTTCAGCGCGCTGGCGTTCGGGCCGGCGATGCCGCGGGTGTTCGCGAGCCCGGGCACGCTCTACGAGCCCGAGGGGCGGCGCGCGGATTACTGGCGCATGGCGCGCGCGGTGCATGCGGCGGGGTTCCGGCCGGGGGAGCTGGTGCACAACTGCTTCAGCTACCACTTCGTGCCAGCGGGCGCCATGATGGAAGGCGGCGCGCAGGCCGTGGGCTGCACCGTGTTCGCGGGCGGCACGGGCCAGACCGAGCAGCAGGTGCAGGCGATGGCCGAGCTGCGGCCGGCCGGCTACATCGGCACGCCGAGCTTCCTGCGCATCCTGCTGGAGAAGGCGGCCGAGATGGGCATCGCGCTGCCGCACCTTGCCAAGGCGCTGGTGTCGGGCGAGGCGCTGCCGCCGTCGCTGCGCGAGTGGTTCGCCGGGCGCGGCGTGGCGGCCTTCCAGTGCTATGCCACGGCCGACCTGGGCCTGATCGCCTACGAGACCGCCGCGCGCGAGGGCCTCGTGCTCGGCGAGGACGTGATCGTGGAGATCGTGCGCCCCGGCACCGGCGACCCCGTGCCCGACGGCGAGGTGGGCGAGGTGGTGGTGACCACCCTCAACCCCGACTACCCGCTGGTGCGCTTCGGCACCGGCGACCTCTCCGCCGTGCTGCCCGGCCCCTGCCCCACGGGCCGCACCAACCGGCGCATCCGCGGCTGGCTGGGCCGTGCGGACCAGACCACCAAGGTGCGCGGCATGTTCGTGCACCCCGGCCAGGTGGCCGAGGTGGCGCGGCGCTTTCCGCAGGTGGCGCGCGCGCGCCTGGTGGTGGGCGGGGAGATGGCCAACGACACGCTCGTGCTGCGCGTGGAGACGACGGAGACCGCGGGCGGCCTGGCCGACCGGCTGGCCGCCGCGGTGCGCGAGGTGACCAAGCTGCGCGCCGACATCGAGATGCTCGCGCCGGGCGCCTTGCCCAACGATGGCCGCGTGATCGAAGACGCCCGCAGTTACCGTTGACGGCCCCTGCCACGGTTGCATTGCACGAAGCTTACACTCACTTTTTGATAGCAACAAACCCAATGGATACGGCGGCACCCGTGTAAAAAAGCTTAAAACCCTGGGGTCCGCAGCCTCAGTGATTACCTTGATGTGACACCGAAAGGCCGTGACTATCATGGCCCGTCTTCAAGTCAAGGATCGCCATGAAAACCCTATTCAAGACCGCGCTGCTGGCTGCTGCCGCAGCCGCCGTGTTCGGTGCCCAGGCCCAGCAGGCCTTCCCCTCCAAGGACAAGACGGTGACCATCGTCGTGCCCTTCGCGGCCGGCGGCCCCACCGACCGCGTGGCCCGCGACCTGGCCGAAGCCATGCGCAAGCCGCTGGGCGGCGTGAGCGTGGTGATCGACAACGCCGCCGGCGCCGGCAGCAGCATCGGCACCGCCAAGGTGGCCCGTGCCGCACCCGACGGCTACACGCTGCTGCTCAACCACATCGCCATGGCGACGATGCCGGCGCTCTACCGCAAGCTGCCCTTCAGCGTGCCCAACGACTTCGAGTACCTGGGCGTCGTGAACGACGTTCCCATGACGCTCATCGGCCGCCCCTCGCTGCCGGCCAACAACTACAAGGAACTCGCGACCTGGATCGAGCAGAACAAGGGCAAGATCAACCTCGGCCACGCGGGCCTGGGCGCGGCCTCGCACCTGTGCGGCCTGCTCTACCAGAGCGCGGTCAAGGTCGAGATGACCACCGTCGCGTACAAGGGCACGGCCCCGGCCATCACCGACCTGATCGGCGGCCAGATCGACCTGCTGTGCGACCAGACCACCAACACCACCTCACAGATCGAGGCCAAGAAGGTCAAGCCCTATGCCGTCACCACGGCCAAGCGCCTGAGCACGCCCTCGCTGAAAGACCTGCCCACGCTGGCCGAGTCCGGCGTGAAGGACTTCCAGGTCACGATCTGGCACGGCCTCTACGCGCCCAAGGGCACGCCCGCCGAAGTGGTGAAGAAGCTCAACGACGCCCTCAAGGCCGCCCTGAAGGACCCCGACTTCATCAAGAAGCAGGAAGGCCTGGGCGCCGTCGTGGCCGCGGACCAGCGCGTCGAGCCCGCCGAGCACAAGAAGTTCGTGCAGGCCGAGATCGACAAGTGGGGCCCGATCATCAAGGCCGCGGGCACCTACGCCGACTGATACGCGCAGGCTTCGATTCCCTCCAGTCCACGAGAAGCCCCGCGGCTTGCGCCGCGGGGCGTTTTTCCTGGTGGGCCGCGGTGCCGCTGCGGGCATTCCGCGGCGATGCGGGTTATCCATCTGCCGCCGCGGCGGCCCGCGCGCCTACAACGGAGCCATCGCTCCCCTGCCTGCGCGGATGCACGGGCCGGGCCTCCTCCGATCCACGGCCCCCGAAAGGACCTTCCCCATGCCAGCCCCGCAGACGCCTGCCGATGCCCTGTCCTCCCGCCGGTCCGGAGCCGCTGCGGCCGTGCGGCATGCCCCCGCGCGCCGCCGCCGCGCCATCGCCCTGGGCAGCGCGCTGCTGCTGGGCGCCGCGCTCGTGGCCTGGAATGCGCCCGTGCGCGCCGACACCTGGCCGTCCAAGCCCGTGCGCATCGTCGTGCCCTTCGCGCCGGGCGGCACCACGGACATCCTCGCGCGCGCCGTGGCGCCGGAACTCGGGCGGGCCTTCGGCCAGCAGTTCATCGTGGACAACCGCGCGGGCGCGGGCGGCAACATCGGCGCGGAGATCGTCGCCAAATCCCCGGCCGATGGCTACACGCTGCTCATGGGCACCGTGGGCACGCACGGCATCAACCGTGCGCTCTACGCCAAACTGCCCTACGACCCCCTCAAGGACTTCGTGCCCATCACGCTCGTGGCGGCCGTGCCGAACGTGATGGTGCTCAACGCCGAGAAGGCGCGCACGCAGGGCATCGCGAGCGTGCAGGACTTCATCCGCTATGCCAAGGCGCACCCGGGCCAGCTCAACATGGCGTCGAGCGGCAACGGCACGTCGATCCACCTCGCGGGCGAGCTGTTCAAGAGCATGACCGGCACCTACATGCTGCACATGCCCTACCGCGGCTCGGGCCCCGCGCTGCTGGACCTCGTGGGCGGCAACATGGACGTGATGTTCGACAACCTGCCTTCATCGATGGCGCAGATCAAGGCGGGCAAGCTCAAGGCGCTGGCGGTGACGAGCGCCACCCGCTCGCAGGCCCTGCCGGACGTGCCCACGGTGGAAGAGGCCGGAGGCCCGGCGCTCAAGGGCTACGAAGCCAGTTCGTGGTTCGGCCTGCTCGCGCCCGCGGGCACGCCGGCCGACATCGTGCAGCGCATCCAGCAGGAAACCGCCAAGGCGCTGGCCTCGCCCGCGGTCAAGGAACGCATGCTCGCGCAGGGCGCGATCCCGGGCGGCAATACGCCGGCCGAGTTCGCGCGGCACATCGAGGCCGAGCATGCCAAGTGGGCGCGCGTGGTCCAGGCCTCGGGCGCCAAGGTGGATTGACGCAGCGGCGCGTTCAACGGAAGCGCCGCAGCGCGGCCCCGCCGCGAACTACCAGGTGACTTCCTTGCCCTCGGCAGCGCTGCGGCGCAGCATGTCGACGAACGGCGCCGCGCGCTGGCGCAGCCGCACCGCCTCGGCGGGCTCGCCGCGGCCATCCTGGTCCTCATCGCCCGCCGCGTCGCCGGCCTCGGCCTGGCGGGCCTCGTCGGCCGCGATCGCGGCCTCCAGAGACTGCAGCGCGGCGGGGATCTGGTCGGGCGTGATGATGCCGTGCGCCTCGTCCGGAGACTTGCCGATGGCCTGGAGGATCTGGCGGCCGTGGGCCTGCAGCATGATGATGTCGGCCGTGGCGCGGGACTTGAATTTGTAGAGCATGGATCGAGGGTTCAGGGAGTGGAAAAAGTGTGGAGAGGTGGAGCCACGAAAAAATGGAACCGAGCCCGCGGTGTCAGGCGGCGCACGGCACGCCCGCATCGGCGTACATGTAGCCGCGCTGGAATGGATAGTCGGATTGCGCGCCCGGCAGGCTCCCCGCATCGACACGGCCGTCCGGCAGGGCGGCCAGCATCTGGTGCAGCGCCATCCAGCTACGCTCGAAGCCCATGGCGCTGCCGGCCAGGTAGAGACGGTAGGCGCGCAGGGCCTTGGCGCCGCGCTCGGCGCCCGCCTCCTCCGCCAGGATGGCCTCGGCCTCGGGAAGTCGCGCCTCCAGCGCGTCGGACCAGGCCCAGAGCGTGCGGGCGTAATGGGGGCGCAGGTTCTCGGTGTCGACCATCTCCAGGCCGGCGCCGGCCATGTCGTGCAGCACCGCGCTGGCATGCACCAGCTCGCCGCCCGGGAAGATGTATTTCTCGATGAAGTCGCCCATGCCCGCGCCGAGCTGCGCGTTGTCCACGCCGCCCGCCGTGATGCCGTGGTTGAGCAGCAGGCCGCCGGGCCGCAGCAGGCGCCGCACGCACTCGAAATACGCCGGCAGGTGGGTGCGGCCCACGTGCTCGAACATGCCCACCGAAGCGATCTTGTCGAAAGGCTGCCGCTCGGTGCGCGGCAGTTCGCGGTAATCGCACAGCCGGACCCGCACGCGGTGGCCCAGCCCCCGCTGCGCGATGAGCCGCTCCACGTGCGCGTGCTGGTTGCGCGACAGCGTGATGCCGGTGGCATCCACGCCGTAGTGCTCGGCGGCCCAGAGCAGCAGCCCGCCCCAGCCCGCGCCGATGTCGAGGAAACGGTCGCCGGGCGCGAGCCTGAGCTTGCGGCAGATGTGGTCGAGCTTGGCTTCCTGCGCCTGCGCGAGCGACAGGTCGGCGTGGCGGTAGTACGCGCACGAATACACCCGGCGCGGATCGAGCCACAGCGTGTAGAAGCGGTCGGAGAGGTCGTAATGGAACTGGATCTGCCGAGCGTCGCGGCCCAGCGTGTGCAGACCGCGGGAGCGGGCCCGCAGCCACAGCGGCCGCCACCAGCCGCCCGCATCGCGCACCGGGTCGCCGCGCAGCACCGCCCCGGCGGCCGCCATGAGATCGCGCACGCGCCCTTCCATGGCCACGCGGCCTTCCACGATGGCCGCTGCCACGTCCCCCACCTTGCCGCGCGCGAGCGCCCCCAGGGCCATCGCGTCGCGGAAATGCAGCACCACGCGGGCGTCCCGCCCGCCGAGCCGCTCGCCGCCGGGCAACTCCAGCGCGAGGCCGACCGGGGAGTCGGCCATCCGTGCCTCGAGCATGCGCAACAGGTGTTTCATGGCGGGATTGTTGGACCGCGCCCCGGCGACCGTCAATGGCAACTGTCTTACACACCAACCTACCCCACAAAGGCACCCCGCAGAGAGCCCCGAAGGGCGGTCGGGCGCGGCTGCAGGGCCGGTGTATGGCTTAATAGCGGGTTTTCACCGTCCGTTCCAGCAGGAGTCAAACACCATGGGCAACAAGATCGTTACCGAAGCCGACCGCAAGCGCACCCCTCCCCCGAAGCCCCTGCCCGGCGTGTCCCTGCCCACGGCTGGCCGCGGCCAGCGCGTGAGCCTGGAGCGTGGCGTGGCCACCCGCAGCAAGAAGAACCCCGGCAAGCGTTCCAAGAAGGGCGGCTGAAGCCCCCTTCCGAGCGAGGCCCCCGAGGCTTCGCCCGTGCCTGCCAAGCCCTCCTGCGCGAGGGCTTTTTTCATGCCCGCGCGGCCGGGCACAATGGCGCATCGCCACCGCTGCCGGAGCCTCCATGCCCTCCTCCGCCCTCTCTCCCCACGATGCCGGCACGCTCTATGCCGCGCTGCAGGCGGGTCCGCTGGCCGGCAGCGCCATCACCGTGCTGCACATCGGGGCGGCGCATTCGTCCGTCGCCAGCGGCACCGGCCCGCAGCCGCACCTGCTGCGCACGCTGGATGTGGGCTCGTATGCCACCGCGGCCGCCTGCCTGCGTCACCAGCCGCCCACGGGCGCCGAGATGGAGAACGCCATCGCCACCGTGGAGGATGCGGTGATGCCCCTGCGCTCAGCGCTGGCCGAAGGGTCGGTCCTCTACACCGCAGATGCGGGCATCCGCCAGATCGCGCTGCAGGCGGGCATCGCCGCGCAGCCCGACATGGAACTGCCGCTCGATGCCGTGGAGCGCGTCTTCCAGCGCGTGGCCGCCCGCTCGCTGGGCGCTCCGGCCGTGCAGCCGCAGGACCCCGAGGACGAACCCGCCTTCGTGGCCACGCTGCTGATCCTGCGCGAATTCCTGCAGCACCTGGGCTTCGGCCACATCGCCATCCGCCCGGAATCGGCTTACTGACCGGCCCCAGCCGGGGCCCGCCTTACCGCACAGGCGCGCCCGGCGGCTGGAACGCCGCCCGCGCGGCCTGCGCCGCGGCGCGCGTGCCGCAGCCTTCGATGTGGTCGTTCACCAGGCCCATCGCCTGCATGAAGGCATACATGGTGGTGGGCCCCACGAAGCCGAAGCCGCGCTTCTTGAGGTCTTTGGACAGGGCCACGGCCGCAGGCGCCGTGGTGAGAGCGCGCGCGGCTTCCAGGGTGAGCCGTTCGGGGCGGCCCTCGGCCGCCTGCGGTGCGAAGCGCCAGACGTAGTGCGCCAGCGAGCCGAACTCGCGCCGCACCGCCAGCACCTGCCGCGCATTGCGGATGGCCGATTCGATCTTGCCGCGGTGGCGCACGATGCCGGCATCGGCCAGCAGGCGCTCGACGTCGGCGGCGCCGAAGTCGGCCATGCGCTCGGCATCGAAACCCGCGAAGGCGGCGCGGAACGCCTCGCGCTTGTTGAGGATGGTGATCCAGCTCAGGCCCGCCTGGAAGCCCTCCAGGCACAGCTTCTCGAACAGCCGCCGGTCGTCGCTGACCGGAAAGCCCCATTCGTGGTCGTGGTAGTGGCGGTAGAGCGGTGTCGCCCGGCACCAGAAGCAGCGCGGCGGCTCCCCGGGCGCATCGGCGAACAGGCCCTCGGGCAGCGGCGCGGGCTCGGCAGGGCCGCTGGCGGAGCCGGGGGCGAAAGAGGTTTTGGCGTTCGGCATGGGGCCATTCTAGGAAGGGGCCGCGTGCGAAGCTCCGTACACTGCGGGGCGTTCCGCACCGGCCTTTGCGCCCTCTCCCGCATGCCCCTGCCCTCCTTTTCCGCCGCTGCCGCGCGCCGCACCGCCATGGCCCTGCTGGGTGCGTTACTGGCCGGCTGCGCGCACACTGGCGACACCCTCGGCTACTACTGGCAATCGGTGCGCGGGCACCTGCAGATCATGCAGGCCGCTGCGCCCGTGGACGACTGGCTGGCCCGCCCCGGCACCGCGGCGCCGCTGCGCGAGCGGCTGGAGCTGGCGCGCCAGGCACGCGCCTTCGCCGTGGCCGAGCTGCACCTGCCCGACAACGCCAGCTACCGCCGCTATGCCGACCTGGGGCGCCGCGCCGCCGTGTGGAACGTGGTGGCCGCGCCGCCCGATGCGCTCACGCTGCACACCTGGTGCTTCCCCATCACCGGCTGCATCGGCTACCGGGGCTATTTCGCCGAGGCCGACGCACGCGCCGAAGCCGCGCGGCTGGCCGGCCAGGGCCTGGAGGTGGCCGTATACGGCGTGCCCGCCTATTCCACGCTGGGCTACACGAACTGGCTGGGCGGCGACCCGCTGCTCAATACCTTCATCGCCTGGCCCGAAGGGGAGTTCGTGCGGCTGCTGTTCCACGAGCTGGCGCACCAGGTCGTCTATGCGAATGGCGACACGATGTTCAACGAGTCGTTCGCCACCGCCGTCGAGCGGCTGGGCGTGGCCCGCTGGCTGGGCACGCGCGCCACGCCGCAGGCGCGCGCCGAATATGAGCACGGCGATGTCCGGCGCACGGCGTTCCGCGCGCTCACCCGCTCCGCGCGGGAACGGCTCTCCGCGGTGTATGGTTCAGCATCGAAACCGCCCCATGCCGCCGTATCCATTGAATTATTTGCTATAAAAAAAATAGCAATGGACCAGTTCCGCGCCGACTATGCTGCGCTGCGGGCGCGCTGGCTGGCCGAGGGGACCACGCCTGCACAGATCGCCGGCTACGACCGCTGGGTGGCCGATGCCAACAATGCGGCCTTCGGCGCACAGGCGGCCTATGACGAACTGGTGCCGGCCTTCGAGGCGCTCTTCGAGCGCGAAGGCGGCGATTGGCCGAGGTTCTATGCCGCCGTGCGCGCGCTGGCTGCGCAGCCGGCCCAGGAACGGCTGGGGCACCTGCGGGCCCTGGCGCCACGGTCTCCGGCACCGGGCGCGGCGGCCGACTGAGCGCGGCCCCGGCACGGTGGTGAACGCGCGCCGGCGCACGGTTGGGCGCCGGCGCGTACGGCTCAGCCCAGTTCCTGGATCAGGTCGATGTACTGCTGGCGGGCATCGTCGCCGGACGTGCCCTTGAGCTTCGTCCACGCATCCCATTTGGCTCGGCCCACGAAATCCGAAAAGCTCGGCTTCGGCTCGGCGTTGTCGCCCGCCGTGGCCTGCTTGTAGAGCGCGTAGATCTTCAGCAGGGTCGGGTTGTCGGGGCGCTCGCTGAGGTTCTTGGAATGGGCGACGGCGGCTTCGAAAGCGGCGTTCAGATCGGACATGGGGAACGTGTCTCCGGACAGGGATGGAAGAAGTGCAGGAGCAGGCCCGGCATGCGGTTCCTGCGGCCCTCGCCCGGCTATCTTACGGGGGCGTCCGGAACGCCCTGGCCGGTTTGCACCGCTTCCGATGTCAGAACATTTCCCAGTCGTCCGAGGCGCCGCCGGCCTTGTCCGGCGTGGGTGCCGGTGCGGACGGCGGCGGCGGAGCGGCCTTTTTCGCTGCCGCCGGCGCATGGCCGAGCCGGGGCGAGGCCGGCTGCGCAGCGGGCACCGCCGGCCGGCGCACCGGAGCGGGAGCGGGGCGCGGCACCGCAGGCACCGGGGCGGCCCGATACTGCGGCGGGGGCGGCGATTGCGGGGCCGGAGCCGCATGCGCGGCAAACGCATCCGCCTGCGCGTCCAGCTGGAACACCGCCACCGCCCGCACCAGCTCGGCGGCCTGCGTACGCAGGCTGCTCGCGGCCGCGGCCATCTGCTCGACGAGCGCGGCGTTCTGCTGCGTGGCCTGGTCCACGTGCGTGATGGCCTCGGCGATCTGGTCCACGCCCTGGCTCTGCTCGGAGCTGGAGGCGCTGATCTCGCCCATGAGGTCGGTGGCGCGGCGGATCGAGGCCACCACCTCCGTCATCGTCACGCCCGCCTGGTCCACGAGCGCGCTCCCGCGGCCGACGCGCTCCACGCTCGCGGTGATGAGCGCCTTGATCTCCTTGGCCGCCGTCGCACTGCGCTGCGCCAGCGTGCGCACCTCGGCCGCCACGACGGCGAAGCCGCGGCCCTGTTCACCCGCGCGCGCGGCCTCCACCGCGGCATTGAGCGCCAGGATGTTGGTCTGGAAAGCGATGCCGTCGATCACGCCGATGATGTCGTTGATCTGGTGGCTGCTGTCCTGGATGCCCTTCATCGTGTCCACCACCTGGGCCACCACGGCGCCGCCGTCCGCCGCCACGTTCGACGCAGCCTGCGCCAGCTCGTTGGCGCGGCGCGCGCTGTCGGCGTTCTGCCGCACGGTGGAGCCGAGTTGTTCCATCGAGGCGGCGGTCTGCTGCAGCGCAGAGGCCTGCCGCTCGGTGCGCGATGACAGGTCATGGTTGCCCGCCGCGATCTCCCCGCTGGCGGCAGAGACGCTGTCGGCCCCCGACCGCACCGCCGTCACCACGGATGCAAGCCGCTCGCGCATGGTGGACAGGCCCGCCATGATGCTGGACGCGTCGTTCGGGCGCACCGGCACCCGCACGGCCAGGTCGCCGCCCGCCACGGCGAGGGTCACGCGGCGGAGTTCGGGCGGGTCGCCGCCGAGCTGGCGCACGACCGAGCGCAGATACCACCCCAGCCCCGCCAGGCAGAGCACCACCGCCAGCATCGCGAGCGTGGCGACGTTGCGGTCGGTCGTCGCCAGGGACTGGACCTCGTTGATGCGAAAGGACAGCCGTTCGCCCTGTCGCAGCTTTTCCGCGCCCAGCGGCGCCAGCAGCCGGTTGCGCGCAGGGATGGTGCGGTCCACCAGGAAGGCGAAGGCTTCTTCCTTGCGGCCCGCCTGGATGAGCTGGAGGTTCTCGCCGCCCACGGCCCAGAACTCCTGCATGAGCGCCGGCAGCGGCGCATAGGCCTGCTTGCCGTCGTCCGAGATCATGCCGTCGCCGAACGCCTGCAGCGTCCTTTGCAGCAGCGCGCGTTTCTCGCCGATGTCGGCCAGCGTGCTGTTGAGTTCTTCGGGGGTGCGCGAGAGGATCGCATGCCGCAGCTGCAGCGATACCCGGGTGACGTTCAGCTCCAGCTCTGCAATGCGCTGCAGCTGCGGCACGTTGTAGGCCCGGACGATTTCGGCATCGCGGCTGAGCTGTTCCATCATGAGCCAGATTGCCGCTGTGACCGCTGCCAACAGCACGAAAACGACCGCGTTGATCGCGATCAAGCGCTGCGCCAGTGTCCAACCCCTCCGTTGAGACGCCATCGGTGCCCTCCCTTCACGAGTGAACGGCCGCATCCTGTGGCATGCCCTCCCGCCACGGTCACCGCCGATATTGGTTTGCTTTGCTTCGGTGGTGCCATTGTTCGCAATAAACCGCGAAAACGCCAGCAGCAGAACGGTCGAGTGCATGGCTGCGGGAGGCCCACAGCAACCGCCGCTTTCCCAAAATTTGGGAAACGGGGAGCCACTTCGGCCGCACTGGCCGCACGATCCTGCGGCCGGTGCCGCCCGGATGTCAGGCCGGGGCGGCCAACCCGTGCACTGCCTGGAACATCGCTTCGCGCGCCTGCTCGACGATGCGCTGCTTCCATGCGTCGGTGTCCGTGTAGAACGCGGCCCGCACCTGCTGGCGGATGGCTTCGGCCTGGGCCGCGGGCGCCTCGGGGTGCAGATGCAGCCAGTGGTCGGCGCGCAGGGCCTGCAGCACTTCCAGGACCGGTACGGTGCCGTATTCCAGTGCGATGCCGGTGATGCCGGCGCGGGGGCATTCGTCGTAGACGCTGTTCCACATGAGGCCCGTGAGAAAGGCCGAGGTGGAGGAGCCGTCGTAGATCGAGGTCACGGGCGTGGCACCGCCGCCGTCCCACCAGCGCCGTGCCCGCAGGATGGCATCGGCATCGTCGCGGCCCGCGTAGATGCGCTCGCCGTGGCCGTTCGGGCCCAGGCCCGTGTGCAGGTCGATCCAGGCGATGTGCTCCGCCGCCGCGCCGTGCGCCCGCAGCACCTGCCGCAGGGTGCGGTTGCTCCAGGTGGCCTCGGTGCCGCCGAAGAACAGGCCTTCCGGAAACTCGTGCTGGCCGCGCGTGATGGCGGCCTGCCATGCGGCCTCGCCATGGGCCGCGATGAACGCGCCCACGGCGCGCTCGTTCTCGGGCGTCGGAGGCCACTGCGCGGGCAGCAGCAGCGCCGCGATCTCGCGGTAGGCCGCGTTGGCGGGCAGCGGCTGGCGGAAATCGTGGAAGTTCCGGTTGAGGTCGACGTTCTCGTGCGTCACGCGGCGCGTGTGCGAAAAGCCGTGCGGATTGAGCGCGTGCAGGTAGAGCACGGCCACGCCGGCGTCACGCGCCTTCGCGCGCCAGGCCTCGTCGTGCAGCGCGAACACCTGCACGCCGCTGCCGCAGTGGCCTTCGACGCCATGGCAGGCACTGCTCACGATGAGCAGGTGCCGCGCATCCGCCGGGCCGTCCCGCACGACATCCAGGGCCAGGGCTTCGCCATCGCGGCCCGGCAAGGGGTGGGGGTGCGATTCCACGGGCAGCCCCGCAGCCGCCGCGGCGTCCAGAAACTGCGCGCGGGCCTGCGCATAACGGGAAGAAAACGCTTGCGCGGTACCGATCATCCTCGGGCGCTCCTGAGAAAAGGAAATGAGAGACAGATAACCCGCCGTGGACACGCAGCGCGCGCCGGCAGGCGCGCCGCGCACCGCAGGGAAGCGAGCGCACGGCAGCGGCCGGCGGCGGCGCCAACGGTCACCTGCGCACGGGGCGCAGCAGGCGGGCAAAAGGAGAAATGCAGGCCTGCGGGCCGGCCGTCAGGCTGCGGCAGGCCGCGGCGCGGCGAGCCACTGCTGGGCCAGTTCCACCCAGTAGGTGGCACCCAGCGGCAGCAGGTCGTCGTTGAAGTCGTAACTCGGGTTGTGCAGCGTGCAGGGGCCGCCGCCGTGGCCGATGGCGCGGTGGTCGCCGTCGCCATTGGCGATGAAGCAGTACGCGCCGGGCTTGGCCTGCAGCATGAAGGCGAAGTCTTCCGCGCCCATGGTGGGCTCCTGCGGCACCACGTTGGCTTCGCCCACGATGCCCTGCATGACCTTGCGCGCGAAGGCGGCCTCGGCCGGCGAATTCACCGTGGGCGGGTAGTTGCGCACGAACTCGAACTCGCAGGTGGCTTCGCTGGCCGCACAGGTGTGCTCGGCCACCTGCTTCATGCGGCGCTCGATCATGTCGAGGACCTCGATGGTGAAGGTGCGCACCGTGCCCTGCAGCTCGCAGCTGTCGGGCACCACGTTGGTGGCCTCGCCCGTGTGGATCATGGTGACCGAGATCACGCCCGCATCCACCGGCTTCTTGTTGCGGCTGATGATGTTCTGGAAGGCCTGCACCATCTGGCAGGCCACCGGCACGGGATCGACGCCCATGTGCGGCATGGCGGCATGGCTGCCCTTGCCGCGGATGACGATCTTGAACTCGTTGGAAGACGCCATCACCGGGCCCGCGCTCACCGCGAACTGGCCGGCCTTCATGCCGGGCCAGTTGTGCATGCCGAAGACGGCTTCGACGGGGAATTGCGTGAACAGGCCGTCTTCGATCATCACGCGGGCCCCGCCGCCGCCCTCTTCTGCCGGCTGGAAGATGAGGTAGACGGTGCCGTCGAAATCGCGGTGCCGCGCGAAATGCTGGGCCGCCCCCAGCAGCATGGCCGTGTGGCCGTCGTGGCCGCAGGCGTGCATCTTGCCGGGGTGGGTGCTCGCGTGCGCGAAGGTGTTGAACTCGGTGATGGGCAGCGCGTCCATGTCGGCCCGCAGGCCCACGGCACGGCCCGAGGCGCCGCCGTCGCGGCCGTGAACGATGCCCACCACGCCGGTCTTGCCCAGGCCGCGGTGGACGGGAATGCCCCACTCGGCGAGCTTGGCCGCCACGACGTCCGCGGTACGGACTTCCTCGAAGCAGAGTTCAGGGTGGGCATGGATGTCGCGGCGCACGGCTGCGATGGACGCGGCCTCGGTGACGATCGAATCGATGAGTTTCATAATGGATGTCTTCCTTGGTTCACAGAGTCTAGCCCTGCCTCCGCACGCGCACCAGACAGGGTTATTCCACGCCGCACGATGATCTCCGACCACGCCCTCTCGCTCGCCCAGACCCTCGTGCGCATGAACACGGTGAGCCACCGCTCCAACCTCGAGCTCATCGATTTCGTGCAGTCCGAACTGGCGCGGCTGGGCGTGAAGTGCCGGCTGACCCACGACGCAAGCAAGACCAAGGCCAATCTCTTCGCCACGCTCGGCGAAGGCAAGCCCGCCGGCATCATCCTGTCGGGCCATACCGACACCGTTCCGTGGGACGGCCAGGACTGGAGCATGGACCCGCTCTCGGCCACCGTGCGGGACGGGCGCCTCTACGGCCGCGGCAGCGCCGACATGAAGGCCTTCATCGCCATCGCGCTCTCGCAGGCGCAGCGCTTCCTGGAAAGCGATGCGCCCTTCGCCATCCATTACGCCTTCAGCTACGACGAGGAAGTGGGCTGCTTCGGCGCGCGCGAACTCATCGCCGACCTGCGTGACGCCGGCGTACGGCCGCTCGCCTGCATCGTGGGAGAGCCCACCAGCATGGTGCCGGCCATCGCGCACAAGGGCGTGTACCGGTACCGCTGCTGCGTGCGCGGCAAGGAAGCGCACTCCTCACTCACGCCGCATTCGGTGAATGCGATCGAGATGGCCGCGCGCGTGGTGGGTCGCGTGCGTGACATGGCCGAGGGCTTCGAGCGCGAGGAGCCGCGCTTCGATGGTTTCGACGTGCCCTTCTCCACGGCCAGCGTAGGCCAGTTCCACGGTGGCATCGCCGACAACGTGGTGCCGCGCGACGCCGAATTCCGCTATGAATTCCGCGATCTGCCCACCGCCGATGCTGCCCGCATGCAGGCGGAGGTCGTGGCCTATGCGCGTTCGCTGGAGCCCGCGATGCAGGCCGTGGCGCCCCGGACGGGCTTCACCTTCGACACCATCTGCGAGATCCCGAGCTTCCTGGGCAACGCACGCGACCCGGTCACGCAGCTGGCCCAGCGCCTGGCCGGCGAGGCCGGCACCACGCTGGTGGCCTTCGGCACCGAAGCCGGGCTTTTCAAGAACGCCGGCATCTCCACCGTGGTCTGCGGCCCCGGCAGCATCCGCCAGGCCCACCAGCCCGACGAATACGTGAGCCTGGAGCAGCTCGCGCGCTGCGAAGCCTTCATGCGCGGACTGGCCGATACCCGGGAGTTCGGCGGCCTCTGAGCGTTTTGCGCGGGGCCATGCCCGTCTCAGGCGAGGAGGGCCGCCTCGGCAAGAAAGCCCTCTGCCTGCGCCCGCATGCCCGCCGAGATCGGGGCCCAGATGCGCTCCGGGAAATCCGGCGGCAACCGCGCCTCGACGGTATCCAGAGCCTGCGCCACATGCGCCGCCATGCCCAGCATCGCGTCCCAGACTGCGGATCCGCCGTTCCGCAGCGCCAGGTCGCGCCAGTGGCGGGCGCGGAGGGTATGCAGCCCGTAGTGCGCATTCTTCGACCGCAGCGCCATGGCGAGGCGCACGTCGCGCAAGTGCAATTGCTCCCGGCCCTTGCCCACGTAGGGCCACACGGAAAGCACGTCGTACAGGGGCGCCATTTCATAGGTGCCGCCCTGGCGCAGGAAGAGCGAGAAATTCTTGGCATGCCCGTCCGGCGCGGCCATGAGCCAGAAGGCGAACTGGGCGAGCTGGAATGCGAGCCTGTCCGTTGGCGCGTCGGCACTGCCGGCCAACAGCGCCAGGCCGGCGGCCACGGACGGGCCGCCGTCGCTTTCGTACTTCAGCCGCGGGGACAGCCCCAGCGCCTGGCAGAAATCTTCCTGGGGAAGCCGGGCAATCCATGCCCCTCCGTCCATCGACTGCCGGTCGAAACGCTCCACCACCAGGGCGCGCTGGTCGCCGAACGTGGCGACCCAGGTGCGCGCGCACGGCAGGCCGAGCGCCTGGATGAGCTGCGAGCAAAGCCACTCGTTCTCGACCGAATCGAACATCTCCACCCAGCTGGTGTTGGCGATCAATCCCAGCGGGAGCTTGAAGATGTGGGTGCTCGGCGTGGCGCCCACGGGCCGGCACCATTGGCCTCGAGACAAGACGAAAGCGGTCTTTTCCTGTGCCCCGGCCAGCGAGATCCGGAACACCGGAGACTCGCCCGATGGGCGGGCGGCAGGGTCGGCGGGCACGGCGCGCAACGCATCCGCCACCTGCCCGTCCGTGAGAGGCTCGCATTCCACACGGTTCCATCCGTCCGGCTCCGTTCCCTCGGGAAGCAGCTGCACGGCGCCCACGCAATCGCGGCCGATGGCCTCCAGCAGAGCGAAGGCATCGAGTGTCCTGGTCTTGAACCGCCGGCCGATGCGCTCGCGGATCCGGTCGTTGTCGGGCAGCAGGTTGTCGAAATAGTTCGCGACCACCTCGCCCTTGATCTCCCGGGTGCGGGTCAGGGGCAGGGACAGGGAAAGCGGCCGAAACTTTGCCGACTCCAACCATGGCCTGGCGTACGAGAAGCTGTGGGCTCCGCGATCGACCTGCCAGGCGCCGACGAACTCTCCGTTCATCCATGCGTTGAGCACGGCCCCCATTACCAGGAACCCCTCTTGGGAGGGATGACGAAGTTGCGTGCGGAGCGGGGCGCCGCATCCGCAGCCGGATCGGGCTCCCGCAGCGTGGGCGCCCTCGATGGGGTTTGCGCACCGCTGCGGCTGGTCAGTGGCTTTTCTGGGGCGGGCCTCCGGCCGTAAGCCGAAAGCGGCACGGATCGCGTCGCCGCAGCGGCAGTCTCCGTACCCGGCCAGCCGGCAGCGCTCGCTTCGGGCCCGGCGTCGCGCAGCACCATTCCCGCTTGCAGCACCGAGAGCACCTTCATCAACTGCTCGACGCTCACGGCACCAGGATTGCCCTCGATCTCGGCGATGCGGGCCTGCCCCACGCCCAGCAACTGCCCGAGCGCAGCCTGGGTGAGGCCGCGCGCTTTCCTCAGCGCACGCAGGTGCTCGCGCAATTGGCTGCTGAGGTGGATGGGAAAATCCATGAAGTACTCTTATCGGGAAAAGCCAATATATTTGCAAAAACAAGTACCTGCAACATACTGGCTCTGGCAGATAAAAGGAGAGTATCGGAAATTTCCGATATTTCCAAAAAGAGCGTGCCGTCGGCTACCGGCCCACCACGGGCCCGGTCAAACCCTCACCCGGCCATCCCCCGTGAGCATCGACATTTCGACGAAGCGCGAGCCGTTGTGGCTGCTGGCGCTGAAGCTGATCGGGTAGCCCGACACCGGCGCCGTGCCGATGGCTTCCAGCCCGGAGATGAGCGAGTCGCGGGTGGCCTTGCCGCCCCCCTGGCGCAGGCCTTCGGCGAATATGCGGGCGGCCACGTAGCCCTCCATGCTGGAGTAGTTGGCCTGCACCTTGCTGCCGCCCTTCTTGATCGCGTCCTGGAATTCGCGCGCGATCTGCCGGGTGGTCTGGAACGGCGACGGCATCACCTGGGAGATGACCACGCCCGCCGCGTCCTTGCCCAGCTCGTCGGCCAGGGCCTGGGTCCCCACGAAGGACAGGTTGTAGAACGTGCCCCCATAGCCGGCCTTGCGCGCGGCGCGCACGAAGGCCGCGCTGGCCGCATACGTGGTGACCATCACGATGGACTCCGGCTTGGCGGCCACGAGCTTTTCGACGGCGGCGGCCACATCGACGGAATTGCGCGCCACGGTCGCGCTGGCATGCGTCTTCAGCTTTTCCTCGGCGAGCGCAAGCACCACCCCGTCGAGGCCGGCCTTGCCATAGGCATCGTCCTGGTGGAGGACGGCGATGCGGCTCAGGCCCAGGTGGGTGAGCTGGCGCACGATGACGGCCGTCTCGTCGTTGTAGGACGCCCGCACGTGGAAGATCAGGCGGTTGAACGGCTGGCGCAGGGCTTCGGCGCCGGTGAACGGCGCGAAGAAGGGCACCTTGGCCTGAGAGAAGAGCGGCAACGCCGCAAGGCTCGTGGGCGTGCCCACGTAGCCGAAGAGGGCCAGCACGTCCTGTTCGATGAACTTGCGCGTGTTGGCCGCGCAGCGGTCGGGCTCATAGCCGTCGTCGAGCGTCTTCAGCTCCACCAGCCGCCGGCCGATGCCGCCCTGGGCGTTGAGCGCGTCGAAATACAGCTTCGCACCCGCATGGAACTGCACCCCCAGTTGGGCGGCCGGCCCGGAGAACGGTGCGGACTGCCCCAGGACGATGGGCCCTTCGGACTGCGCACGCGCCAGTCCGAACCCCGCGATGGCCGATACCCCGATGCCGATGGAAAACCGTCTGCGCCCCAACGCCGCTTGCTTCATGGTGAAATCCCCCCGCTTGGCCTGACATGCCGCCCCCGAAAAAGGGGCGGCTCCGATTGGAAATTCTGAATGGGGCCGGGCAGGCGCCCGCCCGGCCGTTTGGGGGCGCAGTGTATCGACCGATCCCGCCCGATGTCCATGATGGAAACCATTTCCCACATTCCCGCGCCAGCCGCCGCCCCCCTGCAGGTCCGCGGCGCCTGCCCCCACGACTGTCCCGACACCTGCGCCCTCGTCACCACCGTGGAGGACGGCGTGGCGGTGCGCGTGCAGGGCAACCCCGCCCACCCGCACACCGCCGGCGTGCTGTGCGCGAAGGTCTCGCGCTACGCCGAGCGCACCAACCACCCCGAGCGCATCCTGACGCCCCTGCGGCGCACGGGCCCCAAGGGCAGCGGGCAGTTCGAGCCCGTGGGCTGGGACGAGGCGCTGCGCGACATCGCCGCCCGCCTGGGGGCCATCGCCGCGCGCGACCCGCGGGCCATACTGCCCTACAGCTACGCCGGCACCATGGGCCTCGTGCAGGGCGAGAGCATGGACCGGCGCTTCTTCCACCGCCTGGGCGCCTCGCTGCTGGGACGCACCATCTGCGCCGCGGCCGGCGGCGAGGGCCTGAACCAGACGCTGGGCGGCAAGGTGGGCATGAAGGTGGAGCACTTCGCCGAATCGCAGCTCATCATCGTGTGGGGCAGCAACTCCATCGGCAGCAACCTGCATTTCTGGCGCTACGCGCAACAGGCCAAGCGCGAAGGCGCGCGGCTGGTGTGCATCGATCCGCGCAAGACCGAGACCGCAGACAAGTGCCACGAGCACCTGCAGCTGCTGCCCGGCACCGACGCGGCGCTGGCGTTCGCGCTCATGCACGAGCTGATCGCGAACGACTGGCTGGACCACGATTACATCGCGCAGCACACGGTGGGCTGGGAAGGCCTGCGCGAGCGCGCGCTCGCCTGGCCGCCCGAACGCGCTGCCGCCGTGTGCGGCCTGCCGGTCGAGCAGATCCGCCGGCTCGCGCGCGACTACGGCACCACGCGGCCCGCAGCCATCCGCCTCAACTACGGCATGCAGCGCGCGCGCGGCGGCGGCAACGCCACGCGCGCCGTGGCCTGCCTGCCTGCGCTCGTGGGTGCCTGGCGGCACCGCGCGGGCGGGCTGCTGCTCTCCAGCTCGGGGCACTTCCCGGTGCAGCGGCCCGCGCTGCAGCGGCCGGACCTCCTGCCGGCCGGCCTGCAGCCGCGCACGATCAACATGTCCACCATCGGCGATGACCTGCTGCGCGCCGCCTCGCCCGGCTTCGGCCCGCGCATCGATGCCGTGGTGGTCTACAACAGCAACCCCGTGGCCGTGGCGCCCGAATCGGCCAAGGTGGTGCGCGGCTTCGCCCGGGAGGACCTGTTCACCGTGGTGCTGGAACACTTCCAGACCGACACCGCCGACTACGCCGACTACGTGCTGCCCGCCACCACGCAGCTGGAGCACTGGGACGTGCAGGTGGCCTACGGCCACACCGACGTGATGCTCAACCGCCCGGCCGTCGCGCCGGTGGGCCAGTCGAAACCGAACACCCAGGTGTTTCGCGAACTCGCCGCGCGCATGGGGTTCGCCGAGCCCTGCTTCACCGATACCGACGAAGACCTCTGCCGTCAGGCGTACGGCCCGCACGTGGACTTCCAGCAGTTGCTGGACACGGGCTTCGCCACGCTGTCCATCCCCGATGCGCCTTTTGCCGAGGGCGGCTTCCCGACGCCCTCGGGCCGCTGCGAATTCCACAGCGCCCGGCTGGCCGCGCAGGGCCTCGATCCCCTGCCCGACTACCTGCCCAACCGCGAGCCCGCGCAGCCCGGCGGCCGCTACCCGCTCGCGATGATCTCGCCGCCCGCGCGCAACTTCCTCAACTCGACCTTCGTGAACGTGAAGAGCCTGCGCCAGATCGAGACGGAGCCGCTGCTGGAGATGCACCCCGAGGATGCCGCCGCGCGCGGCATCGCCGACGGCGCCGCGGTGCGCGTGTTCAACGACCGGGGCAGCTACGCCTGCCGCGCCGCGCTCAACGGCCGCGCGCGCTCGGGCGTGGTCCACGGCCTGGGCATCTGGTGGCGCAAGTACGGCCTGCAGGGCACGAACGTGAACGAGGTCACGGGCCAGGCCCTCACCGACCTCGGCGCCGCGCCCACGTTCTACGACTGCGCGGTACAGGTGGAGCCACTGCCGGGCTGAATCCCCCTAGCGCAGGATCACTCCGGCCGCCCCGATTCCGGCCGGACACGGACGACCTTGCCTGCGCGCACGACGATCAAATCCGTGCCGGTCTGCTGTGCAAGCTGCCGGGCGCGCTGCGCGGCGCGCCGGATGGCTGACTGTGCTCCCTTGAAATCGGCGTTATCGCTTGCCGGGACCAACCTGTCGGCAGAGGCAGGCTCATTCGCTTGGTGAGGGATGGTCATGATTTTCCGCTCCAGTCGATCAATTGGGGATCATCCCCCGCGTTGTCATACACCGTCCACTGGTCCACCAAGGGTTGGTACACGGTGCGCAACATCTCCACCCCCGAAGCGAAACGGCGGCGAATCGTGGCTTCGGGGATATGGTGCCCACCTTGGCGCACTCGCTCGGCTACCCGTTGCACCGCCATGTCAGCGTGGGGCAAGCTCAAAAAGAACAGCTCCACGAGATAGCCCGCATTCCGCCATTGCGGTATCTGTCGCGCGTATGTCCGCCCGGACAGCGTGGTCTCGATGGCAAAACTCTCCCCCCGCTCCACATGCTGGGCAATCGCCGCCAACATCAAACGCCCTGCCTGAATGGCGGCCAGTTCTGGAGCAAAAGGCGACAGCCCCGCAGCGATCAGGTCGGCATTCACGAACACCGGGCATGCCGCCTCGTTCGGCAGGAATTCGCGGGCAAACGTGGTTTTCCCTGCTCCATTGGGGCCCGCAATGATGATGATCTTGGGTCGAGTGGCCGGCATCGTCATGCCACTCTCCAACCCTGCAAGCCGCCACCGACACGGCGGCCGGGGCATCGGGACGGTAAGGTGTGATGGGTTTGCAAAGCGGTCTGTTTCCTGGCGATCAGGGATTATGAAACCCCTGCCGCGGACAGTTCGGCTCGCAGCACGAACTCGGGGCATTCCTCCACGGCCTGGGCATCTGGTGGCGCAAGTACGGCCTGCAGGGCACGAACGTGAACGAGGTCACGGGCCAGGCCCTCACCGACCTCGGCGCCGCGCCCACGTTCTACGACTGCGCGGTGCAGGTGGAGCCGCTGGGCGCATGACCTGACCAGGCACCACGAGCCCGCTATTAATTAAATAGCAAACTAATGAATGGATCCGGCGGCATGGAGCACATTTCAGGGATTGCTAACCAGGTAGTGGACCAAAGACACAATCGAAGGCATGCTCGCCCACATGACCCTCCAATGCCCCGACTGCCAGCACCAAGAAGTCCGCAACGCCGGCACGAGCCGACATGGTCACCGACGCTGGGCGTGCAAAGCCTGCGGGCGAACCTTCGGCGACAAGAACTACCGTCTGATCGACAGCCAGACCCGGGAGCGGGCACTGGCGCTGTATGCCGAAGGCATGTCTGCAAGGGCGATCGAGCGCATCGTGGGGGTGAGCCACAACTCCGTGCTGAACTGGGTGCGCAAGGAGGTGGCAGACCAAGCCCTGCAGCCGATACCACCTGCGACCCAGCAGGTCGTGGAGATCGACGAGATGTGGAGCTACGCGGGTTCCAAAAAAGACCCATCTGGCTCTGGTGGGCCATAGAGCGCAGCACGCACCGCATCGTGGGCTGGGCCCTGGGCGATAGAGGAGCTGCCACCGCCCGGGTACTGCAGCAGCAATTGCCGCCCTCTGCGAGTGCAGCCCACATTGAATACTGCACCGACCACCACAGGCCCTATCTTGCGGTCCTCGCGGGCAGGCGCCATACGGTGGGCAAAGCCCATACCCATCACATTGAGAGCCTGAACAACAAGCTGCGCTGTTATTTGGCACGCCTGCGCAGAAAGACCCATGCGTACAGCAAGAGCGCACAGGCGCTCAGGGATGCGCTGCTGTTTATCTGGCGGCGCAAGTTCGGCGCTGTGCTGCAGCCCCAGGTGGGCTGCATTGAGAGCACGCGTTTGTGGGATGAACCGGTTCAAATACCTATTTAGCAATCCCACATTTCAATGGGAATGTGCGTGCGCAGCCGCCGCATCGCCCTGCGGCACATGCGCCTGCGGGTGGCGCGGGTCCAGCGCCAGGAAGTGGTGGACCGCCGGCTTGCCGGGCCCGATGTGGAAGCGCTGGGCTTCGGCCTGCTGGTCGGCATCGGCGCGTGAGACGCGGTGGTGCTGGCGCAGGTGCTCGGCCCACGATTCGACGAGGAACCATTCCAGCAGCCGCTCGGGCTCGCCCGTGTGCTCGGTGATGCCCCAGGCATAGGCTCCGCCCTGCCGGCGCGCGCGGGCCACGTGCTCCATGGCCTGGAGGAAGGCGGCACGGTCCTGGAGGCGCACGCGGTATTCGACCTGCACCATCACCGGGCCGCGGTCGTGTGCCACGGGCTCGGAAAGCAGCGGCTCGGGCCAGTGGTCGGAGGGCTGCAGGTCGGCCTCGCCCGCAGGCAGCTTCACGCGGTGGAAGACGGCGGCGCTCGCCACGAGCCCGCAGGCGCCCATGAGCAGCGTGGCCGGCAGGCCTGCCTGGCCCGCGATCAGGCCCCAGCCCAGGCTGCCCGCCGCCATGGCCCCGTTGAACACCATGAGGTAGATCGCCAGGCCGCGCCCTCGCACCCAATTGGGCAGCACCGCCTGGGCCACGCCGTTGAGCGTGGTGAGCGCGACGATCCAGCCGAGTCCCAACACCAGCATGAGCAGCACCGCGGCCCACCGGGGCGGCGCCAGCGTGAGCACGCCCATCACGGCCGCGGTGACCAGCGAGGCCAGCAGCACCAGTCCGTCGGTATCGAGCCGCCGGCGCAGCGTGGGCAGCAGCATGGCGCCCAGGATGGCGCCCGCGCCCACGGCGCCCAGCATCACGCCGTAGAAGCCGGCCGAGCCGCCCAGCATGCGCCGCGCCACCAGCGGCAGCAGCGCCCAGACCGAACTGGCGAAGAGAAAGAACACCGCGGCGCGCATCAGCACCACGTGCAGTTCGCGGCTGGCGCGGGCATAGCGCACGCCGGCCCGGAAGGCGCTGAAGAACTGCTCGTCCAGGCCGGTGGCCTCGGCCTTCGGTCGTTTCCACCAGATCAGCGCGGCGATCACGAACACGTAGCTCAGCACATCGAGGCCATAGGCCGCCGCGGCGCCGAAGCTCGCCAGCAGCAGGCCGCCCGCGGCCGGGCCGATGGCACGCGCGATGTTGATGCCCAGCGAGTTGAGCGCCACGGCGCCTTTGAGCTCGCTGCGCGGCACCAGCTCGGGCACGATGGATTGCCAGGTCGGCCCCATGAGCGCAGCGCCGATGCCGCCCACGAAGGTCAGCGCCACCAGCCATTCCACGGTGAGCGACTGGGCCTGGGCCAGCACCAGCAGCGTTCCGCTCACGGCGCCCAGCAGCACCTGCACGCCGATCAGGAAGCGGCGGCGGTCCAGGATGTCGGAGAGCACGCCCGCGGGAATCGCCAGCAGGAAGACCGGCAGCGTGGCCGCCGTCTGGATCAGCGCCACGGCGGTGGGGCTGGAGGAAAGCTCGGTCACCATCCAGGCGCTGGCCACGTCGCGCATGAAGCTGCCGATGTTGCCCAGCACCGTGGCGGCCCACAGCACGGCGAAGACGGGAATGGCGAGCGGCGCGAAGCTGCCGGGCGCGGCGTGGGTCTTGCGGTCCATGCTCAGACCGCCCAGCAGGCGCAGCCCAGGGCGCCCCAGAAGCTTTTCAGGTCGGCCACGGGCAGCCGGTTGCTCCAGGCCGTGGCGTGCCGGTGGCCGTGCACGTTGCAGTCGTTGGCGCAGGCGCACGCCGCCGCCGCGTTGCGCACCACGGCCTGCAGGGGTGCGCCGTCCTGCCCGCCCCAGCCGGCATAGCCGCCGAAGGTGCGCACGGGCGACCAGTCGGGCATGGCCGGCGGCGGCGCAGCCTCGTCCCAGCGCGCGAAATCGCCTGCGCCGTAGACCACCTTGCCGCCCACCACGGTGAGCAGCGCCGTGGTGTCCGCGATGTCGGACTCGGGGCAGGCGAAGAAATCGCGGTCGGGCACGACGAGGTCGGCCAACTGGCCCGCCTGGATGCGGCCCTTCTTGCCCACTTCGTTGCTGAACCAGGTGACGTTCTCGGTCCACATGCGCAGCGCGGCATCGCGATCCAGGCAATTGCGCTGCGGCGTGAGCTGCAAGCCGCCCACGGTCCTGCCGGTGACCAGCCACGACAGCGACACCCACGGGTTGTAGCTGGCCACGCGGGTGGCGTCGGTGCCGGCGGAGACGTTCACGCCCTTCTCCAGCATGCGCTTGACCGGGGGTGTGGCAGCGGCGGCGGCCGCGCCGTAGCGCTGGGCGAAATACTCGCCCTGGTAGGCCATGCGGTGCTGCACGGCCACGCCGCCGCCCAGCGCGGCGATGCGGTCGATGGACTTCCCGGAAATGGTTTCCGCATGGTCGAAGAACCAGTTCAGGCCGGCGAGCGGCGTGTCCGCGTCGACCTTCTCGAACACGTCCAGCGCGCGCTCGATGGTCTCGTCGTAGGTGGCGTGCATGCGCCAGGGCCAGCGGTTCTGCGCCAGGATGCGCACCACTTCCTCCAGGTCACCTTCCATCTCGGGCGCCATGTCGGGGCGCGGCTGGCGGAAGTCCTCGAAATCGGCGGCCGAGAACACCAGCATCTCGCCCGCGCCGTTGTGGCGGAAGTAGTCGGTGCCCTGCTTGTATTGCGACGTGGCCGTCCAGTTCAGGAAGTCTTCCTTCTCCTGCCGGGGCTTTTGCGTGAAGAGGTTGTAGGCCAGGCGGATCGTGAGCTGGCCGGCATCCGCCAGTTCCTGGATCACCTGGTAGTCATCCGGGTAGTTCTGGAAGCCCCCGCCCGCATCGATGGCACCCGTCACCCCCAGGCGGTTGAGTTCACGCATGAAGTGCCGCGTGGAGTTCACCTGGTAGTCGTGCGGCAGCTTCGGGCCCTTGGCCAGCGTGGCGTAGAGGATGGACGCATTGGGCTTGGCCAGCAGCAGGCCCGTCGGGTTGCCGGCAGCGTCGCGCACGATCTCGCCGCCCGGCGGTGCGGGCGTGTCGCGGCCATAGCCCACGGCACGCAGCGCGGCGCCATTGAGCAGCGCACGGTCGTACAGGTGCAGGATGAACACGGGCGTATCGGGCGCCACCGCGTTCAGCTCGGCGATGGTGGGCAGCCGCTTCTCGTGGAACTGGTGCTCGGTGAACCCGCCCACCACGCGCACCCACTGCGGCGCGGGCGTGATGGCCACCTGCCGCTGGAGCATGCCCATCGCATCGGCCAGGCTCTTCACGCCGTCCCAGCGCAGTTCCAGATTGAAATGGAGGCCGCCCCGGATGATGTGCAGGTGGTTGTCGATCAGCCCCGGCAGCACGCTGCGCCCGCCCAGGTCGATCGCCCGCGTGCCCGGCCCGGCCAGCGCCATCACCTCGCGATCGCTGCCGACCCGGGTGAAGCGTCCCTGCGCGATGGCCACGGCGCTGGCCGTGGGGTTGGCGCGGTCCAGCGTGGTGAAGCGGCCGTTGTGCAGGATGAGGTCGGGGGTGGGGGCGGATGGAGTCATGGTGTTCAGAATTTTTCGGCGATGCAGAGCGCAAAAAAAGGGTGCGACAGCCGTCGCGAGCGGCCGAAGCCTGCATTGAGGACCGCAACCGTACTCGGGTACGGTGAGGACCGCAGGTGAGGGATTCGGCCGCGCAGCAGGCTGGCGCGCCCTTTTTTCAACCTTCGTGGGCGTTGAACATGCTCTTCGCGTAGGTGATGCCCAGCCCGTAGCCGCCGCCGAACTGCTTCGCGATGCCGGTCGTCATGTCGTACGTTTCGCCGCGGGCCCAGTCGCGCTGCAGCTCCAGCAGGTACTGCAGCGCGGTGATCGGGCGGGCGCCGGCCTGCACCATGCGCTCCATGGCACGGTTGTGGGCCTCGGCCGAGATGTCGCCACTGGCGTCGGCGATCACGTACACCTCGAAGCCCTGGTCCAGCGCCGAGAGGGCCGGGCCGACGATGCACACGCTGGTCCACAGGCCCGCCAGCACGATGCGGGGCTTGCCGATCTCGTTCACCCGGGCGATGACGGCCTCGTCTTCCCAGGTGTTCATCGACGTGCGGTCCAGCAGCGCCTGGCCGGGGAACGGCGCCGTCACTTCCTCGAACATCGGGCCGCTGAAGCTCTTCTCGGCCACCGTGGTGAGGACCGTGTCCACGCCGAAGCCGGCCGCCGCGCTGGCCACCAGGCCGGCGTTGGAGCGCAGCGTGATGGCGTCGATCGAGTGCGTGGCGAAGGCCATCTGCGACTGGAAGTCGATCATGATCAGCGTGTGGTCCTTCGGGTTCAGCAGCGTGGCGCCGGGCGTGGCGGCAGCGACGGGGCGGGCGATGGCGGTGGTGGCGTGGTTCATGGCAAGGCTCCTGGATCGGTGAAAAAACAAAAAAGAAGAAGGTGGGTGGGCAGGGGCGCAGCGGCGCTCAGTGCGGCATCGCGGGCAGTTCCTGGGGCCGCAGGTCGAACACCAGCACTTCGGCGCCTTCGCCGGCCGAGAACGTGAGCGGGCCGGCCTGCCGGACCCGGGCGCCGTCGCCTTCCGAGAGGCGCTCGCCGTTCACCTCGACGCTGCCGCGGGCCACGTGCACATAGACGTTGCGGTCGGGGCCCACGTCCAGCGTGGCGGACTCACCGGCGCCGTCGAACAGCCCCGCATAGACACGGGCGTCCTGGTGCACGCCCAGGGACTCTTCCTGGCCCTCGGGCGAGATGATCAGCCGCAGCCGGCCGCGCTTCTCGGCATCGGTGAAGTGGCGCTGCTGGTAGCGGGGCTCGGCGCCGCGCAGGCCGGGCACGATCCAGATCTGCAGGAAATGCACGGGCTCGTCGCCGGAGGGGTTGAACTCGCTGTGGCGCACGCCGGTGCCGGCGCTCATCATCTGCACGTCGCCGGGGCGGATCACCGAGCCCGTGCCCATGGAGTCCTTGTGCTCGAGCGCGCCTTCCAGCACGTACGAGAAGATCTCCATGTCGCGGTGCGGATGGGTGCCGAAACCCTGGCCCGGGGCCACGCGGTCGTCGTTGATCACCAGCAGGTCCGAGAAGCCCTGCTGCGCCGGATCGTGGTAATGGCCGAACGAGAAGGTATGGCGGGACTGGAGCCAGCCGTGGTTGGCGTTGCCGCGCTGGGAAGCCTTGCGGATGTCGAGCATGGTGCGTTTCCTTTCATTGACTTTCGATGGAATTCACACTGTCTTCCGGCAGGCCTTCCCCGACATTTCCCCGGCGGGCCCGTCGCTTTCAGTGCGTCGATGGAGAAAGTGTCGGCCGCCTTGATGCCCGTCAGGTTGAAACGTTTCAGCATCCATCATCGATAATTTCGATGATCGGAATCAAGGACACGAAACCCATGCTCAGACTCTCCCTGGAAGCCATCGAACTGGTGGACGCCATCGCCCGCCACGGCTCGTTCGCGGGGGCCTCGGAACAGTTGCACAAGGTGCCGTCCACCATCTCCTATGCGGTCGCCAAGCTCGAAGAGCAGCTGGGCATCGCGCTTTTCACGCGCAACGGCCCCCGCGTGGCCCTCACGCCCGCCGGGCAGGAGATGCTCAAGGAGGGGCGCTGGCTGCTGGCCGCCGCGCGGCAGCTCGAATCGAGGCTGCGGCAGGTGGCGACGGGTTTCGAGACCGAGCTGCGGCTGGTGCACGACTCGCTGATTCCCACGAGCGCGTTCTCCGAAGACATCCGCGCGTTCGAGGCGCTCCAGTGCGGCACGCGCCTGCGCATCGGCTGCGAGGCGCTCACCGGCACCTGGGAGGCGCTGCGTGACGGGCGCGCCGACATCGTGGTGGCGGCCGGCGAAGGCCCTTCGGGCGGCGGCTACAAGGCGGTGGCCGTGGGCAGCCTGGAATTCGTCTTCTGCGTGGCGCCCACGCACCCGCTGGCCCGCCCGGGCCGGCCGCTGGCGCGCAGCGAACTGCTGGAGCACACCGCCATCGTGGTGGGCGACGGCGCCCGCGCGCTGGGCGACCGCACCGTGGGCCTGAACGTGGGGCAGCACCGCATCACCGTGCCCTCGATGGCGGCCAAGATCGCCTGCCAGGTGGACGGCCTGGGCCACGGCTTCGTGCCGCGCGCCAGCGTGCACGGCGAACTGGCGCGCGGGCTGCTCGTGGAATGCGCGGTGGAGGAGCCCCGGCCCGAAGAAACCTTCTGGCTCGCCTGGAAGCCCGAGGGCCGCGGCCGCGCGCTGCAGTGGTGGCGCGAGCGGCTCGCGCGTCCGCTGCTGCCGGGCATCCTGCCCGTGTAGCGGCAGGCCAGCGCTTGCTATTATTTATATAGCAATCTTTTTAATGGATACGGCGGCATGGAGCACAAAAGACTCCCAATCTCTCCAGGCCGCACGGATGCATCACTTCAGCAGGGCCAGCAGCGCCTTCGCGGCCGGCTCGGAAGACGCCGGGTTCTGCCCGGTCACCAGCGTGCCGTCTGTGACCACGTGGGGCGCCCAGTCCGCGCCGCGCTCGTAGTGGCCGCCGTTTTCCTTGAGCACGTCTTCCACGAGGAACGGCACCACGGCCGTGAGCTGCACGCCCTCTTCCTCGCTGTTGGTGAAGCCCGTCACACGGCGGCCGCTCACCAGCGGCTCGCCGCCCGGGGCCTTGGTGCGGCGCAGCGCGCCGGGCGCATGGCACACGAGCGCCAGGGGCCGGCCGGCCGCGAAGGTCTGCTCGATCAGCGCGATGGACTGCGCGTCTTCCGCCAGGTCCCACAGCGGGCCGTGGCCGCCGGGGTAGAACACGGCGTCGAAATCGCCCGCCTGGACGCTGTCCAGCCGCACGGTGGAGGCCAGCGCCTTCTGGGCATCGGCGTCGGCCTTGAAGCGGCGCGTGGCATCGGTCTGGGCGTCCTCGTCGTCGCTCTTGGGGTCCAGCGGCGGCTGGCCGCCCAGCGGGGAGGCCAGCGTGAGCTGCGCGCCGGCGTCCTTGAACACGTAGTACGGGGCGGCGAACTCTTCGAGCCAGAAGCCGGTCTTCTTGCCGGTGTCGCCCAGACGGTCGTGCGAGGTCAGGACGAGGAGGATGCGGGGAGGGGTGGAGTTTGCGGGCATGTCGGTTTCCTGCAGGAGGGTGGGCGGATGCGCGGGCCGCTGCGGCCGCGCGGGCAGCCCGGCAGTGTGGCAACCCCACGCGCGCGCGGCGGTAGGACGCGGCCGTGATCCCCTTGCGCCCCAGAGGCCGGGCACCGGCACCCTGCCCGGCCCGGCCCTCTTCCGCAGGACCGCGCCGTCAGTCCAGCTTCACGCCGGCCGCCTGGATGATCGCGCCCCAGCGCCGCGCCTCGTTGCGCGCCAGGGTGCGGAACTGCTCGGGCGTGCCGGGCAGCGCCTCCATGCCGAAATCCTGCATACGCTTGATCACGGGCGGGCTGGCCAGCGCCTTGTTGATCTCCGTGTTGAGGCGGCTGGCGATCGCAGGCGGCAGGCCGGCCGGGCCGAGCACGCCCTGGAAGGCGTAGACCTCGGCATCGGCCACGCCCAGCTCGGCCAGCGTGGGCACATCGGGCAGGTTGGGCACGCGCCGGGCCGAGCCGATCGCCAGCGCCCGCACCTTGCCCGCCTGGATGACCGGCAGGCCCGCGGCCAGGTCGAGGAACATGCACGGCACCTGCCCGCCCATCACGTCCTGCAGCGCGGGCGCGGCGCCGCGGTACGGGATGTGCGTGAGGAAGGTCTTGGTGCGGTTCTTGAACATCTCCATCGCGAGGTGGTGCGGCGATCCGTTGCCCGGCGAGGCGTAGTTGAGCTTGCCGGGGTTGGCGCGCGCATAGGCCAGGAAATCCTTGAACGTGCGCGCTTCGAACCCCGGGTGCACCACCAGCGCGAGCGGAAAGCGCGACAGGCCGCCGATGTACGTGAAATCCTTCTCCGGGCTGAAGGGCAGCTTGGAGAACAGATGCTCGTTGTAGGCCAGCAGGGCGTTGTCGGCCGACATCAGCGTGTAGCCGTCGGCCCTGGCGGTGGCAACCAGCTGCGCGCCGATGTTGGTGGAGGCGCCCGGGCGGTTGTCCACCACGATCTGCTGGCCCAGCGGCGCGCGCAGCGCCTCGGCCACCGTGCGCGCGAGCACATCGGTGCCGCCGCCGGCCGGGTACGGCACGACCCAGCGGATGGGCTGGTTCGGGTAATCGGACTGGGCGCGCGCGAAGGGATGGGTGGCCAGGGCGGCCGCGGCGGCGGCGCTGCCCAGCAGGGTTCTGCGGTGCATGGGTTGTCTCCTTGTGGGATGGTCGTTATGGGGTGGTCGATCGTGTCGGCACCCTGCCGGCGCCACCGGGGCCGGCAGGGCAGGCACGGGCGCCACAGGCGCCCGGCCGGGTGTTCTTCAACGGGACGGCGGGGCGCCACGCGCGGGCGCGGCAGCCGGGCTGGCGGGCCACTGCACCCGCTCGACCCGGAAGCCCTGCCGCGCCAGCAATGCCGGCAGGCCCTGCGGCCCGACCATGTGCAGCGCGCCCACGGCCGCGAACACGCGGTGGCCGGCGCGGTGCTGGGCCGCGATGGAGCGCGCCAGTCCCGGGTTGCGGCCCACCACGAGCCGCTCGAAACCTTCGCGCTCTTCGGGGGTATGCAGGCAGTCGCACCACTGCCCGTAGCTCTCCAGCAGGTTCGCGCGGCCATCGGCCCAGGCGCGGGCCAGCGTGGTCAGGGCGTCGCGGGCGGCGCTGCTCTCCAGCTGCTCCAGGCCCGAGGCCACGGCCGCGGCGGTCTCGCGCGGATCGTCGGAAGCCAGCGCGCGCACCTGCAGCTCGACCGATTCGAGCGACACCACGGGCTTGCGCAGTCCGCGCGCCATGCCCGCCAGCACCAGGTCGATGCCATAGGCCGGGTCGATGCCATCGCGCCGCGCGGCCATCACCACGAGCGAGGCCACCTGCAGCTCGGGCCGCAGCGCGGCCAGGCCCGGATCGGCGCAGGCGGCGTCGATCTGCGCCGCGAGCCGGCGCGCCAGGTCGGGCGGCAGCGGTGCGGCACCGGGCGGGTTGCGCATCGCCGCCTGCAGCGCCGCGCCCACGGCGGGGTCGAGCAGGTCCAGCTCCAGCGCGATGCGGTCGCTGCCCTGCACGGCGGCGAGCACCGTGGGGCCGGGCAGCATCCAGTCGCGGCGCGCGGCGTGCACCGTGCCGTAGAGCCAGCTCGTGCGGCCGCCCTGCTCCACGCGCCACAGCAGCCCGTGGTCGCGCGCCTCGCGCAGGGCCTGCGGGATGGCGGCGGGGTCGATCGGCGTCGCGACGGGCGGACAGTCCGCGCGCTCCAGCGCCGGCGGGGATGCGGGAGCGGCGGGGGCCGGCGCCGGCTGGGCGAGCACGGGAACGGCCAGGACCCACAGGCAGGCCGCGGCCCGGCGGCCCAGGACGGCAGCACGCACCATGGCCCTCACCCCGCGGGGCTCGCGATGGTCTGGTCGATCGCGCCGAAGAGGCTCTGGCCGGCCTTGTTCTTCATCTCGATGCGGATGGTGTCGCCGAACTGCATGAATTCGGTGGAGGGCTTTCCGTCCTGGATCGTCTCGATGCAGCGCTTCTCGGCGATGCAGCTGTAGCCCTTGGGCCATTCGGTCCGGCCGTTCTGCTCCACGCCCTTGTTGCTCACCGTGCCGCTGCCCACGATGGAGCCGGCGCGCACGTTGCGGGTCTTGCAGATGTGGGCGATGAGCTGGCCGAAGTGGAAGGTCATCTCGGGCCCGGCATCGCACATGCCGACCTTGCGGCCGTTCCAGGTGGACTGCAGCGTGAGGTTCACGCGGCCGCCGCTCCAGGCATCGCCCAGCTCGTCGAGCGTCACGGCCACGGGGCTGAACGCGGTGGCGGGCTTGGACTGGAAGAAGCCGAAGCCCTTGGCCAGCTCCGCCGGGATCAGGTTGCGCAGGGAAACGTCGTTGGCGATCATCACCAGGCGGATGCCGTCCAGCGCCTGCTCGGGCGTGGTGCCCATCTTCACGTCGCCGGTGATGACGGCGATCTCGGCCTCGAAGTCGATGCCCATGGCCTCGCTGGGCACCACCACGTCGTCGCGGGGGCCCAGGAAGTCGTCGCTGCCGCCCTGGTACATGAGCGGGTCGGTGTAGAAGCTCTCGGGCACCTCGGAGTTGCGCGCCTTTCGAACCAGTTCGACGTGGTTGATGTAGGCAGAGCCATCCGCCCACTGGTAGGCACGGGGCAGCGGGGCCATGCAGCGCTCGGGCTCGAAGGGGAAGGCATGCGGCGCGCGGCCGGCGTTGAGCTGGTCGTAGAGGTCCTGCAGCTGCGGCGCGAGGAAGCCCCAGTCGTCCAGCACCTGCTGCAGGCGGCTCGCAATGCCGGTCGCATAATGGGCCGTGCCCAGGTCGCGGGAGACGACGACCAGCTGGCCGTCGCGGGAACCATCCTTGTAGGTGGCGAGTTTCATGGGCTCAGACCTCTTTGTCTCCGAACCGCGCCGGCAGGCCGCCTGGCACGAATTACGAATGGTTAAATTGATTTAACTAAACAAAACTCCAGGAATTCTATTGCAGATGGACAAGGAACGGGCGGGCATTCAATCGGTGGAGGTCGGCTTCTCGCTGCTCGACGGCCTCACGCGCAGCCGGGGCCCCTTGATGCTCAAGGACCTGGCCGCGGCCGCCGGCATGAGCGCCGCCAAGGCGCACCGCTATCTGGTGAGCTTCCAGCGCATGGGCCTCGTGGCGCAGGACGCGCGCACCGCCCGCTATGACCTGGGCCCCGCCGCGCTCAAGCTGGGGCTGGCGTCGCTGGCCCGGCTGGACGCCGTCCGGCTGGCCCGCGAGCGGTTGCCCGGCCTCATGGAAGACATCCAGCAGACCCTGGCCGTGGCCGTCTGGGGCAACCGGGGGCCCACCATCGTGCACTGGGAGGAATCGCACCAGTCCGTCACCGCCAACCTGCGGCTCGGCGACGTGATGCCGCTGCTCAGCTCCGCCACCGGCCGCTGCTTCGCGGCCCACCTGGCGCCCGACGTGACGGCCGCGCTCATCGAGGACGAAACGGCCGAGGCCCTGCGCCGCGGCCGCAAGGACATCCCCACCGACCCCGCGGCCCTGCAGGCGATGCTGGCCGAGGTGCGCGAGCGCGGCTCCGCGCGCGTGGTGGACACGCTGCTGCCCGGCATCGTGGCCTTCTGCGCGCCGGTCTTCGATGCCGACGGGCACCTCGCGCTGGGCGTGACCACGCTGGGCTCGGTCGCCACCTTCGACCCGGGCTGGGGCGGCGCGATCGATGCGCCCCTGCGCGCCATGGCCGACCGGCTCTCCACCGACCTGGGATACGGCCAGGCATGAAGCCGGAGTGAGGAAGCTGGCATGACGCAGCCCGTTGCCGCCTGCCCTGGCGCAGGCCACGCCCCCTTCCGGGCCGGAGGGTGCCGCTGATGCCGCGCCGTGCCCTGGCGGTGCTCACCGCCCTGGTGATCGCCCTGCACGCCCTGGCATTGCTGGGCCTGCCCCACTGGAGCGGAGGCACCGGCCGCGGCACGCCCGAGCGCATGGCCTTCCACACCCGCATGGTGGTGCCCGAGGCACCGCCGCCACCGCCGCCCGCCGAGCCTGCGGCTGCGCCCGCAGCACCTGCCGCACCCGCGGCGAAGCCCGCGCCCCCGCCGCGCAAGCGCCCTGCGCCGGTCCGCCAACCCCGTCCGCCACCGGCGCCATCGCCCGCGCCCACGCCCGCGCCCGCGCCCGCCCCGCCCGACGAGCCGCAGCCCATGCCGGCCTCCACGGCGGATGCGGCCCCGGCGGGCGATGCCGACGCTCCGGCGATGGCCGCCGCCGCGCCCGCGCCCGAGGAGCCGGTGCCCAGCGCGTCCATCGCGGCGGCGGCGGCAGCCCAGGCAGCGGCGCAGGCGGCATCGGCGGTGGCCAGTGCCCCGGCCACGCCCCCCGAGCCCGCCGCCAGCCAGCCCGACGACCTGCGCTCGGCCGGCGTGGACATCCGCCCCCCCGGCGGCACGGCCGCCGCGGCCGACACCACGCCGCCGCCCGTGCGCCTGCCTGCGCCCGTGCGGCTCACGTTCGACGTGAGCGGGCAGGCCAAGAAATTCGACTACCGCGCCAGCGCCTCCCTGGCCTGGCGGCACGACGGCGCCCGCTACGAGGCGCGGCAGGAGGTCAAGGCCTTTCTGATCGGCTCGCGCTCGCAGACCAGCACCGGCCTCGTCACGCCCACGGGCCTGCAGCCCGAGCGCTTCGGCGACAAGGCCCGCAGCGAGCAGGCGGCGCATTTCGATTTCGGTGCGGGCCGCGCCACCTTCAGCGCGAACACGCCGCCGGCCGCCATCGCCGCGGGGGCGCAGGACCGGCTCAGCGTGTTCATCCAGCTCGGCGCGCTGCTGTCCGCCGCGCCCGAGCGCTATCCCGATGGCACGCACATCACGCTCACCACCGTCGGTGCGCGCAATGCCGACCGCTGGACCTTCACCATCGAGGGCACCGACACCCTGGACCTGCCCATCGGCCCCACGCCCGCATTGCGGCTGCAGCGCCTGCCCCGCCGCGACTACGACCAGAAGGCCGAACTGTGGCTGGCCCCGTCGCTGGGCTTCCTGCCCGCACGCATCCGCATCACCCAGTCCAACGGCGACTACGTGGACCTGCGCCTCGCGGGCCGCGAAAACCCTTGATCCGCAAGGCCATTCGCTTGCCCAAGGCACGGGCCGCGCTGCGGAAGGCCATCGCCGCAGGGCGCGCTGCTGGCGGGCCCGGACGGCCGGCGCGCCGGAGCAATGTGCGGTTTCACCCACAGCTTCGTGGGACGCCGGCCTGACTTCACCCCTGGGCCGGCGAGGCCCGTCTTTTCATGAAATACTGGTCCCACGCATCCGGAGCATGCGGTCCAGCCCCGGGCTGGCACGCAGGATGCATGGGCCGGGTCTTGAACTTTGCGACCCGGGTGGCCATCTGACCGTAGAAACACCGAATCGACAGGGGAACACCATGCACATGCTTTACGACTCAGACTCCTTCGCGGTGGTCCACATGCAGCCCGACACCAGCGAAGCCGAGGCGCCCATCGGCGTGCCGCCGGCACACCAGCTGGTGCGGCACGGCTTCGAGATCGTCGACAAGCGCTCGGGCAAGGAGGTCTACCTCGACGGATCCTGGGCCGAGATGTTCCAGCAGCAGATCCTCGCGTGGCAGCGCGACACCCCCACCCAGGAAGAGGTGGACGACACGCTCGACGGGTACGTGGGACTCGCGCAGAACCCGGTGGTCGTGCACTGACCTGCCGGCCTGGCGCCCCAGGGCGCCGCACCACCGAAACCAAAAAACGCACCCCTGGGTGCGTTTTTTCATGGCCGGCGCAGCGCGGCCTCCGGGCCGCAGCCGGCGGCACTGCAGCCACCCGGCTCGGAGCGGCATGACGTGCCCGATCAAGCCACGTCGGTGCCGCGAATGCCCGCCTGGCGGGGCAGCAGGTAATGGAGCGCCGCGGCTCCGGCGGCGGCCGCGGCCATGGCAGCTGCCACGGCGACGGCCCATGTGGAAGCGGAGGCAGACACCAGCCCCAGCGCCGAGGCGGGGTCATCCATCGCGCTGATGGCCACCATGGACGCGTTGACGGCGGCATGCAGGGCGATGCAGGGGATGAGCGAGCGCGCGCGCTCGTAGATCCACCCCAGCAGCAGGCCCATGAAGAAGGCGAGGAAGAACTGGTAGACGTTCATGTGGACTGCACCGAAGTACAGCGCCGAATAGCCGATCGCCAGGCCCCGCGGATACCGGGCAAGAAAGGCCCTGAGCAAGATGCCGCGGAACAGCATTTCCTCGAAGAGCGGGGCCAGCACGCAGGTTGCGATCACCGACGCCAGGGTGGGCGCGAGCATGCTCTCGAAGGCCTGCTGCTCCCAAGACGACAGGGGCAGCAATGCCGCGAGGATGGCGTTGAGCACCCCATCGAGCAGCAGCACCAGGGGCAGCAGCAGAAGAATCGGTGGCACCAGCAGCATGAAGGTCGCTGCGGGAGAGGCCTTGGCCGGGTGCGCGATGTCCCGGTAACCCAGCCCGAGAAAATGCGCCAGCAAGGCGATCAGGATTCCGTTGGACAGCAGCAGCCCCATGGCCGTGATCTGCTCGTTCGTCAATCCGAGGACCCGGCGGGCATCGTAGAGGGCCAGGTCGATCAGGTGCCTCAGCAGAAAGCCGAACAGCAGCAGCACCGCCGCCTGCGGCACGGACGGGAACGGGGTTTTCTTCGATTCCATGGTTGTTATAGGTATGGTTTCAGCCCGATGCCGGAGGGGCGCATGGGAGGGCCGCTCACCTGGCGTGCCGCGCACTATATCTGCGCCCCGTGTCCCTGCGCCCCGTGCCGTGCAGCGTTGGCCGCGAAGCCGGCCAGGCTGCGCGCTCCCATCGCGCGCCCCCTGCCCCGCCGAACCGCAACGGCATCAAGCCAAAGGGCCTCCATGCCGCCTAATTCATTGAATAGTTTGCTACATATTTAATAGCGTCAGGCCGCACCCCTGCGGCGCGCCATCTCCTGCCCCATCGGCGCCTGCGCCTCGGGCGGCAACAAGGCCCGGGCCATGGGATAGGCGGCGTCTTCTTCGCGGCGGATGTGTCCGGCGTACAGGTGGGCGAAGGACTCCAGGGCCGCCTCCTGCGCGGGCGCCAGGGCCGTTGCCGCCCCCTCAGCGAACGCCGCCAGCGGCGTTCGGGCTGCCGCCCACTGCGCGGCCATGGCGGCATGGTCGGCCTGCAGCGCCCGCACCAGCGCCACGGTTTCCGCGCTGCCTGCGGCGAGCAGCGGCGGGAAGATGTGCAGCTCTTCATCCTCATGGTGCAGCGGCGCGGCGATGTCGAAATAGCGCAGCACGTCGCGCGCGGCTTCGCGGGCCATGGCGTCGCAGCCGCGCGTGCGCAGGTGTTCGCACAGCCGCTCCAGCAGCCCCAGCGTGCGCTGCACGCGCTCGTGGCAGGCATGCAGCATCTCGAACGGCTGGTCGAAGCCGGCCGCCGGGCTGCGCAGGCCGGGAACGGCCTCGGGGTTGCCCGAACGGCGGGGCGGGAACGGAACGGCGGAGGGGGTCATCGGCGGGCGCTCAGGAAGCGAAGGGGGTGCCGGGATTGTCTCTACACGCCATCGCTGCGCTGCGGGAAACCCTGCCACCTCCATTGACCTGCGGCAAGGACTGCGCCGCCACGCCCGCGGGCGCCTCCGGCGCCGGAGCGGAGCCGACGGTTGCCGCGGCCGCCGCGGGCCGCGCCAGCGCCCGGAAAGCCCCCTCCAGCGTGGGGTGGCGGAAGACGTAACCGCTGGCGGCGGCGCGCACCGGCACCGCGCGCTGGCCGCACAGGAGCAGCTCCGACATCTCGCCCAGGGCCGCGCGCAGCAGCCAGGCGGGCAGCCGCAGGCGGAGCCCCCGGCCGAACGAGGCGGCCAGCGCCGCGGCGAAGGCGCGCTGCGACGGCACCACCGGCGCCACGGCGTTCACCGCGCCCGACAGCCGCGGCTGCCGGCACGCATGGAGGATGAGCCCCACCGCGTCGTCGCGGTGGATCCACGGCACCGGCTGGCGGCCGTGGCCCAGCACGGCCCCCAGGCCCCAGCGCGCGGCCAGGGCCTGTGCCGGGTAGGCGCCTCCGTCCGCACCCAGCACGATTCCCAGCCGCAGGCAGACCACGCGCACGCCCAGTGCCTCGGCGCGCAAGGCCTCCTGCTCGATGCGCGCGCACAGGTCCGACTGGAAGCGCCCGGGCTGGGGGGCATGGCCCTCGCGCAGGACAGCGCCACCCTCCGGCACGCCGTAGAACCCCACCGCGGATGCCCCGACCAGCACCTGGGGACGCCGGTGCAGCCGCGCGATGAGGTCCCGCAGCGCCCGGGCGGTCTCCACCCGGCTGTCCACCAGCTGCCGGCGGCGGCGCGGGGACCAGGGCAGGCCCAGGATGGGCGCGCCGGCCAGGTGCACCACGGCAGCGATGGCGGTCTCGGGGGGGATGTCGTCCAGCCGGTCCACGGCCCAGACGCCCGGCCCGAAGGCCGCGCGCGCCTGCAGCGGATCGCGCGTGGCCACGATCACGCGGTGGCCTTCCTGCCGCAGCCGTTGCACCAGCGCCGAGCCGACGAATCCCGTGCCACCGGTCACCAGGACCGCGGGCCCCCGGGCCAGCGGTGGCGGCGTGACAGACGCTGCGGCCTCGGCCCGCGCCACGCCGCGCAGCCGGTGGACGGCCAGCGCGTTGCGCACGCTCCAGGCCAGCACCACGGTGCCCGCCAGGGTGAAGAGCAGCGACCACGCGCCGTGCCCGGCCACCCCCACGGCGGTGGGCAGCGCGGCCTGCGCGGCGAACAGCGGCGCGATCACGCCCACCAGCACGCCGTAGCTGACGGTCAGCAAGGTGTGCAGCACGCGTTCGGCCGGCGGCAGGCGGCGGCTGCGGTCTTCCTCCAGAAAATCCGCCGCGGTGATGGCGATCTCCACGGCCAGCAGGGTGGCGGGCAGCAGCACCCACGCGCCCTGCCACTGCACCCAGGCGAAGCCGAGGAACAGCAGGCCGTAGATCGCCTCGCGCAGGGCGTGCAGCAGCAGTTCGTGGCGCGCGGAGGCGCGCTGCGGCAGGCGCGCCTGCCATTCGTGGTGCCAGAGGTTGTCGAAGGCGCCCATCAGGGCCTGGACGGTCAGAACGATGAAAACGGCAGTCATGGCAGAAACTCCTCGGGGTCGGCGAACACGCCGGTCTGGTGGAAGGTGCAGCCCCACAGCGGGTGGCGCATTTCCAGGGTGAAGGCGAAGCGGCCCGCGCCCAGGTCGCGGTGCTCGACGCGGCAGGTGCCCGGCGTGAGCACCGCCGGGATGGGCAGGCGCAGCGGCCCCACGGCCAGGAAGTACCGGCGGCTCAGGAACACCAGGGCCCCGGCTTCCTCGCGCACTTCCAGCACCATCGACAGGCCGCCGTCCGTGCGCTCCTGCACCCGGCCATCCGCGCCGAGCGACTTGGTGGACCGCACCACATGCACCGGAGCGCCGGGCACCTGCAGGTGCCGCTCCCACACCACCCCGCCACGGCCATCGCCCTGCACGCGGACCTGGACGGGAACGCCCGCGCGGCACAGCGGCGCGAGGGGGCTCTTCAGGCAGCGTGCGAGCCATGCGAAACCACGGCCCACCCGCGAGCAGCGCAGGGCCATGGAACCTTCGTAGACAGCCGCCGGGTGCCCGGCCGCAAAGCGGCGCCGGACGGCGGGGGCCAGGCGCGACCAGCCGGCGGACCCGAGGACGGCCGCCAGGTCCAGCGTATGGGGTTGTGCCGCGGCGCCGGTGGAGGGATGGGTGGATGGGGTGCTCATGCCATGTCTGGATGCACACCGCATACCAGCCCGCAACCCGTTGATTCCATTCAATATTTTTCTCAACCTGTCAACGCGGTATACAGGCTGCGGGACCGGCCTGCCCACTGCGTTTACAGTCCGCCGATGGCCATCCACATCGCACTCGCCCTGGCATTGATCGAGACGCTCGCGCTCTCCGCGGCGTTGCTCGCCTGGGCCCGGCAGGTGGAAGGCGCGCGGCTGCTGTCGGTGTTCCTGCTCGGCGTCGCGCTGTGGATCGTGGGCAACGAGTTGCCCAATTGGGCGGGCATCCGGACCGCGCCCTGGGCCATGGCGCTGCTGGCCAGCGTGCCGCTCACGTCGGCCGCCTTCATGCACTTCTGCGCGCTTTTCACGGGCTGGCGCCCCGGGCCGCGGGTGCTGTCCGCGATCTACGGGCTGGCCGCGGCGGCGGTGCTGCTGTCGCTGAACCGCTCGCCCGGGGAGTTCCGGCACTTTCCGGCGTTCACGGGGCTGGAATGGGTGGTGGTGCCCAATCGCACGGGCTGGACCACCAGCCTGGTCTGGGCGGGCCTGGCGACCGGCGGGCTGCTGCTGCTGGCGCGCGGTTTCTGGCGCAGCCGTTCGGCCACCAAACGCCGGCAGATCGCCGCCGTGGCGGTGTCGTGCGGCTGGGGGCTCATGTGCATCTCGGGCTTCGGCTTCGCCGCGCTCGGCATCGCGCAGTACCCCTGGCAGGTGCTGGCGTTTCCTGCCTACCCCGTGATCCTGGTGTACGGCATCCTGCGCTACCGGGTCTTCATGGCCAACGTCTGGGCTCGCAGGGCGCTGGCCTGGGCCCTGCTGACCGGCCTGGGGCTGCTGGCGGTGCCGCTGTCGCTGCTGCTGCCCGTCGAATCGCGCTGGGTGACGGCGGCCGTGGTGGCGGCCGTCTGCCTGTCGCTCGGCGGGCCGGCGCGGCGGCTGGCCGAGCGCATCGTCTATCCCGGCGGCACGCCCACGGCCGAAGACCTGCACCGGTGGCGCGGCACGCTCTCGGCCGCCGATTCGCTGGAGCAGCTCGCGCAGGAGGCCGCCTGCCTGCTGTCGGGCCGCATGGGGCTGGCGGTGCAGGTGCGCGTGGGGGACGGCGGCCCGGCCATCGACCCGCAGGCGCCCGCGCTGCGCTGCCACCGCGCTGCCGATGCCGGCTGGCGCACCGTGCTGCAGGGGTTCGAGCAGGCGCCGCCCGGCCCGCAGCACCTTGCGGAACTGTTCGGCACGGTGCTGGCCGACGCCGCCGCGCAGGTGGAGCGCGCCGCCGCCGCCGGCCAGCGCGAGCGCGAACGCCAGACACAGGCGCGCCTGGCCGAGCTGGGTGCGCTGGCCGCCACCGTGGCCCACGACGTGCGCAACCCGCTCAACATCATCGCCATGGCCGCGGCGTTCTCCGCGCCCGATACCCGGCAGGAGATCCAGGCGCAGATCGCACGCATCTCCCGCCTCGCGGACGACCTGCTGGACTACGCCCGCCCCTGGCAGATCCGCCCCGAGCCGATGGACCTGAGCGCCTGGCTGCGCGACACGCTGCGGCACCTGCCGGACGTGGAACGCGGCCCCGGGCTGGGCGTGCCGATCCCCCTCACCGCCGACCCCGCCCGGCTGGACCAGGCCGTGACCAACCTGCTCGCCAACGCACGCTCCGCCGCCGCCGGCCGACGCGTCCACATCGATGCCGAGCGCACCGCCGCCGGCGTGCAGGTGCATGTCTGCGACGACGGCCCCGGCGTGCCGGCCGACCTGCGCGACCGCCTCTTCCAGCCGTTCGCGTCGCGCAGCCCCGGGGGCACCGGGCTGGGCCTGCCCATCGTGGCCCGCACCATGGCCGCGCACGGGGGCTCGGTGGCGCTCACCGAGCGCCCACCCTGGTCCACCTGCTTCACCCTGACCTTCCCCGACCCCGCATGACCACTCGCCCTGCCATCGGACACATCCTGCTCGTGGACGACGAGCCCGCCTACCAGCGGCTCGGCAGCTCCTTCCTGCGCGAACTGGGGCACCGCGTCAGCGTCGCCGGAGACGCGGACGAGGCGATCCGCACCTTCGAGGAAGACCCCGCCCACGTCGTGCTGCTGGACCTGGCCATGCCGCCCCGCATGGACCCCGAGGCGGGGCTGGACCTCATCGCCCGCTTCGCCAACGCCGTGGTCGTCGTGGTCAGCGGCCACGGGGAGCGGGCGCTGGCCCTGCGGGCCGCGGAGCGCGGCGCCTGGGATTTCCTCACCAAGCCCATCGACCCGGACATGCTCCGCTTCGTCGTGTCGCGCGCCCTGCACAAGGCCCGGCTGGATGCCGAACTGCGCGAGCTGCGCACCCGCGGCGCTCCCGGCGAGGACCTGGGCATCGTCGGCCAGACGCCGGCCGCGCAGCAGTTGCGGTCCATGGTGCGCCGCGTGGCCGGCACCTCGGTCAACGTGATGGTGCTGGGCCCGACGGGCACCGGCAAGGAACTGGTGGCGCGCGCCCTGCACCAGTGCAGCGGCCGCAGCGCCGGCCCGATGGCCGTGATCCACTGCGGGGCACTCTCGGCGGAGTTGCTGGAGAGCGAGCTGTTCGGCCACCTCAAGGGCAGCTTCACCGGCGCGCACCGCGACCAGCCCGGGCTGCTGGAAACCGCCCACGGCGGCACGCTGTTCCTCGACGAAGTGGGCGAGATGCCGCTGCCGATGCAGGTGAAGCTGCTGCGCTTCCTGCAGGAGGGCACGTTCGTGCCGGTCGGCGGCCGCGAGACGAAGCGCGCCGACGTGCGCGTGGTTTCTGCCACGCACCGCGACCTCGAAGGCATGGCGCGCGACGGAGCCTTTCGCGAAGACCTGTTCTACCGGCTCAAGGGCGTGGTGCTGCGGCTGCCCGCGCTGGCCGAGCGGACGGCCGATGTGCCGTTGCTGGCCGCGCACTTTCTGCACCGCGCGGCGCCGGGGGCCGCATTCACCGCCGATGCGCAGGCCTGGCTGGCCGCGGCGGCGTGGCCGGGCAACGTGCGGCAACTGCGTGCGGTGGTCGAATCCGCTGCCGCGCTGATTGCACCGGGCTCGGCCCGCGTCGATGCCGGCCTGCTGCGGTTCGCGAGCGGCGAGAGCCAGGAGCTGCCGGAGCCGGAATCGGAACCGGGTCCGGACAGCGCCCCGGGCCACGGCGCGGCCCCCTCCCCGGGCGCGCTGGACGCCGCCATCCAGGAACTGGAAACGCGCATGCTGCGGGACACGCTGCAGGCCTGCGGCGGCAACCAGTCCGAAGCCGCACGGCGCCTGGGCATCTCGCGCGTGGGGCTCATCAAGAAGCTCGCACGGCTCGGGCTGCGGTAGCGCGAATAGGACTGCTGCAAACCCGTTCCGGGCATCCCTTCCCACCCGCCAGAAAGGACATTGGAATGATCGACCACACCGGCATCGCCGTCTCCGACTTCGAGACCAGCAAGGCGTTCTACGCCCAGGCGCTCGCGCCGCTCGGCTACCGATTGCTCATGGAAGTGAGCGCCGCCATGACGGGCAGCACCGACATGGCCGGTTTCGGCGAGCCGCCGAAGACCGATTTCTGGATCGGCAGCGGCGGCCCGAACCGCCCCCCCATCCACGTGGCCTTCCGCGCCGCCAACCGCGCCGCGGTGGACGCGTTCCATGCCGCGGCGCTGGCCGCGGGCGGCACCGACAACGGCGCGCCGGGCGTGCGGCCGCACTACCACCCGCATTACTACGGCGCGTTCGTGCGCGACCCGGACGGGCACAACATCGAAGCGGTGTGCCACGCGGCGCCGGAGTGAGCGCAGGAGCACCCGGCCGACGCCATGGCAGCCCCGGCCGGGTTCGCGACCTCAGGACCGCCAGCGGTTGCGGGCCTGGTCTGCGAATGACTGCTGGGCACGCATGGTCTGCTCCATCATCCGCACCGCCTCATCGGTCGCCTGCGTCACCGTACTACGGCTGTGGCCGTATGCGGCCGGCGCATGCCAGGGATGGTGCGCCGAGTGGGGCGGCGATGCGTACAGGCCCCCTGCAGGAAACCCGTCCAGCGGGGGGCCGACATGCGGCGGAGGGAACCCGCCCAGCGGTGGCGCTCCATACGTCAGGCCCACGTCCTGGCGCCAAGCGAAGTGCTCGACCGATTCGGTGCCGGACAGATCACGGCCGAACTTCTTCTGCGCGGCCCAATCCGCTACCGATTCGGTTCCCGACAGGTCACGGCCCCAGTCCTTCTCCAGGGCCCAGTCAGCCACCGACTCCGTTCCCGACAGATCCCGGCCCCAATCCTTCTCGGCGAGCCAGTCCTCTACCGTTTCCTGGACCAAGCCATCGGTCCAGTGCGGCTCTGATGGTTCCGGGACGTAGGACCCGCCCGGGTCCTGAAGCTCCGGACTCCATGGGGGCGCCGATGGAGCCCACGCGCCGTCCGCATGGGGACTGCGCGGCGGCGTCGAAAGAGCGAACGGTGGCATGCCCGGCTGGTTTCGGACGCCATCCTTCTCGGCAAACCAGTCGTCCAGGCTTTGCGTCTTCAGGCTGTCCGTCCAGTGCGGCGCGCGCTGCGACGGTCCTGCTTCTTCCGAGTGGGAGGCCGATGGCGCCAGCGTGTGCCCGCCGAAGGGCCCGGGCGGGTGCGGCGCGCCACTCCAGGAGGGACGCTGGCCGTGGTGGTGCACCGATGTCGAATGGCTCGGTGAGTACGGGGGCTCCGCCGAGGCGCCCCGCCCAGGGCGGAGATGGGCACCCGGTGGCGAGCCATAGCGATCACCGTGCACGGGCTGCTGTCCGCTGCGCTGCCCGTGCAGTGAGAAACGTGAAAAGGAATCTTCGATGGACGCGTGCAGGGGTGGGCCCGACGGCGTTCGGACGAAGAGAGATTCGCCGCCGCGTGACATCGGCGCCGGGCTCGCCGGGCCATGGCGGTGGGCGGGTACCGGGGCCCTCGGCTGGCGGCGCATCGAAGCCGGCATGGGGTGGACCGCCGTATCGTTACCGGGCATGGCGGACGGAGCGCGTTGCTGCTGGAGCACGGTGAGCCCGCTCAGTCGGGCATCGCCCTGGAGCATGCCTCCGCGGCGCGGCGCGGGTGTGCCGGTGTCCGGTCGGGCGTCGCCCTGTGCCGGGGGCCGATCGGCGGGAACGAAGCGCTGCGCGCCGATCTTTCCGTTGTTCGAGAACATGCGTAGGGTCCTTCCAGATGCCGGAGCGCAGCACGCCCGTCGATCCACTTTAGGCCCCCGAAAGACGGCCGGGCCGGCGGCATGCGAAGCGACTCACACGACAGGCGAAGAAACGGCCACCGCTTCGTTGGGGCCGCAGGCGACTGCACGGCCCGGACTGTGCCATCCCGCACCGCAGTCGCCCGGCCGCAGACACCTCAGCGCGCTGCGGCAGGCTCCATGCCGGTGCTGCGCACGATGGAGGCCGCCGCTGGCGCTGCCAGAAAGCGGATCAGGTGGCGCGCCGCCTCGGGCTCCTGCGCGCCCACGGCCACGCCGGCCGAGAAGAACACGCGCTGCTGCACTTCGTCAGGCAACGGGCCCACGAACACCAGCTCCTTGAAGGGCAGCAATTCACTGACCTGCTGGAAGCCGATCTCGGCATCGCCGCGCAGCACGACGGCGCCCACCCGCTCGCTGAGGATCCTGGTGGCCTTGCCCTTCATCTGCTCCGCCACACCCAGCCGCTGGAACAGCTCGCCCGAGAGGTAGGTGCCGCTGGCGCTGGCGGAATAGGCGATGGACTTCGCGTTCAGCAGCGTCTGCCGGAGGGCGTCCACGCTGCCGATGTCGGGCACGGGCGTGCCCTTGCGCACGCTCATGCCGATCATCGACCGGGCCAGGTCCACGCGGCTGCCCGCCTCGACCTTGCCCTGGGCGGTCAGCGCATCGAGGCCCGTGTCGGCCAGGATGACCACGTCGAAACGCTCGCCCCGGGCCATGCGGCTGGGGATCGAGTCGGGTGCATTGCCCATCGACGCGCCCCGCGCCGTGACCACCTTGTGGCCCGTGGCCTGCTCATACAGCGGCACCAGCTGGTCGTAGGCGGCGGAGAACCCTCCGGAGGTGATGACGCGGATTTCCGCCGCTTGGGCGGCGGACTGCGCGGGACCGCCCCAGGCCAGGGCCAGCCCGAGGACGGTGCCCAGAAGGGTTCCGAGAAAGCGGCGGCGCAGGGCCGGAGCGGCGCTAGTGGCGGAAGGCGGTGCGGAAGGCTGCATGCGATGTCTCCTGGTGCTTGTCGTGGTGTGCTGCAGCACGGGCGCGTCAGTCCGCGGTGATCTTGCGCTCGCGGATGATGCGGCCCCATTTCTCGTACTCGGCCGCGATGAACCTGCCCAGTTCCTCGCGGGTGCCGGGCGCGGCGGTCTGGCCGTGCCTGAGCAGGTTGTCCCGCACTTCCGGCGTGTTGAGCACCTTGACGAGTTCGGTATTCCAGCGGTCCAGCAATGGCTTGGGCGTCTTGGCCGATGCCACGAAGGCATACCAGTTGGTGGCATTGAAGCCCGGGTAGGTCTCGGCCACCGTGGGCACGTTGGGCAGGTACGAAGGCCGCGCCAGGCCGGTGGTGGCCAGCGGCACGAGCTTGCCCGCTTCGATGTGCGGCAGAGCCGTCGGCGGCGCCGCGTAGAAGGATGCCAGCCGCCCGCCCAGTACGTCCTGCAGTGCCGGTGCGCCGCCCTTGTAGGGCACGTGCACCGTGTCGATCTTGGCCACGTCGTTGAGCAGTTCGCCTGCCAGATGAGCGGCCGATCCGGGGCCGGTGGATGCGAAGTCCAGCTTGCCGGGTTCACGCTTGGCCTTGGCCACGAATTCACCCAGCGTCTTGATGCCGGTGCTGGCCGGAACCACGAGCACATTGGGGAAGCTCACGCCCATCGTGACGGGAGCCAGGTCCTTGAGCGGGTCATAGCTGACCTTCATGAAGTGGGGCGAGATGCTCAGCGGCCCGATGGAGCCGAACAGCAGCACCGATCCGTCGGCCGGGCCGTTGGCCACCTGCGCATGGGCCAGGTTGCCGCCCGCTCCGGGTTTGTTGTCCACCACCACGCTCTGCCCGATGTTCTCGCCCAGCTTCTTGGCGATGATGCGGGCCGCGATGTCTGCCGAGCCCCCCGCGGCGAAGCCGACCACCATGGTCACGGGCTTCTTGGGAGGAAAGTCCTGGGCCTGCGCGGCGGTGGAGGCCAGGGAAAGGCTGGCCAGGACGGCGGCAGCCACGATCAGGGGGCGTCTTTGCATGTTGTCTCCGGAAGCGGCCGAAACCCGGGTCGGCTCTGCAGAAAGCCGCATCCTAGGCAGGCCGTAATAATCTGTGAATTGCAATTTCCGGCGAGACTCTTGCGTGCAGCGCATCAAATTCGACATGGGAGAGCTGCTGGCGTTCGTGGCCACGGCCGAAAAGTCCAGCTTCCGGCTGGCGGCGGAAGCCCTGTGCCTGTCGGCGCCGGCCTTGAGCCGGCGCGTGGAGCGGCTGGAAGCGGCCCTGGGCGCCCGGCTGCTGGACCGCACGACACGGCGCGTGGAACTGGCAGCCGTGGGCCAGGAATTCCTGACCGAGGCGCGCGCCGCCCTGGCGGGCCTGGATGAGGCCGCCCAGCGCGTGGGCGATCAGGCCCGGCTGCGCCGCGGACGCGTGACCGTCGCGTGCATCCCATCGGTGGCCAATCACCTGCTGCCCCGCGTCCTGCGCGCATTTGCCGTCGCGCAGCCCGAGGTGCAGGTGCACGTGATCGACGAAAACGCCCGCCAGGTGCTGGACGCGGTTCTGCGGGGAGACGCGGATTTCGGGCTCAGCTTCACCGGCAGCCAGGAACCGTCCCTCCGATTCGAGACACTGACGCGCGAACGCTACGTGCTGGCCATGCCCCGCAGCCACCGCTGGGCAGACCGCAAGGAAATCGCGTGGGCGGAACTGGCGGGGCAGCGCCTGGTGTCGGTGTCGCACCACAGCAGCAATCGCCTGCTGCTGGACCAGGCCATGGCGGAGCTGCCCGAACGGCCACTGGCCTGGTACGAATGCAACCATGTGACCGGCGCGCTGGCGTTGGTGGAGGCGGGCCTGGGCATGGCGGCGATCCCGCAGCTGGCGCTGCCGCAGGACCATTCGCAGGTCTGCGGCGTGCCGCTCACGGCGCCTGCGCTGTGGCGCACCCTGGGCTTGCTGCAGCGCAGGGACCGCGTGCTCAGCCCCACGGCCGATGCGCTGCGGCAGCGCCTGATCCAGGCACACGCCACCCCCGACGCGCCTTGAGCCGGCCAGCAGCCCGCAGGTTGCCGGCGCCCGCCATCAACCGCAACTGCCCAGGTGCCCGCACTGCGTGCAGTAGTCGCAGCCATCCTTGCGGATCACGGCGTGCGCGCCGCACTCGGGGCATTTGCGGCCGGCCATCGCGGGCGGCAGGCCGGCAGATACGGCGGGAGCATCCAGCGGAAGCTCCTGCTGGTGCATGGGCCCGGCCACGGCGGCGGCGCGCTGCGCCAGGATGTTCTGCACCGCATAGCCCAGCGCGGCCACCTCCGAGTCGTGCCACAGCGGCACGCGGGCGCCGTCGGCCCGCAGGTGCGTTCCGAGCCGCACGGGACCGCGGTCCCACGCCACCTTGCGCATGTCGCTGAGCGCACGCTCCAGGAACCCGCCGCGGGCAGCGAGCGAAAGCAGCCGCATGCTGGAAGTGATCCACTGCTGCGATTCGCCGCTCTGGCCCACCGGCATGAAGAACTCGATCGCGCGGTCCACGGTCCCGTTGCCATCGGCTTGCGGGACAGGCAGGAACGAAACGACGAGGTAGAGCGTCTTGTGGCCTTCCTGCGTCCAGTACTCGACCTTCTCGGCCACGGCCGACAGGGCGCCCTTGGGGCGGCTCTCGATGACCGTCCGCATGGGGTCTGCGGCGGGCGCATTGGCTGCTTCGGCGGGCGCAGGCACCGGCGCGGCGGCCTCCAGCACCGCGCCCAGGATCGTGTTGGGCCGGTAGGTGGCCAGCCCCTTGAGACGTGCACGCCAGGCGTGCAGGTAGAGGTTCTTGAAATCCTCGTAGGGGTAGTCGGCCGGGACGTTCACGGTCTTGGAGATGGCCGTGTCGATGAACGGCTGCACGGTCTCCATCATCGCGATGTGCTCGCGGGCCGGCATTTGCAGCGCGCTCACGAAATAGTCGGGCAGCGCGTCCACATTGCCGCCCAGCGCGCGGTAGAGGCGCCACGCGTGGTCTTCCACCGCGTATTGGCTGGTGCTGCCGTCGGCCTCGCGTTTCCTGCGCGTGTAGGTCCATGAGAACGGCGGTTCGATGCCATTGGATGCGTTGTCGGCGAAGGCCAGGCTCACGGTGCCCGTGGGCGCGATGGACAGCAGGTGGCTGTTGCGGATGCCGTGGGAGCGGATCTGCGCCTGCAGGGCCGCGGGCAGGCGGCTGGCGAAGGTGCCCGGCGCGAGATACCCCTCTGCATCGAATTTGGGGAAAGCCCCCTTCTCCTGCGCCAGAGCCACCGAGGCCGCATAGGCCGCATCGCGCATGCATTCGGCGATGCGCGCCGCCAGTGCGCGGCCCGCATCGCTGTCGTAGCGCAGGCACAGCATGGCCAGCGTGTTGCCCAGCCCCGTGAAGCCCACGCCGATGCGCCGCTTGGCAGCCGACTCGGCCCGCTGCTGCGGCAGCGGCCAGAAGGTCACGTCCAGCACGTTGTCGAGCGCGCGCACCTGCGTGGCAACGCTCGCCTCGAACGCCTCGAAGTCGAACACCGGTGCACCGGCCGAACCGAACGGGTTGCGCACGAAGCGCGGCAGGATGATGGGGCCGAGGTCGCAGCAGCCGTAGGAGGGCAGCGGTTGTTCACCGCAGGGGTTCGTGGCGGCAATGCTCTCGCAGTACGCCAGGTTGTTGTCGGTGTTGACGCGGTCGAGGAAGAGGATGCCCGGCTCGGCGAAGTCGTAGGCCGATCGCATGATGGTGTCCCACAGTTCCCGCGCAGGCAGCGTGCGGTAGACCCACTGGCCATCGGCACGCTGCCGGGCGCCCTCCTCGCGCAGCGCGGCGCCGGGGCGCGCGGGGTGGACGAGGTCCCACGGGGCACCGTCCAGCACGGCCTGCACGAAGGCGTCCGGCACGCCGACGGAGACATTGAAGTTGTTCCAGCGCCCCGGCGTGCGCTTGGCGGTGATGAAGTCCAGCACGTCCGGGTGGTCGATGCGCAGCACGCCCATTTGCGCCCCGCGGCGCGCGCCGGCGCTCTCCACCGTGGCGCACGACTGGTCGAACACGTTGATGTAGCTGCACGGGCCCGAGGCCATCGAGGCCGTGCCCTTCACTTCTGCGCCGCGCGGCCGGATGCGCGAGAAGTCGTAGCCCACCCCGCCGCCGCGCCGCATGGTCTCCGCAGCCTCGCGCAGGGCCTCGTAGATGCCCGGGTAGCCTCCTTCGTCGAATCCCTGGATGCAGTCGCCCACGGGCTGCACGAAGCAGTTGATGAGCGTGGCCTGGATGTCGGTGCCCGCGGCGCTCATGATGCGGCCCGCGCCGATGGCGCCCGCGCGCAGGTTGTCGAGAAAGCGGGCCTCGATACCATCGCGCAGCTCCGGCACCTCCACCGAAGCCAGGGCACGCGCCACGCGGCGGTAGAGCGTTTCGGCGTCGGTCTCGCCCGGCTTGAGGTATTTCTCGCGCAGCACGTCGAGGCTGATGGGCTGCTCGGGCAGGGAAGGCGCCGCACCGGGCGCAAGGGAGGCAATCGGGTCGCGTTGCATGGGTTTCCAGGCTTCCTGAGGAGGGCGCGCAAACGCGCCGGAGCACGGCGAAACCGCCTTTTTACTCTTCCCCCGGACCGCCGCCCTGGGCTATGTCAACTCCGTCGCAAAGGACTTGTCCGTCATGTTCGACGTAGGGCGCATAGGGCCCGGTCCCGCTGTGGTCGGCGCTGGAAGCCGCCACGAAACCGGCGTGCTCCAGGTCGAAGACATGCACCTCGCCGTCTTCGATCACGTAGTGCCATCCATGCAGGCTCAGTGCGCCGGCCCGCACGCGCCGCCGCACCATCGGGTAGTCCATGAGCCGTTCGAGCTGCAGCACCACGGCGCGCTGCTCGGTGCGGCGCATCGCCTCGGGCGTGGGCTGCACCGGCAGCACGGCCTCCCGGCCGAGTTCCAGCCAGCGCTGCAGGTTGAGGGCCTCGGCAGGCACCTCGCCATAGAGCGCCTTGACGGCGCCGCAGTGGCTATGCCCGCACACGACGATGCGGCGCACCTCCAGGCCCAGCACCGCGTATTCGATGGCCGCGGCCGTGCCGTGGTGGCCGTGCGACCCGTCGTAGGGCGGCACGAAGGCCCCCACGTTGCGCACGAGGAACAGCTCCCCCGGCCCCGCCCCCGTGAGCAGGTGCGGTACGAGGCGCGAGTCGGAGCAGCCGATGAAGAGCGTGGTCGGCCGCTGTCCCTGCGCCACCAGGTCCTGGAACCGCTGGCGATAGCGCGGGAACGCATCGTCGTGGAAGCGCCGCAGGCGCTGCAGCAGTTCGTCGGGCATGGCAGTGGCGGCCCCTCGGGAATGGCGCTACTGCACGAGCGGCGCGGCCGCTCCGTCCAGCTCGACACCTTCCAGCACGGCATCGCCTGCGAGCACCTGGAGGTACTGCCGCAGCGCATTCACCCAGGCCTGCTGGCGCAGTGCCAGCCCGACCGCTGCGCGCACTTCGCCGAAACCGCGCTGGCGGCCGGCATCGCGCGCCACCACCTCGACCACATGCAGCCCGAAGCGGCTGTGCACGAGACGCGGCAGAACGCCCACCTCCTGCGCGCCAAAGACCTCGCGGGCGAACTCGGGCGCGCAGTCCTCGCGGCCCAGCCAGCCCAGGTCGCCGCCCTGCGCGCCGGTGGGGCAGTTGGATGACTCCCGGGCAGCCCGCGCGAACGACCCACCGCCGTCGTTCGCGCAGCGCAGTTGCAGCAGCGTGGCCTCTGCGTGCCCGCGCAGCCGCTGCACATCCACGCCGGGGGTCACGGCATAGAGCACATGGCGCAGGTGCACACGCTCGCCGTCACGGTAGCGCCCGGTGTGCGCGTCGTAGTGGCGGCGGCACGCCTCGTCGGACGGCTCGGGCACGGTCAGCGCCTGCTCCAGCAGCGCCTCGATCGCCTGCGTCGCGGTTTCGGACGTGGTGCCGTCGTCGGCAGGCAGGTCATCGGCTGGCAGCAGACCCGCGCGCTGCGCTGCCTGGCGGAGCAGCTCGGTGCAGGCGCGCTGGCGCAGGGTGTCGGCATCGGGCACATCGGTGGCGCGGTGGAGTGCGATGCCATTGACCGATGCGACCGGCCCTTCGACTGCGGGCGCGGGAGAACCCGGGCCGGTCCCGAAGACGGGCTCCGGGCCAGACTCGAATCCGGAATCCAGGCTGGCGCCGGAGCCACAGCATCCGCTGGACTGCGAGGCATCTTGGCAGGTACAGGACATGGGAAACCTCCGGGGAACGTTGCGGTCAGCGCGTGGCGCGCGGGTTGTCGAGGGCACGGGCCACGTCGGTCGGGGGCACGGCACTGGGCTGGCCCGGCAGGTTCTGGCCTGCCGGCACATTCAGGCGCCGGGCCCGCACGATCTGCGGCGCCCGGAACAGGTACGCCACGGCGCCGAAGCCGCTCCACACATGCACCAGCCTGCTGAACGGAAAGAGCAGGAAGATCGTCATGCCGAACACGATGTGGAAGAGGAACGGCCACGGCAGCCCCGCCAGCGCGGAAGCATCCACCGGCCGCAGCGTGACGATGCGCTGCGCCCAATCGGCCAGGATCAGCATCACGCTCCCGTCGGTGTGCTGCAACGAGTACGGGAGCGTGACGAGCCCCACGACCAGCTGCACCCAGAGCACGACGAGCACGGCGATGTCGGTCGCGTGGCTCGTGTGGCGGATGCGCGGATCGAACAAGCGCCGGTACAGCAGCATCGTGAGGCCGGCGAAGCACATCGCACCGGCCACGCCGCCAGCCGATACGGCCAGCAACTGCTTGGTGGAAGCGCTCATGAAGATGCCGTACACGCTGTGCGGCGTGAAGAGGCCCACCATGTGGCCGAAGAACAGGGACAGCACGCCGAAATGAAAGAGATTGCTGCCCCAGCGCAACAGGCCAGAGCGCAGCATCTGAGAGGAATCGCTCTTCCACGAATACTGGTTCTGGTCGAAGCGGATCAGGCTCCCCACCACGAAGACGGTGAGGCAGACATAGGGGTACACCTGGAAGAGGAAGTCGTGCAGGGCGGCGTTCATGGTTTCGCTCCTTGGTATGCGCCGCCGGCATGGGACGGTCCGGCGCGGACGATGCGTATGGGCTGGGGTTGGCCCGCCCGGGCCTGGCCGAGGTTCGAGCAGCCGTCGAATGCCGCGGGCTCGGTCCAGCTCTCGTCGAGGCCGGGCTCGGCAGGGGTTGCCGCGTGCGGCGCGGGAACATCGGGCACGGGATGCCCGGCAAGCTCCAGCAGGGCCGCGAACACGGCGGCGTAGGCCTGCGCATAAGGCGCCGCCTGCGCACTGCCGCGCTGGACCAGCGCGCCGTGGATGGCGGCCAGCAGATGCGCGATCTCGCCCAGGAACGAGCGGGCTTCGCGCGGCGGCTGGGTGGAGACGAACTCCAGCACCGCCGGCAGATAGTCGGGCAACTCGTCCTCGCGCAGCAGCAGCCCGGCGCGCGCGTAGGTCTCGCCCAGGTCGATCATGGCCGGTCCGCGGTCGCGGGAGTCGCCATGCACGTGCTCGAAGAGGTGCAGCGAAGTGGCGCGGCCACGGTCGAACAGCTCCACATAGGCGGTCTCTGCATCCAAGGGGTCGCCCTGCGAGAGCAGGTCCAGCAGGCGGCCGAGCTGCGCGCGGCGCGGCGCGGCCAGCACGGCGTCGGCCGCGAGTAAGCCGGGCAGTTCCGCAAGATGGTGGCGCAGCACGCTGCCGGGGTAGTCCAGCAGAGCGGCGAGGATGCGCAGCGTGGCGCTGCCCGGGTGGCGCCCGCGCACAGCGGCGGGGGCGGCCTGCCCGGTGCGAGGGTCGGAGGAGGAGGTGGTGGTGGTGGTGCCCATGTCAGACCCCCGCCTTGATCGGAATGGTGCGCTTCTTCTCGGCACCGAACAGGCTCACGTCGCTCACGCCGTCCGAACAGCCGTTGCCGAAACTGAAGCCGCAGCCGCCGCGCACGTTGAAGGCGTTTTCGGCGTATTCGCGGTGCGTGGTGGGAATGACGAAGCGGTCTTCATAGTTGGCGATGGCCATGGTCTGGTACATGTCCTCCACCTCGGCCTGCGTGAGGCCCACCTGGGCCAGCACGTCGAGGTCGGTGCGGTGCTCCACATGCTTGGCGCGCTGGAAGGCGCGCATGGCCAGCATGCGCTCGAGCGCGCGCACCACGGGTGCCGTGTCGCCGGCGGTGAGCAGGTTGGCGAGGTACTGCACCGGGATGCGCAGTTGCCCCACGTCGGGAATCAGCCCGTTGGCGCCCACATGCCCGGCGTTGGCGGCGGCGCTAATGGGCGACAGCGGCGGCACGTACCAGACCATCGGCAACGTGCGGTACTCGGGGTGCAGCGGCAGGGCCACCTTCCAGTCCACGGCCATCTTGTAGACCGGGCTGCGGCGGGCGGCCTCCATCCAGGCATCGGGGATGCCGTCGATGCGTGCCTGCGCGATCACCTCGGGGTCGTTCGGGTCCAGGAAGATGTCGAGCTGCGCGCGGTAGAGATCGCGGTCGCGCTCGACGCTGGCGGCCTCGGCGATGCGGTCCGCGTCGTACAGCAGCACGCCCAGGTAGCGGATGCGGCCCACGCAGGTTTCGGAGCACACCGTCGGCTGCCCCGATTCGATGCGCGGATAGCAGAAGATGCACTTCTCGGCCTTGCCGCTCTTCCAGTTGTAGTAGATCTTCTTGTAGGGGCAGCCCGAGACGCACATGCGCCAGCCGCGGCACTTGTCCTGGTCGATCAGGACGATGCCGTCTTCCTCGCGCTTGTAGATCGAACCCGACGGACATGAGGCCACGCACGCCGGATTGAGGCAGTGCTCGCACAGGCGCGGCAGATACATCATGAAGGTGTTCTCGAACTGCGCGTACATGTCCTTCTGGATGTCGTCGAAGTTCTTGTCCTTGCTGCGCTTGGAGAATTCACCGCCCAGTATTTCCTCCCAGTTCGGTCCCCAGACGATCTTGTCCATCTGCTGGCCGGTGATGAGGCTGCGGGGGCGCGCCGTGGGCGCGGCCTTCATCTCGGGCGCGGACTGCAGGTGCGCATAGTCGTAGGTGAAGGGTTCGTAGTAGTCGTCGATCTCCGGCAGGTTGGGGTTGGCGAAGATCTTCATCAGCAGCTTCCACTTCGCGCCCTGGCGCGGAGCGATGGAGCCATCGGCGCGGCGCACCCAGCCGCCGTTCCAGCGGTCCTGGTTCTCCCAATCCTTGGGGTAGCCGATGCCAGGCTTGGACTCGACGTTGTTGAACCAGGCGTACTCCATGCCGGGACGGCTGGTCCAGACGTTCTTGCAGGTGACCGAACAGGTGTGGCAGCCGATGCACTTGTCCAGGTTGAGCACCATGCCGATCTGTGCGCGAACTTTCATGCGGCCTCCTTGCCACCGGCCCCGTGGCCGGCCGTGGTCTTCGTCACCGCGGGGATGGGGGTCATGCGGTTTCTCCTTGGTCCAGCGTGGGGCGGACGAGCTGGTCCGCGACGGGTGTGTCGAGCCAGTCCACGCGGTTCATCTTGCGCAGCACGATGAATTCGTCGCGGTTGGTGCCGATCGTTCCGTAGTAGTTGAAGCCGTAGCTCAGCTGCGCATAGCCACCGATCATGTGGGTGGGCTTGAGCACCACGCGCGTGACCGAGTTGTGGATGCCGCCGCGCGTGCCGGTCACTTCCGAACCGGGGGTGTTCACGATCTTTTCCTGCGCGTGGTACATCATCACCATGCCGGGCTTGACGCGTTGGCTCACCACCGCACGGGCGGTGAGCGCACCGTTGGCGTTGAAGAGTTCGATCCAGTCGTTGTCCTCGATCTGCGCGCGCTTCGCATCGTCTTCGCTGATCCACACGCAGGGCCCGCCGCGGCTCAGCGTGAGCATGAGCAGGTTGTCGGTGTACGTGGAGTGGATGCCCCACTTCTGGTGCGGCGTGATGAAGTTCAGTGCGATTTCCGGATGGCCGTTGGGCTTGCGGCCCTGCACCTCGGCCGTGGCCTTCAGGTCCACCGGAGGACGGTAGCTGCTGAAGCCTTCGCCGAACGCCAGCATCCACGGGTGGTCGATGTAGAAGTGCTGGCGGCCCGTCAGCGTGCGCCATGGGATCAGCTCGTGCACGTTCGTGTAGCCGGCGTTGTAGCTGACCTTCTCGCTCTCCAGCCCGCTCCAGGTGGGCGAGCTGATGATCTTGCGCGGCTGCGCCTGCACGTCGCGGAAGCGGATCTTCTCGTCTTCGCGGTGCAGTGCCAGATGGGTATGGTCTCGCCCCGTCTGCTTGCCCAGCGCGTCCCAGGCCTTCACGGCCACGTGGCCGTTGGTCTCGGGTGCGAGCTGCAGGATCACCTCGCAGGCGTCGATGTCGGATTCGATGCGCGGCATGCCTTGCGTCGGCCCGGGCGCGGCCACGGCGCCGTTCAGTTCGCGCAGTTGCTGCACCTCGTCCTTCGTATCCCAGCCGATGCCCTTGCCGCCGTTGCCCACCTTCTCCATCAGGGGGCCCAGCGCCGTGAAGCGGCGATACAGGTTGGGGTAGTCTCGCTCCACCACACTCATCTGCGGGCCGGTCTTGCCGGGCACGAGATCGCATTCGCCGCGTGCCCAGTCGGCGACGCCGAAAGGCTGGGCCAGCTCCCCGGGGGTGTCGTGCGCGATCGGCGTGAGCACCAGGTCGCGCTCCACACCCAGGTGGCCGGGGGCCAGCGCGCTGAAGCTGCGGGCAAAGCCCTTGTAGATGTCCCAGTCGCTGCGCGACTGCCAGGCCGGGTCCACCGCCGTGGAGAGCGGGTGGATGAAAGGATGCATGTCGCTGGTGTTGAGATCGTTCTTCTCGTACCAGGTGGCCGTGGGCAGAACGATGTCCGAATAGAGGCAGGTCGTGCTCATGCGGAAGTCGAGCGTGACCAGCAGGTCCAGCTTGCCCTCGGGCGCCTGCGCATGCCATTCCACCTCATTGGGCTTGGCATCGCCTGCGCCCAGGTCCTTGCCCTGCACGCCATTGCGCGTGCCCAGCAGGTGCTTGAGGAAGTATTCATGTCCCTTGCCCGACGATCCCAGGATGTTGGAGCGCCACACGAACATGTTGCGCGGCCAGTTGTCGGGGTGGTCCGGGTCGGTGCAGCTCATTTTGAGCTGGCCGTTCTGCAGGGCCTGCACGGCATAGGCCTTCGGATCCATGCCTGCGGCATCGGCATCGCGCACCACCTGCAGCGGATTGGTCTTCAGTTGCGGTGCCGAAGGCAGCCAGCCCATGCGCTCGGCGCGCACGTTGTAGTCGATCATGCTGCCGCCGAACTGGGCACGGTCGGCCAGGGGCGAAAGCACCTCCTCCACGCCGAGCTTCTCGTAGCGCCACTGGTCGGTGTGCGCATAGAAGAAGCTGGTGGAGTTCTGCTGGCGCGGCGGGCGGATCCAGTCCAGCGCGAAGGCCAGCGCGGTCCAGCCCGTCTGCGGGCGCAACTTCTCCTGGCCTACGTAGTGCGCCCAGCCACCCCCGCTCTGGCCGATGCAGCCGCACATCATCAGCATGTTGATGATGCCCCGGTAGTTCATGTCGCAGTGGTACCAGTGGTTCATCGCCGCACCGATGATGACCATCGAGCGCCCGCGGGTCTGGTGCGCGTTCTCGGCAAACTGGCGGGCCACGGCGATCACCTGAGCGCGCGGCGTGCCGGTGATCTTCTCCTGCCACGCGGGCGTGTAGGGGGTGTCGTCGTCGTAGCTGGTGGCCGCGTTCTCGCCGGGCAACCCGCGCGCCACACCGTAATGCGCCACCTGCAGGTCGAACACGGTGGCCACCAGCAGCTCGCGCGCCGTGCCATCGGCATCCACGGTGGACAGGCGCCGCACGGGCACGGTGCGCGCGATCACGTCCGACTGCACGTTGGCAGGGAAGTGCTCGCTGGCAATGCCGCCGAAGTACGGGAACCCGACCTGCGCCGTCTCCCAGCCCTGCGCCTCCTGGGGCCCAGCCTCCATCAAAGACAGCCGCAGCCGCACGGCGGCACCGGTGCGTGCATCCTTGTCCTCCAGATTCCACTGGCCCTGGTCTGCCCGCCCGTCCGGCCCCCAGCGGAACCCGATGGCGCCCTGGGGACACACCACGTCGCCGTGCTCGTCGAGCGCGACCGTCTTCCAGTCGGGGTGGTTGTCCTGCCCCAGCCGGCCCGCGAAATCGCTGGCGCGCAGATAGCGGTCGGGAACCCGCAACACGCTGCCGTCCGCAAGCGTGTGCTCGCGCAAGGTCACGAGCATGGGCATGTCGGTGTAGCGGCGCACGTATTCGTCGAAGTAGGCGCTGCGCTCGCCCTGCTCGGGGAAATAGAACTCCCGCAGGATCACGTGGCCCATCGCCATGGCCACGGCCGCGTCGGTGCCCTGCTTGGGGTTCATCCAGATGTCGGCCAGCTTGGCGACTTCGGAATAGTCGGGCGTGACGGCCACCGTCTTCGTGCCTTTGTAGCGCACCTCGGTGAAGAAGTGGGCATCGGGCGTGCGCGTCTGCGGAACGTTGGAGCCCCAGGCGATGATGTAGCCGGCGTTGTACCAGTCGGCCGATTCGGGCACGTCGGTCTGCTCGCCCCAGACCTGCGGGCTGGAGGGCGGCAGGTCGCAGTACCAGTCGTAGAAGCTCATGCACACGCCGCCGATGAGGCTCAGGTAGCGCGATCCTGCCGCGTAGCTCACCATCGACATTGCGGGAATGGGGGAGAAGCCGATGATGCGGTCGGGCCCGTGGCGCCGGATGGTATGGATGTTGGAGGCTGCCACGATCTCGTTGACCTCGTCCCAGGTCGATCGCGCGAAGCCGCCCAGGCCGCGCATGCGCTGGTAGCTCTGGCGCGTGGCTTCGTTGCCGACGATGGAGGCCCAGGCCTCCACGGGCGCCAGCGTGGCGCGGGCCTCGCGCCAGGCCTGCAGCAGCCGCGCACGCACCATGGGGTATTTCACGCGGTTGGCGCTGTAGAGGTACCAGCTGTAGCTTGCCCCGCGCGCGCAGCCCCGCGGCTCGTGGTTGGGCATGTCCCAGCGCGTGCGCGGGTAGTCGGTCTGCTGGGTTTCCCAGGTGACGATCCCGCCCTTGACGTAGATCTTCCACGAGCAGGAGCCCGTGCAGTTCACGCCGTGGGTGGAGCGCACGATCTTGTCGTGCGCCCAGCGGTTGCGGTAGGCGTCTTCCCAGGTGCGGTCTTCGCCATTGACCTGGCCATGGCCATCGGCGAACGATTCGCGCGGCTGGCTGAAGTACGTGAGGCGGTCGAGAAAGTGGCTCATCGTGGTTCCTTTGAAAATCGTTGTGTCATCCGTTGCGCTGGCGCTGCAACCGCTTCACCGGGAGCAGGCACGCCATCACGCATCCGTTGGCCGCGGAGCAGGCCACGCGAGCGCACACCGTGGAACCGGCTTTGCCGGACCACCGGAGTGGCCTCCCTTTCCACGCACCAGCGTGAGAAGGGGGCAGCGGCGCAGCCGCACAAGAGGAGTTGATCCGCATCAGCACGGCATTTCTGCGCGGCGGCGCGCGTAGTACCACCAGGTGATGCCGATGCACAGCAGGTAGAAGGCGGCGAACACCCACAGCGCCAGTTCGGGCCCACCCGTCGCCGCGATGGAGCTGCCGTAACTCTTGGGGATGAAGAAGCCGCCGTAGGCACCCAGCGCGCCCGCGAAACCCAGTGCCGCGGCGCCCTCGGTGTTGCCTTCGCGCGTGGCCTGGGCACGGGCTTCGGCGCTGCCCGCGCGCACTTCGGCCAGGCGCAGGTTCAGGAAGATCACGGGAATCATCCGGAAGGTGGATCCGTTGCCGATGCCGGTGGTCAGAAACAGCACCATGAACATCGCAAAGAAGCCTGCGAAGCTGCCTTCGGCCGGGCCCAGCGCAAGCGCGTACCCCCCCGTTCCCTTGGGCAGAAAAGCCAGCACACCCACCACCGCCAGGACCATCACGGCGAAGTTCCACAGCGTCACCTGCGCACCGCCCAGCTTGTCGGAGAGCCATCCTCCGACGGGCCGGATCAGAGCGCCCATCAACGGCCCCAGCCACGCGTAGGCGAGCGGATTCACCTCGGGGAACTGGCTCTTGATGAGGAGTGGAAATCCCGCCGAGAAGCCGATGAAGGAGCCGAAGGTGCCGAGGTAAAGCACACACATGATCCAGTTGTGCTTGCGGCGGAAGATGGCTGCCTGCGCTGCGAAGGAAGCCCGGGCGTCGGCGATGTCGTTCATGCCGAACCACGCGGCCAGCGATGCGATCGCAATCCACGGAACCCAGATGAAGGCGGCGTTCTGCGCCCAGACCTGCTGCGCCTGGCCGCCCTTCACCATCGTCTGGGCATCGCCACCCAGCACGCCGAAGATGCCGGCGGTGATCACGAGCGGACTGAGGAACTGCACCACCGAGACACCCAGGTTGCCCAGCCCCGCGTTCACGCCGAGCGCCGACCCCTTGCGCTCCTTCGGAAAGAAGAAGCTGATGTTGGCCATGCTGGAGCTGAAATTGCCGCCGCCCAGCCCGCACAGCAACGCGAGCGCCAGCATGGTGGGATAGGCGGTGGTGTTGTCCTGAACGGCATATCCGATGCCCAGCGCCGGCACCAGCAGCGAGGCGGTGGAGATCGCGGTCCAGCGGCGCCCGCCGAACACCGGCACCATGAACGAATAGAAGATGCGCAGCGTGGCACCCGACAGCGCGGGCGCGGCGGCCAACCAGAAAAGCTGGTTGGTCGAGTAGCGAAAGCCCAGGGCGGGCAGGCTCACGGCCACCACGCTCCACACCTGCCAGATGGCGAAGGCCAGGAACAGCGCGGGCACCGAGATCCAGAGGTTGAGGCGCGCAACGGCCTCGCCTTCGCGTTCCCAGAAGGCCTTGTCCTCGGGGGTCCAGAGCGTGAGCAGCCGGCCCTGCCGGGCGGTGTGGCCAGATGAAGTCGCAGGCATGGAAGTCCTCCCTTTGTGTTTCGCGTTCACCGAGCGGCCGCGTCCATCACATCGGTGCGCCGCACCTCGGTGAAGTACATCCAGACCAGTGACACCCAGACCACGCCGTACATCAGCATGAAGGCGCTCGACCGCACTCCCGTCCAATCCATGAGCACGCCGAAAAGAATGGGCAGCACGAAGCCGCCGAGCCCGCCGGCCAGGCCCACGATGCCGCTGATGGCGCCGATGTTGGTGGGGTAGTCGTCGCTGATGTACTTGAAGACGCTGGCCTTGCCGAAGGCCATGGCGATGCCCAGCACGAACATGAGCCCGGTGAACGCATACACGTTCAGGCCGATGTGGAAACTGCGCGGCCCGTCCACGGCGAGCACCGTGAAATCGGTCTGCGGATACGACAGCAGGAAGAGGCACATCCAACACACCCACAGCACCCACCAGGTCACGCTGTGCGCGCCGTACTTGTCGCTGAGCGCGCCGCCGATCGCGCGCAGCACGCCGCCGGGCAGCGAGAAGCACGCGGCCAGCAGCGCCGCCACGCGGATGTCCAGGCCGTATTCGCCCACGTAGTACTGCACCATCCAGAGCGACAGCGCCACGTAGCCGCCGAACACGATGCTGTAGTACTGGCAATACTTCAGCACGCGCGGATCCTTCAAGGCCTGCAACTGGTCGAGGAAGGTCACGTGGCTGGGAACGCGGTGCGACGGGTCGCTGTGGCTGAAGAGCCAGAAGAGCACCAGCGTGCCGAGCATGATGGCCGCATACACCTGCGGGACCGCCGCCCATCCGAAAGCGACGAGGATCGCCGGCGCCACGAACTTGTTCACGGCGGCGCCGGAGTTTCCCGCTCCGTAGATGCCCATGGCCGTGCCTTGGCGTGCCTTCGGAAACCAGCGCGCCACATAGGGCGTGCCCACCGAGAACGAGCCACCCGCCAACCCCACGAAAAGACCGATGGTGAGGAAGTGCCAGTATTCCGTGGCGTAGCCCATGGTCCAGATGGCCGGCACGGTGGCGGCCATCAGGCAGGCCATCACGATGCGGCCGCCGTAGCGGTCGGTCCAGATGCCGAGCGGCACGCGCACCAGCGAGCCGGTCAGCACCGGCATGGCCGTGAGCAATCCGAACTGCGTGGCGTTCAGGTTCAGCATCTTCTTGATCGGGATGCCGATGACGCCGAACATCATCCACACCATGAAGCACACGGTGAAGGCCAGCGTGCTCACGGCGAGCACCGCCCAGGCCTGGTGCGCCGGCCGGGCTGCGGAGTCGGGAAGGGGGATGGGGCTGCTGCTGCCCCGGGCATGGGCTGTGGCGCTTGCTTGTGCCATGGCATTCGTCCTTGGGAAGGCCCCGCAGATGGTCCGCAGGGCATGGACGCATGGTCCCGCGAACGTCGCCGGCTGCACATCCTCCGGTGGAGGGTGCCGGCCGTTGCGAAAGGAGGATGCGCTGCTGCCGCCGCATCCTCCGAAAGAACTATGCGCAAGGCGCGCACTCGCCATGCGCCATGCCTCCTGCGCTACCACAGGCATGCCCGCGCGGCCGTGCATACCGATATCCGGATTCCTCCAATACCGCCCACGGCACGCTTCCTATCATCGGCAGCCAGGGCTTCGGCGCTGCCACTGCGGGACGCTGCAGCCCCTCAGAAACCACAAAACCTGTACTCCGGGAGGACCCATCCAATGATCCGTATCCAGCTCCATAAACTCCCCCGCAACGCCGTGCTGCTCGCAGCCCTGGCCGCCGCCTCCACCCTGTCCTGGGCTGACCGCCTGGGCGACATCAAGAAGGCCGGCGTGGTGCGCGTGGCCGCCTTCGACGCCAACCCACCGTTCGGGCAGGTCGACCCCAAGACGCGCAAGATCGTCGGGCTGGATGTGGACGTGGCGGCGGAACTCGCCAGGGCACTCGGCGTGAAGCTGGAGATCGTTGCCACCAATCCGGCCAACCGCATTCCGCTGCTCACGTCGGGCAAGGTGGACCTCGTGCTGGCCAACTTCACCATCACCGAAGAGCGCGCCAAGGTCGTGAACTTCAGCACGCCCTACTTCGCCTCGGGCACCCAGTTCATCGCTAAGAAGGGCACGCTCAAGTCGCCCGACCAGTTGAATGCGCTGCGCATCGGCGTGGACAAGGGCACCACCAACGAGATCCAGCTGCGCCAGAAGTACCCGCAGGCCACGCTGGTGGCCTATGACGACACGCCCTTCGCCTTCGCTGCGCTGCGCAACGGCAACGTGCAGGCCATCTCGCAGGATGGCCCCAAGCTCATCGGCCTGCTGTCCACCGTGCCGGACCGCGACAAGTACGAGATCCCGCCCTTCGCGATCTCGCAGGACTACATCGGCGTAGGCATTCCCAAGGGCGAAGCCGCGCTCACCGATGCCGTGAATACGGCGCTGCACGCCATCGAAGCGGACGGCCGTGCGCAGAAGATCCACGACGCATGGTTCGGCCCCGGCACCGCCACGCCGTTGCAGCGCATCTTCAAGATCGGCGATCCCTCCTGAAGGCCGGCGCGTCCCGGGGCGCGCACCGCTGACGTCCAATTCTTCAGCCAAGACGGTCGCGCCCCAACGGGCCCGGCCGTCGCGGCCATGGCCGATGACCGACCTTTCTTTCCCGGCGCTGCAGGAACTGCTGCTCGCGCCACGCTACCTGGGCTGGCTGCTCGACGGCTGGCTGATGACGCTGTGGTCCTCGCTGCTGGTGATCGCCGCATCCACCGTGCTCGGTGCGGCACTCGCGGCAGCGCGCGAGAGCGGCCGCGCGTCACTCGTGCGCGCCACGGGAATCTACCTTTCCCTGGTGCGCAACACGCCGCTGCTCGTGCAGTTGCTGTTCTGGTACTTCGGACTGCCTTCGCTGCTGCCCGAGGGCGTGCTCGAATGGCTGAATGGCGCGCATGCACTGACACTGTTCGGTATGGTCGTGGCGCGATGGCCTTCGTTCGAATTCCTCGCGGCCTTGGCCGGGCTGGTGCTCTATTCGGCCGCCTATGTGGGCGAGGACATCCGCTCGGGCCTGCGCGGCGTGCCGGGCGGCCAGCGCGCTGCCGCGCTGGCACTGGGCTTCACACCGGGCCAGGCCTTGCGCCATGTGGTGCTGCCGCAGGCCCTGCGGATCGCCGCGCCGCCGCTCATCGGCCAGGGCATGAACATCCTCAAGAACACTTCGCTGGGCATGGCCATCGGCCTGGTGGAGCTGTCGTACCGCGCCCGCCAGGTGGAGGCCGAGACCTGGAAGACCTTCCAGGTCTACGGCATCTCCACCCTGCTCTACATCCTCGCCATTGCGCTGCTGGGTGCCGTGGGGCGCCTTGCGCAGCGGCGGGCCCCGGGCGCGCGGCACAGGGCGGCATGATGGACTTCTCGTTTCTGCGCAACGACCTGGGCTACCTGCTCTGGGGCACGTTTCCCGAGGGGCCGCCCGGCGGCGCGCTGCTCACGCTGCTGCTCAGCGCCGGTTCGGGCATCGCCTCGGCAGCGCTCGGCCTGGGCCTGGGCATCCTGCTGGTGCTATTGCGCGGCCCGGCGCTTCACCTGCTGGTGGCGGTGCTGGGTTTCCTGCGTGCCATTCCGGTGCTGATGCTGATCTTCTGGACCTACTTCCTGCTGCCGTTGTGGCTGGGCATCGACGTGCCGGGCGTGTTGTCGGTGATGGCCGCACTGGCGCTGGTGAGCGGCGCCTACCTGGCCCATGGCGTGGCTGCAGGCATCCGCGGCGTGGGTGCCGGGCAATGGACGGCGGGGCTGGCGATGGGCTTCACCCGCTGGGGGGCACTGCGCTACGTGGTGCTGCCGCAGGCGCTGCGCATGATGCTGCCGTCCTTCATCAACCAATGGGTCACGCTCATCAAGGACAGCTCGCTCGCCTATATCGTCGGGGTGAACGAGCTCTCGTTCCTTGCCACGCAGGTCAATGCACGGGTGATGATCGCCCCGGCGGAGATCTTCTGCTTCGTTGCCCTGCTCTACTGGCTGTTGTGCAGCGCACTCGACCTGGGCGCGCGTGCCGCCGCCGCACGCGGCGCCGCGCCAGCCATGGGTTGACCGCCGGCCCGGCCGCTTTGCCCGGCAGGGCTCACGCCACGCGCTGCCGGTCCGACGCGTACACGGCCGCCTGTACGCGCGAACTCAGGCCCAGCTTGCGCAGGATGTGCTGCACATGGATCTTCACCGTCGTCTCGGCAATGTCGAGCGCGCGCGCGATCTCCTTGTTGCTTGCGCCGCGTGCGATCTCCCGCAGCACGTCTTCCTCGCGCGGAGAAAGCGGGCTCGCAGGCTCGGCAGCGCCGGGCGGCTGGGCGGTGTCCGGCGGCGCACCTGCCGCCTCCGCCGCTGCATCGGACGGCGGACCGCCCTGGGCCTGGAAGGCCGCCACGAGCTTGCCCATCAGCTCGGCGCTCACCACGGGCTCGCCGCGGGCGGCCCGGGCGATCGCATCGGCCAGCAGATCGCCCTCGATGGTCTTGAGAAGGTAGCCCTGCGCACCCTGCCGCAGGGCCTGCGCGAGGTCTTCTCCATCCTCGCTCACCGTGAGCATGAGCACGCGCGCCTGCGGCATGGCCTCGCGCAGCCCGCGGATGGCGTCTATGCCGCGCACACCCGGCAGGTGGTGGTCCAGCAGAACGACCTGGGGTGCGAGCGGCGGCGCCATCCGCAGCGCCTCACCCGCGTCGCCGGCCTCGCCCACCACGCGCAGGGCCGGATACTGGGCCAGCAACGCGATCAGGCCGCGCCGAAAGAGCGTGTGGTCGTCCACCACGAAAACACGCAGCGGCTCGGCCGCGGCTCGGCGCGGCCCGTCGGGCGGCGGCGGAAGAACAGGCATGTCGGGAAGCGGCATGGCGGCCGGATCAGGAAGCGAGCGGCGCGAACGCCGGGGCCGGGCGCATCGCACGCACGGCCGGCGTCGGCTCGGCATCGGCGGAGCTGGCGGAGGGGATGGGCAGTTCGATGCGGATCTGCGTGCCGCGGCCGGCGGTGGCATCGATACGCACCTGCGCGCCCACGCGGTCGGCCCGCTCGCGCATGATGCCCAGCCCCACGTGCAGCGAGTCGGGCGGCACGGTGGCCGGATCGAACCCGCAGCCGTCGTCCTCCACCTCGAAGCACCAGTGCGGATGGCGCTGCACGCGCACGTCGACGCGGCGCGCGCCCGAGTGCTTGCGCACGTTCGAGAGCGCCTCCTGCACCATGTGCAGCACCTGGATCTGCACGTCCGGGGCCAGCGGCAGCCCGTGCCCTGCCAGGGAGAGCGTGTGCGCAATGCCGGTCTGGTGGCCGAACTTGGAGAGCGTGGCGCGCAGCGCGGCCTCGATGTCCTCCTCGCTGGTGCGCGTGCGGAAATGCACCAGCAGTTCGCGCACGTCGGCGTAGCAGCCGCGCACGCCCACATCGAGTTCTCCCATGCTGCGGTCGCGGGCGCCGGCATCGCCGCGGCCGATCGCGTCCCGCAGCAGCTGCGTCTGGATCTTGAGAAAAGCCAGCGACTGCGCGATCGAGTCGTGCAGCTCGCGCGCAATGAACGACCGCTCCTGCGCCACGGCGGCCTCGCGTTCGAGCGCGGTGGCGCGCAGCCCTTCCATCGCCGTGGCCAGATGGCTCGCCATGGCCTCCAGCATTTCGCGCATGCCGGGCTCCACCTCCGTGGCCGCCCGGAAGAAGAGGTTGACCTCCCCCAGCACGCGCTGCTGGGTGCGCACGGGCACCAGCACCAGCGTCTGGTAGCCCGCGTCGCCGCAGTGCGGCATGCCGGGCCGTGCGCTCGGCAGGATGGGGATCACGCGCAGCCGTGCGGAGGACTCGGGCTGCCCGCAGTGGCACGCTCCGGTGGGCAGGCAATGCTCGCCCTGCGCCATCGTCTCGGGCAGGCCATGGCCCGCCAGCAGCATGTAGCGCTCGTTGGCTTCGTCGGACCAGCGCACGGCGGCAGCATCCGCGTGCGCGATCTCCCGCACGCGCTCCACGAATCCCCGGGCCAGTGCGTCGAGGCTGCCGGCCTCGGAGACCTGCGCGCTCACGGCGTACAGCGCCGCAAGGCGCGCGTTGCGCTCCTCCAGCCGGCAGGTCTTCTCCGCCACCTTGCGCTCCAGGTCCTGGTGCGAGGATTGCAGCGCATGCGCCATCAAATTGAAGCCGGCGGCCACCTGACCGAATTCGTCCTGCGACTCCAAGGGCAGGCGCGTGCGGAGGTTGCCCTGGCCCATGCGCGCGAGTGCCTGCTGCAGGCGGGCCAGCGGCGCGAGCACCAGCCAGTGGCTCACGGCCATGAAGGCCACGGCCGCGGCAATGGCCACGGCCATCATCGCGAGCTGGAAGAGGTGCAGCGCCGCGGTCCACCGCGCCATCTGCTGCTCGATCGCGTCCACGAAACCATCCACCTGCTGCACGAAGGCATCGGCCTGCGGCACCGTGGGCGAACCCTGGCCATCGCGCAGGGCATGCCACGCTCCACGGATGCCGTCGAAGCGTGCCAGCGTGTCGGTGTTCCAGGGCACGAACAGGGGCCGCGCGGGGTCGCCCTGGCGCAGCAGGGCCAGGCTGGCATCGAACCGTTCCGACAGCGGCGCCACGGCCTGCGGCGACTCCAGTTGCCCTGCGAGCGCCATGCGCATCATGGTCATGCGCAGGCGGCCCGCTTCATTGACGGCCGCGGCGCCGCCTTCGAGCCGCCAGGTGATCCAGAGCGTCAACGCTATGGACAACAGGGCCACGGCCAGGAAGCCGCCGCCGATGGCCAGCAGTCGGGTGGTCAGCGTGAAGGGTCTGCGCATGGCCGCAGTGTAGGAATGGCCAGGCATCCCGGGCTTGATGCATGTCAAGCCGCGCGGCATGCAGCGGATAACCCGGTGCCGATCCCTGGTTTGCACCCTGCAGGCTCCGGCGCGCCCGTAGCATCACACGCCCCGAGCCACGCTTTCCCATGACCGACCGGCCTGCTGCATGACCGCCCCTCCCATCCCGACGCCGACCACCGCACGCGCCGCCGTGCTCGCACTGGCCCTGCTGGCTGCCGCCTGCAGCCACTCCCCGCCAAGGCCTGCGGACATCGCGCCGTGGGACGGCGTGCCGCCCGCCGAGGTGCTGCTGTTGGGAGAACAGCACGATGCACCCGACCACCAGCGCCTGCAGCGCGAGGCCGTCGCCGCGCTGGCCAGCCGTGGCCGCCTTGCGGCCCTGGTGATGGAGATGGCCGAGGCCGGGCGCAGCACGTCCCGCTTGCCGCGCGACGCGTCCGAAACCGATGTGCGCGAAGCCCTCGCCTGGAACGATGCGGCATGGCCCTGGGCAAACTATGGCCCGGTGGCCATGGAGGCCGTGCGCGCGGGCGTGCCCGTGCTGGGCGGTAACCTGCCCCGGGCGCAGATGCGGGAGACCATGCGCGACACCGCCTGGGATGCGCGCGTACCGCCGGCAGTGCTGCGCCAGCAGATCGCCGCCATGGAAGAAGGCCACTGCGGCCTGTTGCCGGCATCGCAATGGCCCGGCATGGCGCGCATCCAGATCGCACGCGATGCCCGCCTGGCGCAGGCGGCGGCGGGTGCGCGCCGCCCAGGTCAGACCGTGCTGCTCGTGGCCGGGGCCGGCCACGTGCGGCGCGATCTCGGCATCCCGCTGCATTGGGACGACGGCTTGCGCGCGAAGGTCGTCATCGCGCAGGCGCGCCAGGAAGGACAACCCCTGCCGGCTGCTGCTGCGGACCGCATCGTGCAGACGCCTGCCGTACCGCCGAAGGACCACTGCGCAGACCTGAGGCAACGCTCCAGCCACGCCCGATGAGGGATGCGGTGGCGGCCTGGGAAGGTATCCGCGCCGCAGAGCCCGATGGCAGACCTGCCGCGCTACCGCGCGCCAGAAGGCCCGCCGCCCGCCTGGCGTGCCAGCAGCGCGGCGAAGTCCGCCGCCGGAACGGGCCGGCAGCACAGATAGCCCTGGAAGCGGTCGCAGCCCCGCGCGCGAAGGAACCCCAGCTGCTCCGGCGTTTCGACGCCTTCGGCCAGCACGGCCAGGCCCAGGCTGTGCCCCATGGCGATGATGGCGGCGCAAATGGCCATGTCGTCCACGCTCTGGGGCAGATCGCGGATGAAGCCCTTGTCGATCTTGAGCACGTCGATCGGAAAGCGCTTGAGGTGTGCCAGCGACGAGTAGCCCGTTCCGAAATCGTCGATGGCCAGCCGCAGGCCCAGGCCCCGCAGCCGCAGCAGCACCTGGCGGGCCTCCTCCGGCCGTTCGGCAAGCGCGCCCTCGGTGATCTCGACTTCCAGCAGCGTCGATGGGAAACCCGAGTCTGCGAGCGCGAGTGCTGCGCAGCCCGCCAGGTCGGTGAGGTGGAAATGGCGTGGCGAGATGTTCACGGCCATCGTCACCTCGGGCAGGCCGACTTCGCGCCAGCGCTGGGCTTGCCGGCAGGCTTCGTGCATCACCCATTCGCCCAGCGGGGCGATCACGCCCGTGCGCTCGGCCACCGGAATGAAGCGGTCGGGTGCGATGAAGCCTTCCACGGGATCGTTCCAGCGCACGAGCGCCTCTGCGCCGACGATGCGCCCGGAAGCGATGTCGACCTGCGGCTGGTAGTGCAGTTGCAACTGGCCTTGCGCCAGCGCGGTGCGCAGCCGCGCTTCGAGCGCCAGCCGTTCGCGCGCGGCCTGCGTGAGGCTTTCGTCGAAGAAATGCCATGCGCCGTGCCCGTGCTCGCGCGCGCCGTAGACGGCAGCGTGCGCGCCCTGCAGCAACGCATCCGCACTGTCGCCATGGTCGGGGAACAAACAGATGCCCACGCTGGCCGAGGCCACCACCTCGAAACCGTCCGGCGACCGCCAGGGCTCGGCCAGCGCGGCCAGCAGGCCGCGGGCGATGGCCACAGCCCCCGAAGCACCCTCCACCCGGCGGGCGATCACGCCGATCTCGTCGCCCGCCAGGCGCCCGGCCAGATCCCCCGGGCGCAGCGCGCCCTGCACGCGCGCGGCGATGTGGCGCAGCACCTCGTCGCCCACTGCGTGGCCGTAGCTGTCGTTCACATCCTTGAAGCGGTCGAGGTTGACCAGCAGCACCGCCAGCGGCTCGCCCTGGGCCCGCGCGTCGGTCATGGCCTCATCGAGCTGCTGTGCGAAGAAGGTGCGGTTGGGCAGCCCCGTGAGCGGGTCGGTGTGCGCCATCACCTCCAGCCGACGGCGCTGCTCGTGCTCCTGGGAGATGTCGGTGAAAAGGCACACGTAGTGCGTGACATCGCCCTGCGCGCTGCGCACGCTGGAGAGCGACATGCGCTCGGGAAACACCTCGCCGTTCTTGCGGCGGTTCCAGATCTCGCCCTGCCAGTGGCCCGTACGGCCCAGCTCGCGCCACATGGCTTCGTAGAAAGCCCGGCCGTGCCGGCCGGACTTGAAAAGCCGTGGCGTGCGGCCCAGCATTTCCGATTCGGAGTAGCCCATCAGCCGCGTGAACGCCGCGTTCACCGACAGGATGCGGCTTTGGGCATCGGTCACCACCATGCCTTCGGCCGCGTTGTCCACCACGGTGGCGGCCAGGCGCTGGCGCTCGTCGGCCTGCCGGGCACCCCGCGCCAGCACGGCGATCTCCCGGCCGCGCGCGCGCCAGCGGCGCAGGGCCCACACGCCGCAGGCCGCGGGCGCCAGCACGAAGGCCGCTTCCAGCACGATGCGCCAGAAGCTGCCGGGCCGCAGCATCGCCTGTGCGCCCGCCACCCATGCGAGACCGGCCGCGGCATAGATGAGCAGCGCAGCGGGCAGGCGCCAGCCAGCCGATTCCCCGGGGCCACTGCGGGGACCGGCCCCCTCCTCCTCGTCCATCGAATTCCTTGCTCCGCGTTGCTGCGGGCCGTGCTGCGACAATCGCCCCGCTATGACCCAAGCCTATATTCTCACCCTGTCCTGCCCCGACAAGCTCGGGCTGGTGCATGCGGTTTCCGGTTTCCTGCTGGAGCACGGCGGCAACATCGAAGAGGCCGCCCAGTACAACGACCACGCCACGGGCCTGTTCTTCATGCGGGTGCGCTTCGCCTGCGACGCCCATGACCAGGCCGGCCTGCGCTCGCGGCTCACGGCCTTCGCGGAACCGCACCGCATGCACTGGAGCCTGCATGCCGCGAGCGAGCCCATGAAGACCGTCATCATGGTCAGCCGTGAAGGCCACTGCCTGAACGACCTGCTGTTCCGCTGGAAGTCGGGCCTGCTGCCGGTGCACATCTGCGCCATCGTCAGCAACCACCGCGATTTCTACCAATTGGCCGCCAGCTACAACGTGCCCTTCCACCACATCCCGGTCACGAAGGACAACAAGCCCCAGGCCGAGGCGCGCCAGTACGAGATCATCGAGCAGGAAGGTGCCGAGCTGGTGGTGCTCGCCCGCTACATGCAGGTGCTCTCCGACGACCTGTGCCGCAAGCTCGAAGGCCGCGCCATCAACATCCACCACAGCTTCCTGCCCAGCTTCAAGGGCGCCAAGCCCTACTACCAGGCGCACGACCGCGGCGTGAAGCTGATCGGCGCCACGGCCCACTACGTGACGGCCGACCTGGACGAAGGCCCGATCATCGAGCAGGACGTGGCCCGCGCCGACCACACCGACACGGTGGAAGACCTCACCGCCCGCGGGCGCGACACCGAAAGCCAGGTGCTCGCTCGCGCCGTCAAGTGGCACACCGAGCACCGCGTGCTGCTGAACGGCCACAAGACGGTGATCTTCAAGTAGATGAACCACCCTCCCGAGGCGCCGCGCGCCTCCGTGCCGCCGCCAAAGGCGGCCGCTCTTCGAGCACGTCCCCGCCTGCGCAGGCAGGTTGGGAGCCGCGGCACCCCGCCCCCGCTCTCGCGGTGCTCCGCACCGCGGGCAGGGGGCGGCCGCCGGTGCGGCGGGGCGGCCCTTGCACGGCGGCCCTGGAGGGGGCCGCGCCAGCCGCATGCGCAGCGTGCAGCGCTTCGCGCAGGTTCAGCAAGCCCTTCTGCGGAGCTGCATCGTTGGTCTGCGCAGCAGGCAGAGCACAACGCGGGGAGTCCATGAGATGGCGTCTGCAAGCACTCCCTCGCCATCCTCCAGAAATGCCGCCCAGCGCATCCCGCCCATCCAGTGCCTGCTGACCTTCGAGGCCCTGGCGCGCCTGCGCAGCGTGACGCAGACGGCCGACGAGCTGTGCGTGACGCCCAGCGCCGTCAGCCACCGCGTGCGGCAACTCGAGCAGATCCTAGGCGTGCGCCTTTTCGGGCGGGCCGACTTCTCGCTCACCACCGAGGGCAGCGCCTACCTCGCCCATGTGCGCGAGGGCCTGGGTGCGCTGCAGCGCTTTCCGGGCGCAGCGGCCGCGCCGGGCAAGCGCCGGCTCAAGCTGGCCGTCACGCCCACCTTCGCACGGGCCATCCTGATCCCGCGCCTGCGGCAGTTCACCGAGGTCTATCCCGAGATCGACCTTGCCCTGCAGGTCTCCATCCCGCTGCTCGACGTGGTGGCGGAGGATGCCGACCTGGTGGTGCGCTTCGGGCCCGGACACTACGCCGACATGGAGCATGTCGAACTGGCGCGCGATGTCGTCACGCCGCTGGCCTCGCCCGCCTTCCTGCGCGAACACGGCCCCTTCGAGCGGCCCGCCGACCTCGAGGGCACCCCTTTGCTGCGCAGCCCGCTGGAGCCCTGGCGCAGCTGGTTCTCGGCTGCGGCGCTCGACTGGCAGGAGCCCTCGGAGGGTTCGCAATTCAACGACATCGGCCTCATGTGCGACGCCGCATCCGCCGGCATGGGCGTGGCGCTGGTGCGCCTGAAGCTCGGCGCCCCGTGGCTGGAGAACGGCACCCTGGTGCGCCTGTTCCCGCTCGACGCGCCCAGCCCCCACGCGCACTACCTCTGCTGGCGCACCGGCACCATGGACCGCTGGGAATGCGCGGCGTTTGCCGAGTGGCTGCGCCGGGCCATGGGTTGAGCGACCACCTTGCTCGACAAACGGATGCATCGTTGAATACCGCAACGGGCCCGTTCTACGGCGGGGTTCAGCATGCTCAAGCACCATCGGGCCAACACGAGCCGGCCCGAGGCCTGAAGCACAGGGCATGAACCAGGCGTTGCAATGCGGGCGAATGCCCCACAGAGGTCACTTGAGAGGATTCTCGGGCTCTGTGCCTGCCAGCGCTTTGTCTCTCCGACAGGTTTCGAGGGGCAACGAGCGCGCCGAAAAGATTTGCGTCACTTCTTGGGTGCCGGCACGCGCACTGAACTTGAGACAAGCACAACCGTAGCCTGCGCTGCCGGTCCCCGTCGCCACCCATCGTGCTTTGGGAAACGCAGGCCAGGGGCCCTTGGCCTGGTGCCCTCCTTGCATGCCGATGGTCCATTCCCCGTCTTTGTCCACAAGTGTGACGTTGCTTGGTGAGGGATTATCGAACCAACCACAACGCGTTGCCGTATCCGATGAAGCCGTGGCGGCCGCGACATTGCAAGCGCTTGCCCATATCAACGCACAGAAAAAGTAGATTCCTTTCGAATCAACCACGTTCTTCAGCACAATTTTCTTCATGGCTTGGCCTCAGGGTTCTTGAGCGGGGTATTCGAGCTGGCTTTCAAAAGAGCAGCTTCGAATTTCCTGGCAATCTTTGCGATATCTTCGGCGTGGTCACTTCCGTTCACCATTCTCCGTGCAGCGGCATAGTTCGAAACATCGCCCATAAAATAATGAGAGAATCTTCGGCCATTTGCAAAGCCTTCGCCCGTGCGCATTCCGTGTGACATCAGCGCATAAGCCACCTCGGGCTGCTTTACCAGTTCCGGGTCATTCAACAAGGCAAGACCTCGTCCAACTGCTATTCCAGCCGTTGCATAGTTGGACCACCAGGTTAGTTGCACATAGCCCCGTCCAAAATAAGCGTGCTCGACTCCATCATCGCTGTCATAAGTCTTGCTGGCAGCACCACCGTCTTGGGTGCCTATTTTTGCGCCCTTGGTGAGAGGAGTGATGGCACCACCGGCTGATACCTTGAATTGATCTCCGTCCTGCTCGGTGATCCGAGCCCAGCCATCCGACATCAATTTGATCTTGACAGGTTCATGGTATCGCCTCCCCTTGCCTTGACCTATCTCACTGACGGGGGCCATGGTCATAAGCCACTTTTTTTGTTTGAGAACAATGGGGTGCCCCTTTTTATCCAACAGAGGCTTTCCCTTTTTATTTTTAGCGAACTTTTCAACAATAAATGGTGATGTTGTTTCCCACATCACAGTCGCCAGCATGTAAGCTGCATGCCGCACGTCATTGATATTAGCATCACGCTCAATCATGCCGAGGAGATTCAGCATTTCCGGCATTGCCGCAGGACTATACCTTCCGCTGGCACTGAATTGCCTGAGAAATTCCTCCTGAAATATTATTCGATCATAAGGACCGGCATGGTGGTAATTTATTCTTTGCGCCACTGTCTTAATTTATTTCTATTGAAAAAAACATTCTAGTTCGCACATTTCATTTCCAATTTTCCAAATGTAATCAGTATCTCTTATTGAATCTCCCGTCATCGGCCGTGCCGGCCGCTGCTGCGGCGAAGCCTTCTGCCATACGTCTACGCTGCGCCACGGCCTCGTCAGAGAGTGGAAACGTCATGTGATGTCCCCGTTCACACATCAAAATGCCTTCATGCCGCCGTATTCATTGAACATTTAGCTATGCTTTTTGTAGCATTTCAGTGGATTGGAAAACGTACCTTTGTAGCAGCGCGGTAGGTTGCGGGAATGGCGCCCGCCGCGCAGGCCACCGACAATGCCGGGATGCGGGCACTGCCGTCCGCCACCGGACCCATGCCATGACAGCCCCCCTTCCCGACAATGAGGCCGAGCGCCTGCGGGCCCTGCACGACCTCATGCTCCTGGACACCTCGCCCGAGGAGCGTTTCGACCGCGTGGTGCGGTTCGCGGCCGAACAGCTGGACGCGCCCATCGCGCTGGTCAGCCTGGTGGACGAGCACCGCCAGTGGTTCAAGTCGCGCGTGGGCCTGGAGTCGTCCGAGACCGCGCGCGATGTTTCCTTCTGCGCCCATGCCATCCTGCAGCCCGACCTGCTCGTCGTCGAGGATGCCCGCCAGGACCCACGCTTCGCCGACAACCCGTTCGTGACCGGCGATGCGCACATCCGGTTCTATGCGGGCGCGCCGCTGAGCGCCCCCGGCGGCGAGCGCATCGGCACGCTGTGCGTGCTGGACACCGAGCCGCGCGCCCTGGGCGGCACGGAGCTGGCCGTGCTCAAGGCGCTGCGAGAACTCGTCAATGAAGCCATTGCGGGCAAGGAGGACGGCGCATGAGCCCCGGCCGCGCCGCCTCCGCGCTGCCCATTCTTCTGGTGGAGCCCCAGTTCGTGCTGCGCCGCACCATCGTGGCGGTGGCCCGCGAACTGGCCCAGGTCGAATTCCATGAAACCACGAGCGCCGAGCGCGCGTTGCCGGTGCTCGGCGTGCGGCCGTTCTCCGGGCTGGTGCTCGACTGCGACGACCATGCCGTGGCCGCGGATCTGCTGGGCCGCCTGCGGGACGGCGCCTTCGCCAGCCCGCCGCGCATTCCCGTAGTGGCCATCACCTCGCTGCACGACCCCGACCGCGATGCATGGCGCCAGTCGATGGGCGTGATCGGCACGCTGCACAAGCCGTTCAAGATCGGCGCGCTGCTTGAACGCGTGCAGGCCATGCTCAGCTCGCCGCAGGCATGGGTGGGCACGGGCCTGCCACCCCGCCCATGAACGCGCAGCACGACGCACGCTGGCGCAAGCACTACCCGACGCTCGAACAGAACCGCGCTCTCAACGCGACCGCGAACACGGTCCTGGTCAGCGCCCTCGCGGGCACGGGAAAAACCACCACGCTGGCCATCAAGGCCGCGGACCTCATCCGCCACCGGGGCGCGGGCCGCATCCTGATGCTCGCGTACTCGGAATCCGGACTCGCCGCGATAGAGCAGCGCCTGGGCAACATCGCCCCGACGCTCCCGCGGCAAGTGCAGACCATGACGGTGGAGCAGCTGTGCGCCCAGTTGCTCTCGGAACAGGGCGATGCGCTGGTGCGCATCACCGAGCCCCTGCAGCGCCAACTCCTGGTGCGGCAGGCCTACAGCGCGCTCGAGCACGACCCGCGCCGCGGCGACACACCCGGGCTCGGCGATGCGGTCTCGTTCGGTCTGGATGTGCAGGCCTTCCTGGATTTCGAGGCCCGGGCCAAGCAGCAGATGCTGCTGCGCGACCGGGAGCAGTCCGGCCTGGGTGCCAGGGAATACTGCCGCGAGCACGCACTGGACCCTGGGCTCTACCAGTTGCTGGTGCGCTACGAACGGCTGCGGCGCGGCTTGAACGGAGAGCCCCTGTTCTACGCCCCGGGGGACTGCACCTACGAGATCGCGACGCAGCTCGATGCCCTCGATTTCGAGGAAGTCTTCGCGCCGCTCGTGGGCCGCTTCGACGCGATCCTGTTCGACGAACTGCAGGACCTGGACAACGCTGCCATGCTCGTGCTGCGCCACCTCGTGCGCGGCGGCAATGGCCTGTTCATGGGCGCGGGCGACTTCAACCAGCACATCCGGCCAGGGGCCTTCTCGGTGTTCGGCGACAACCTCGCCCGCATCCGGCAGGAGTTGCCTGCGGGCACCCAGGTGGAGGAGATCCGCACCACCTACCGTTTCGGCGATGCCATCTGCCGCGGGCTCAATCCCCTGTTCGGTGTCGAGTTCGTGCCGTTCTATCGCGACAAGGCCGCAGGGTTCGAGCGCCGAGCCTACACCGACGACGAGGATTGCGCGCGGCAGTTGCTGGCGATCCACGGCCTCGTGCACCGGCAGTCCCCGCGGGAGCCCGGCGGTGCCCCGCCGTGCCTGCACGTGATCGTGCGCTCGCCGGAGGATTCGATCCTGCTCGAATGGATGGCCATTCAGGAGGGCGTGCACTACGCCTGCAAAGGCATGAAGCATTTTTACCAGCGCCGCGAGGTCGCGCTGTTGATCACCCTCATGGGGGCCATGCAGGGCTGCGACGACGGCATCCAGCTCACGCAGGGCATCGTGAGCAATGCCCTGGAGGGACTGCTGCGCTACGTGCGGCGAGCGAGCGAGCCCGACCCCGATGTGCTGGCGAATGGCTTCTTCGACATGGGCGCGGTGGAGCGGGACTCCCCCGTCGAAGTCAACACCCGCGCCGTCGCCGTGGACCTCGTCCGCCAGAAGCCGCTGCTGCGCAATTTCCTGGTCCGCGCCAGCTTCGATCCGGATGCGCCCGTGGCTTCCGCGCCCTGCGAACAGTTGCTGGCACTGCCCCCCGAGGCCTGCGCGGATGCGGGGCAGCTCTGCCGCCACCCGCTCGTGCGCGAATTCTTCGCCCAGGCATCCCTGGGCCCGGAGGAACTGCACGCCTGCCAGGGCAGCCTGCGGGCGCTGGCCCGCATCTGCGCGGGGCAGTCGGTGAATGAATTCCTCGGCCGCCTCGCGCCCCTGGTCGGGGCCAGCATCGACCGGCACCGATGGCGAGAGGTGCCCAGCCTGCAGCTTCTCACCGTGGAGCGCGCCAAGGGGCACGAATATGACAACGTGGCCGTCCCCTTCGTGGAGCGGGGGCGCTTTCCGCGCAGCGCCGCGGGATCGGAGGCCCTGCGCGAGCGCAACATGCTTTACGTGGCCCTGACCCGCAGCACGCGGCGCCTGTGGCTCCTGGAGAGCAGCGACCGCCCGGTCAGCCCTGGCCCGGTCTGAAGCACGCCATGGCCCCACCGCGCATTTCACGGGGCCGTGCAAGAAAACTCACGCGCCGCGTGCGGGCTTCCCCTACAGTGGCGTGATGAGCGCAGCCCTTTCTTCGGCCCCCTCCTCACCCACCTCCCCCGCATCCCTGCCGGGCACTCCGGAGCCGGCCGCCCTCCAGGCGTCGGTGGTCCAGGCACTCCGTGCCCACATGCCCGCCCACGCGTTGCTCTGGCATGCCGAGGACACCACCCCCTACGAATGCGACGGCCTCACGGCCTACCGCCAGCGGCCTCTGGTCGTGGCCTTGCCGGAGACGGCCGGGCAGGTGCAGGCCGTGCTGCGCACCTGCCACGCGCTCGGCGTGCCGGTAGTGGCTCGCGGCGCGGGCACGGGCCTGTCGGGTGGGGCGATGCCGCATGCGCGCGGCGTGACCCTCTCGCTGGCCCGTTTCAACCGCATCCTGGAGATCGATCCCGTGGCGCGCACTGCGCGTGTGCAGTGCGGCGTGCGCAACCTCGCCATCAGCGAGGCCGCGGCGCCCCATGGCCTCTACTACGCGCCCGACCCGTCGAGCCAGATCGCCTGCACCATCGGCGGCAACGTGGCCGAGAACTCGGGCGGCGTGCATTGCCTGAAGTACGGCCTGACCGTGCACAACGTGCTGTGCGTTCGCGGATTCACCGCCGAAGGCGACCCCGTCACCTTCGGCAGCGAGGCACTCGACACGCCGGGCTACGACCTGCTGGCCGCCGTGATCGGCAGCGAAGGCATGCTTGCCATCGCCCTGGAAGTCACCGTGCGGCTGATCCCCAAACCGCAGCTCGCGCGCTGCATCATGGCCAGCTTCGACGATGTGCGCCGCGCGGGTGACGCCGTGGCCGCGGTGATCGCGGCCGGCATCATTCCCGCAGGCCTCGAAATGATGGACCGCCCGATGACGGCCGCCGTCGAGGATTTCGTGCATGCGGGCTACGACCTCACGGCCGAGGCCATCCTGCTGTGCGAATCCGACGGCACGCCCGAGGAAGTCGAGGAGGAGATCGGCCGCATGAGCGACGTGCTGCGCGCCTCGGGCGCCACGGCCATCGCGGTGAGCCAGGACGAAGCCGAGCGCCTGCGCTTCTGGAGCGGCCGCAAGAACGCCTTCCCCGCATCGGGCCGCATGAGCCCCGACTACATGTGCATGGACTCCACCATCCCGCGCAAGCGGCTGGCCGACATCCTGCTGGCCATCCAGGCAATGGAGAAGCAATACGGCCTGCGGTGCGCCAACGTCTTCCACGCGGGCGACGGCAACCTCCACCCGCTGATCCTCTTCGATGCGAACGACCCCGACCAACTGCACCGCTGTGAACTCTTCGGTGCCGACATCCTGGAGACCAGCGTGGCGATGGGCGGCACCGTGACCGGCGAGCACGGCGTGGGCGTGGAGAAGCTCAACTCCATGTGCACGCAGTTCACCAACGAGGAAAACGCGCAGATGTTCGGGCTCAAGGCTGCGTTCGATCCGGCCGGGCTGCTCAATCCGGGCAAGGTGATCCCTACCCTGAACCGCTGTGCCGAATACGGAAAGATGCTCGTGCGCGGCGGCAGCATCGCCCACCCGGACCTGCCCCGGTTCTGAGCGCTGCCGCCGCCGGGAGCCGGCCGGCTCGTTGCACGCAGACAGGCAGGCCTCAACCCTGCGCGAGCAGCAGCCTCCGCATGCCGGCAACCGTCTCGCCACTGTGCCGCGTCAAACGTCCCGCATCGTCCAGCACACGCACGGTGGCCATGCGGTAGAGAGCCCCGCCCAGGGAGGCGAACCGCACCAGCGCCTCGCGCTCGCGCGGGAACATCTCCGTCGCCCGTGGGGCAGGAGCCGGTGCGGGCATCAAGCCCACGCCGGTCGGCGGGGCAGCCGGCGCGGCGCGGGCTTCCAGCATGCAGAGCGCCAGTCCGGCATGGTGCGCGGCCGGCCCCAGCCGCATGTCGATGCGGCCCAGCAACCAGGTGACTTCCTGCACGCGCAGGTCGATCGCGTCCAGCGCGGCCACGGCACATTCCACCTGCTCGGCCGCGTCCCGCAGCGATGCGGAGTGCGCCCGGGCAATGGCGAGCGATTCGTCCACGCGGCCTTCCGCGCTGGCACGCAATGCGCGCAACACCGCCGAATCGATTGCCCCGTCGAGCACCAGGGACGGCCCCTGCGGGCCGGCGTCGGCGATGGCACCGCTACCCAGCCAGGCCACGGTCGGGTTCTCCGCCGCCAGCCCCAGGCCGGCGACGCCATGGCCCACCGCCCACGCCGCCACCGCGCTGGCCGACAGGCCCCGCCACCCGTAGGCGAGCAACTCTGCCGCGCGGGACACCATGGCCACCAGGTCTTCCAGCCTCGGTGCGCCCTGCTCCGGCGTGCCGCCCAATCCGGCACCGCGGGTAGGAGAAAGGCCACGCGGCAGGCGACGCGCCAGGTCGATCACCGGTTGCAGGCCCCGGGCCTGGGCCTCCAGCCGTGCCATGCCGAGCACCGCCAGCCGGCCCGATACGTCTCTGCGGCGCCCCTCCAATGCCAGGGCCAGTTCACGGAAGGGCCACTCGGCCGAAGCGATCCAGCGGTCTGCAGGGCTGTCGGGGTCGTGCGCGCACCACGCCAGCCGCAGCCGCGCGATGGCGGCCTCGACCATGTCCTCGCCCACCCCCAGCTCTCGCGGCGGGGGCAACGGGGCATAGGCTGACGCGTCCAGTGCCGCGTTCGGTGCGGCGACCAGGCCGGCCTGGTCGCAGGGCTCCGCGAGGGCCATGTCGGCGCTGTATTCAATCTGCTCGACTTCTTCGACGACGTAGTGCATTCCTGCCCTCCTGCTGCTGCATGGCCTGCGGTGCCGCATTGAGGTGCCGTTCGCCCGGAGCGCGGAAACTCGCAGCATCCGGGGTGACAACGGCGCTGCCTGCACCCACCATGGGTGCTCTGCGCAACCTGACCCTCTTCCCCTGCCCACGCCGAGCCGTGGCGCAATTCGGCACCTTCCTGAATCGACCCATGTCCTGCCGCGGAGCTTCTTCCTGCAGCAACGTAACCATGAATCACGCATTTTTGGTGACTATATATCCGAATCACGCCACTTCACTGCCATCTCCCTAGCGTGACTGCATGCAGGATGCAAAGCAAAATTTTGCCGAGAAGTTACGAAACGCTATGGAGAAGGCCGGATACGAAGCCCGGCCTTCGGTTCTGGAGCGGGAGTTCAACACCCGGCATTGGGGCAAACCCATGAGCCTCCATGGCGTGCGGCGGTGGCTGCTGGGCGAAACCCTGCCCGATCCGCGCAAACTGGCCACCCTGTCGCAGTGGCTGCAGGTGCCGCTCCAGGACTTCATCGGAGCTGCGGAAACACCGGTTTCACCGCGTGCCGCCGAGCCTCCAGGGCTTTGGCACTCCGGTATGGGCTATGACGACCGCAAGCTTTTCGACATTTATCTGCGGTTGCCCGTGCCCCAACGGCGGACCGTGCGCGACGTGATTCTGGCCATCGCCCGGGCGCACGCCGCAGACGAGGAACGGCGCGAAAATGGCTGAGCCGGGGACTGGACACACAGTCCACTGAACCAGGGATCACACCCATCACGTAACTCGTTTTGCGAGTCACACCACTCCTCCGGCCGGTGCCTAGCGTGCCCGGCATGCAGGATGAAGCAAAACAAAAATTCGCCCGGAAGTTGCGGGAGGCAATGGAAAAGGCAGGCTACGAGGCCAAGCCCTCGGTGCTGGAACGTGAGTTCAACACCCGCCATTGGGGCAAGCCCATGACGCTGCACGGCGTGCGCCGCTGGCTGCTCGGGGAAACCATGCCTGGGCCGCGCAAGCTCACCACGCTGGCCCAGTGGCTGCGGGTACCGATGGAAGAGTTCGTGGATGCGGGCAACAGCGCCGCCCTTCGCGCCACGGGTGAGCCCATACACCGCTGGCATGCCGGACTGGGCTACGACGACCGCGAGCTGTTCGATATCTACCTCAAGCTGCCGGTGCCGCAACGCCGGCTGGCGAGGGATGTGATCCTGGCCATCGCGCGGGCCCACGAAGCCGGCGAGATCCCCCGCAAGGATTGATGCCCGGCTGCCGCCGCGCGGTCTGGGCAGGTGTGGGCAGGCGCAGCGCCGGAGGGCGCTGGCTCAGCCCCCCGCCCAGTTCTGTACGCCCTGCGCCAGCTCCTGGGCGTGCGACAGGGCGAACAGCACGAGCCCGATCAGGCCGCCCACGACGGTGCCGTTGATGCGGATGTACTGGAGGTCGCTGCCGATGTGCAGTTCGACCAGCCGCGCCATTTCCTTGGCATCCCAGCGGTCTACCGTGTTGCGGATGTGCTCGGCCACGAATTGCGAAAGATCGGGGGCCACCTGCGTGGCCCACAGCTGCAGCCGGACGTTCAGGCGGACGCGCAGCGCGGGGTCGCCCGCCAGCGCCATGCCGAGCCACTGGCCCATGGCCGCCACCTTGCGGGACACCTCGGAATTCTCGTTGGCCAGATCGTCCTGGAGCCGTTCGCGCAGGTTCGTCCAAAGATCCTGCACATAGCGGCCCAGCGTTTCGTCGTTCTGCAGATATTCGCGCAGTTCCAGGCCACGCCGCTCCCATTCGGGATCGGTCTGGAGGCGCACGATGAGGCGCTGCACGGCGGCGTCGAGCGTCGTGCGCAATTGGTGGTCGGGATCGCTCGCCACCTCTGCCAGCAGGCTGTCGATGGCCTGGGCAATGGCGCCCGCCCCCTTGCCGCTGAGCCAGTCGGTGGGCAGCACTTTTTCCTTGAGGGGATGTTCGCGCTTGATCCACTGCACGATGGCCTCGGCAATGAAGGTGCGTGTCTCGGGCGAGCGGAGCAGCACCGTCACGCGGGCGAGCACATCGTCCAGCAGCACTTGGTGGCGGCCACCGTGCGTGAGCGTTTCCAGCGCTGCGGCCATCGTGCGGGAGAGATCGAGCTGACCCACGAGCGCGCGCGCGGCCTGGTTCATGAAGCGCTGGATCCGCGCGTCTTCCACCGTGTCGAGCGCCGCCAGCGCCAGCCGCGCCACCTGCCGGCCCAGCAATTGCGCGTTGCCCGAGGAGGTGAGCCATTGCGCCAGCATGTCGGCGGGATCATGGCGCTGGATCAGCGTGACCAGCGAAGGGGCATCGAGGAACTTGTCCCGCACGAAGGCGGCCAGATTGCCACCGATGCGGTCCTTGTTGCGCGCAATGATGTTGGTGTGCCGCTGTACCCAGGGCAGTGGGATGCGCCGGAACAGCGCCGACACTGCAAACCAATCAGCCAGCGCGCCGACCATCGCCGCCTCGGCCATCGCACGGATGCACTCCACCAGCAGGCTGGAGGGGAAGGCATAGGTCGCCGCGAAAACCGCCGTTACGGCCAGCAGCAGGCCGGATGCCAGCCATTTCGAGTGCGCCAGCGCAAGCGCGCGCTCGGTGGCTGCCGGGGAAGCGGCAAGGCCCTCGGCCACAGGCCGGCCCGCCATGAAGTTACCGGCGGCACCCAGCGCCCCGGAGCCCGGGCGGGGGCCGGCCTCGCCAGCGCTGCTATTGCGACTGCTGCTGTCCATCCCCCAAGAATAGCCCGGCAAGCGGCTGACCGGGCGTAAGAGACTGTTGCCCGCACGGGCATGGCGGGTAAGGCCCGGCCAGCCTCTGCCGGCACATTTGCAAGCGGTCTGGTCAGTTCGGCCGCTGGATCGGGCGCGCAGGTGTCCGGTGTGCCCTCACCCCTGGCGCGGAGCCACGCGGTCCAGCGCCGCTGCCAGGTGGCCCACGGTGCGGTCCACGTTCTGCCACTTGTCCAGCCCGAAAAGGCCGATGCGGAAGGTCTGGAAATCGGGGCCTTCGCCGCACTGCAGCGGCACTCCGGCGGCCGTCTGCAAGCCCGCTTCGAGAAACTTCCGGCCATTCTGGAGACCGGGGTCGGTGGTGTAGCTCACGACCACACCCGGGGCCTTCCAGCCTTCGGCGGCCACGCTCGGGAAGCCTCGGGACTCCAGCAGTGCGCGCACTTTGCTGCCCAACTCCACCTGCCCCGCGCGGACCTGCTCGAACCCCTGTTCACGCGTCTCGAGCATGACGTCACGCAGCCGCACCAGCGCGTCGGTCGGCATGGTCGTGTGGTAGGCATGCTGGCCTTTCTCGTAGCCCTCGGCGATCTGCATCCACTTTTTGAGGTCGCATGAAAAGCTCGAGCTTTGGGTGCCCTCGATGGCCTGTCGCGCCCGCTCGCCGAGCATGACCATGGCGCAGCACGGAGAGCCGCTCCAGCCTTTCTGCGGCGCGGAGATCAGCACATCCACGCCCGTGGCCTGCATGTCGACCCAGATCGCGCCCGAAGCGACGCAATCGAGCACGAACAGCGCACCGACCGCGTGCGCCGCCTCGGCCACGGTGCGGAGGTAGGCATCGGACAGGAGGATGCCGCTGGCCGTCTCGACATGCGGGGCGAAGACGATTTTGGGTCGCTCCGCCAGGATGGTCGCCGCCACCTCTTGCGCCGGGCAAGGCTCCCAGGGCGCCTGCGGGCCTTCGCCCTGCTGGCGGGCCCGGCAGACCACCGCTCCGCCTCCGAGGCCGCCCGCATCGAATATCTGGCTCCAGCGGTAGCTGAACCAGCCGTTGCGCACGATCAGCACCTTCTCGCGGTTGGCGAACTGGCGGGCCACTGCCTCCATCCCGAAGGTGCCGCTGCCAGGAACAAGCACCGCGGTGTGGGCTCCATACACCGTCTTGAGCGTGGCAAGAATGTCCTGCATCACTCCGGTGAAGCGCCGGGACATGTGGTTGAGTGCGCGGTCGGTGTACACGACCGAGAACTCCAGCAAACCATCGGGATCGACATCAGGCAACAGACCGGGCATGGCAGGGCAACTCCTTGAAAAACGTTCTGAACGATCTTCCACGCGGGAAAAAGCTCTGGCGGCTGGCCTATCCGGAAACCGCCGCGCACGCAAGCCGTTGCAGCTTACACCGCAGCCCGGCACCGCCAGTGCACGGAAAATCGACGGCAGGCGCACGGCCAGGGCAAGCCGCGGCTACCATCCACAGTCAACGCTGCCCGTGCCCGCATCTGCACCTGCCCGCTCCGTATCTGCTGTTACCGCTTCCTGCGCCTCCCGACACTCCCCACGTACCCGATATCTCCTGGAGCCCGCCCCGATGCATGACTTTCGCAGCGATACCGTTACCCAGCCCACATCCCCGATGCGCGACGCCATGCAGGCCGCCCTGCTCGGCGACGACGTTTTCGGCGACGATCCCTCCGTCAATGCGCTGCAGGAGCACGCAGCCGAAATGCTCGGATTCGATGCCGCACTGTTCGCGCCCAGCGGCACGCAGGCCAATCTGATCGCCCTCATGGGCCACTGCCAGCGCGGCGACGAGGCCATCGTCGGACAGACTTGGCACACCTACCGCTGGGAAGGTGGAGGCATGGCGGCACTGGGTTCCATCCAGCCGCAGCCCATCGAAAACCGCAGCGACGGCACGCTTTGCCTGCGGGACATTGCCGCCGCCATCAAGCCCGATGACCCGCACTTCGCGCGCACCCGCCTCGTGGTGCTGGAAAACACGGCCGGAGGCCAGGTGCTTCCCAACCCCTACATCGCCGATGTGGCGCAACTCGCGCGCAGCCGGCACCTTGCCATGCACCTCGATGGCGCGCGCCTCTTCAATGCCGCCGCGGCCAATGCCACGGCCCACGGCACCGACGTGTACGACGAAGCACGCGCCATCTGCTCGCATTTCGACTCTGCCTCGGTCTGTCTGAGCAAAGGCCTCGGTGCGCCGGTGGGCTCGCTGCTGCTCGGTTCGCACGACTTCATCGCGCACGCACGCCGTACCCGCAAGATGCTGGGCGGCTCGATGCGCCAGGTGGGCATGCTGGCCGCCGCAGGGCACTACGCGCTGGACCACCATGTCCGCCGCATGGCAGACGACCATGCCCTGCTGCGCACGCTGGCCGAAGGCCTTGCGGAAGTGGGCCGCAGCCATCCTGTGCTGCGCAGGCGCCTCAGCGTGGCCTCCGCGCATACCAACATCCTTTTCACCGACGTGCATTCCGACATCGCACCGGCCCTGATGGCCTGGCTGGCCCAGCACGGTGTCTGCGTGACGCGCAGCCTCTGCGGAGGCCAGATCCGGCTGCGCTGGGTCACCCACATCGACGTGGGACCCGACGATGTGGCCCATACGCTCGCCTGCGTCGAACGTTTCAGCGGCTGAAGCCCGACCCGCCTCGGGCCTGTGGATGGATTGCCACGCTTTGCCCACGCCTCCGACAACCCGCGCTTCAATGGGTTGCCATCGCCCGCCGAACGCGACAATATGAAGGTGCCTTTGCGAAGTCGGCTGAAAGAACGCACGGACAAAGCCAACGAACACGGGGGGTGGACGTCATGGGTTTTTCGCATTTCAGGATCGGGACACGGCTTTCTATCGGCTTTTCGCTGCTCATACTCCTCATGCTGGGGCTGACTGCCATCGGCGTGACGCGGGTATCACACATCAGCGCCAGCCTCGCGGTCATCGCCGAACTCAATGGCGTGAAGCAGCGTTATGCGATCAACTTCCGCGGCAGCGTCCATGATCGGGCCATCGCACTGCGCGATGTCACACTGACCACGACACCCGACGAATTGCAGGCCCAGGTGCGCCTGATCCAGCAACTTGAGGAAGACTATGCGAGGTCCGCCGCGCCCTTGGACAAACTCTACGCTTCCACATCGGTCGAGCCCCGCGAACTAGAAGCGCTTCAGCAGATCAAGGCAGTGGAGAGCAAGGCACTCCCGCTGACCCGGCAAGTGATAGCGCTACAGACGTCGGGTCAGAAAGAGCAGGCTGTGGCGCTGCTGCTGAGTCAGGCGCGCCCCGCGTATGTCGAATGGCTGGCGAGCATCAACAGGCTGATTGATATCGAGGAAGAAAAGAACAAGGCGGAATCGACCGCGGCCCGTGATGTTGCGCAGGGCTTTGCCGTCTTGATGATGCTGCTGACCGGCACCGCCATCGTGGTGGCGGCCGCCACGGCCTGGGCCATCACACGCACCATCGTCCAGCCGATCGGGCTTGCCGTCGAAGCAGCCACCACGATGGCAACGGGGAACCTCACACGCAGGATCCATACGCAACTGAAAGACGAAAGCGGCGAACTGCTGCGCGCCCTGGAAGGATTGCGCAGCAGCTTTCTGCGGGTACTGGACGATGTTCTACGAACCTCGGGGGATGTTGCAGGCGGCAGCCACGCCATCAGCCGCCGCACCCAAGACGTTTCTTCCAGCACGCGCCAGCAGGCATCTTCGCTGCAGGAGACCGCCGCACTTATGCAGGCGCTTGACGGCACTGTGAAGCACAACGCAGAAATTTCGCACAAAGCCAGCGAGTTCGCAGCGCACTCCAGCGAGGTGGCCGCACAGGGCGGGCAGGTCATGTCCAAGGTCGTCGACACCATGCGCGGCATCGACGAGAGTTCGCGCCGCATCGTAGACATCATCGGAGTGATCGACGGGATTGCCTTCCAGACCAATATCCTCGCACTCAATGCCGCCGTGGAAGCGGCACGCGCAGGAGACCAGGGCCGCGGATTCGCCGTGGTGGCCAACGAAGTGCGCCAGCTGGCAAGCCGCTCAGCGAGCGCAGCGCGCGAAATCAAGGATCTGATTTCCGACAGCGCATCGCGTGCCGCACAAGGGCGCACCCTCGTGGACACGGCCGGTAGCACGATGGATCAGGTCGTGGCATCGATCCGGCAGGTGACTGGGCTGATGAAGGACATCAGCACCGCCAGCGACAGCCAGGCCCGCAGCGTCGACCAGGCAATGCAGTCCATTCTGCAGATGGAGCAGTACACACGGCAGAACGAAACCCAGATGGAGCACATGGCTGCAGCTGCCGCCGGGATGGGAGAACGGACTGGCATGCTCCTCAGCGCCGTTGGCATGTTCCAACTCGAACCCACGCAAGCGCCGCCCCCGCAACTGCCAGCAAAGGTCACGCACACCTGAAAACGCCCGGCCGCGCTTCTGAAAGACGCCTCGTCCCTATCGAAATTACACCGAATCAGTCAGAGGCGGGGGGCGACAGTGGATACGAGCGGCCACCGAACACCCCGCTGCCCACGCGTACGAGGGTGCTGCCGGCATGGATGGCGGCTTCCAGGTCGGCGGTCATCCCGAGCGAAAGCGTATCGAAATCATCCATGCCTTCGAGGCCGGCGGCACGCAGCCGATCGAACAGGCTCCGCGCCTGGGCGTGCACCGCGTATTGGGCAGCGAAGTCGGGCGCGGGGTCGGGTATGCCCATCAGGCCGCGCAGCCGCAGCCGTGGCAGGAGCGCCACATCCCGCGCCAGTTCCAGCGCCTGCGCAGGCGTGACTCCCGCCTTGGTCGGCCCGCCGTCCACATTCACCTGGATGCACACCTCCAGCGGCGGCCGGTGCGGCGGCCTTTGCTGCGACAGACGTTCGGCGGTCTTGAGCCGGTCCACGGTATGGACCCAGTCGAAGTGCTCGGCAACCAGGCGCGTCTTGTTGCTCTGCACGGGGCCGATGCAGTGCCATTCGAGCGGCCCGGCCGCCTCCACTGCCTGCAGCGCAGCGATCTTCTGCACACCCTCCTGGAGGTAGTTTTCGCCGAATGCGCGCTGCCCGGCCCGCACGGCTTCTCGCACCGCGCCCGCATCGAAGGTCTTGGAAACGGCAAGGAGCCGCACGCTGGAGGGGTCGCGGCCGCACGCCGCGCAGGCCCGTGCGATGCGGTCCAAAACCCCTTGGATGTTGTTACCAATGGTCGTCATAATGTTCGCTCTCAAGCGTACCAAACGACCAAGGGCTCCCGTGGATATCACCCAACTGCTCGCCTTCAGCGTGAAGAACAAGGCCTCCGACCTGCACCTGTCCGCAGGCCTTCCGCCGATGATCCGGGTCCACGGCGACGTGCGGCGCATCAACGTCGATGCGCTCGACCACAAGACGGTGCATGCCATGGCGTACGACATCATGAGCGACGCCCAGCGCAAGGTGTACGAAGAGTTCCTCGAAGTGGACTTTTCCTTTGAGATCGAAGGACTTGCACGTTTCCGTGTCAATGCGTTCAACCAGAACCGCGGCGCGGCCGCCGTGTTCCGGACCATCCCCAGCAAGATCCTCACGCTGGAGCAGTTGAACGCCCCCAAGATCTTCGGCGACCTTGCGCTCAAGCCGCGCGGGCTCGTGCTCGTGACCGGCCCCACGGGATCGGGCAAGTCCACCACGCTGGCGGCCATGGTCAACCACCTCAACGAAACCGAATACGGACACATCCTGACCGTGGAGGATCCGATCGAATTCGTGCACGAGTCCAAGAAGTGCCTGATCAACCAGCGGGAAGTCGGGCCGATGACGCTGTCGTTCGCGGCCGCTCTGAAGTCCGCCCTGCGCGAAGACCCGGACGCGATCCTCGTGGGCGAAATGCGCGACCTGGAGACCATCCGCCTCGCCATGACCGCGGCAGAGACGGGCCACCTCGTGTTCGGCACGCTGCACACCTCCAGCGCTGCCAAGACCATCGACCGGATCATCGACGTCTTCCCCGCGGAAGAAAAGGAGATGGTGCGAGCGATGCTGTCCGAATCCCTGCAGGCCGTGATCTCGCAGACCCTGTGCAAGACCAAGGACGGCCAGGGCCGCGTGGCGGCCCACGAAATCATGCTGGGCACCAGCGCCATCCGCAACCTGATCCGGGAAGCCAAGGTGGCACAGATGTACTCCACCATCCAGACGAGCAACAGCGTCGGCATGCAGACGCTGGACCAGAACCTCACCGACCTCGTGCGGCGCAACATCATCAGCCCGGCAGAAGCCCGCGGCAAAGCCAAGATCCCCGAGAACTTCCCGGGCTGACACCACGGCACCGCGCTGCACCACCTGCCCTTGTTCGACATTCAGCGCGGCTTGCGACCGATCGCCGCGCGCACCGGAGCACCCCCATGAAAGGCATCCTCGGCCTCCTCAAGGCCAAGACCCGCAACACCAAGCCCGGCGCCGAAAGCGGCAGCGACTCGGTGTTCTTCACCACGGCCTTCGCCGGCCAGGGCGTGGATACCTCCATGCTCGTTCCCTGGGAAGCACGCGCCGTGGAGATCACCGCGGCACGCCTTCCGGTGAGCCGCGGCGGCAAGCTGCTGCAGGCGCTCTGGTCCAAGGACCGCTACATGGCGCACCTGGACGCAAGCGCGGTCGAACGCATGGAGCGTTTCTTCCAGTTCGCGGCGGTCCCGGCCAGTCGCGACGTCATCCGCCAGGACGAATACGGCAACTTCATGGTCGTGCTGCTCACCGGCACCATCGCGGTGGACCGGATCCAGCCCTGGGGCGAGCACCTTCGCCTGGCCGAGACACGGCCGGGGGACATCCTGGGAGAGATGTCGCTGCTCGACAGCGGCATCCGCTTCTCGGCCTGCACCACGCTCACGGACTGCGAGATTGCCGTGCTGAGCGCCGAAGCCCTGGACGACATGATGGCCAAAGACCCCCAACTGGCAGCGAGCCTCGTCGCGCTGCTGGCACGCAAACTCTCGCAGCGCCTGCGCGTGGTGAGTGCGCGGCTGAGTGACAATCAACGGTAGACGGCCCCAGCCGACCGACCGGAGTAGCGCATGGAACGCGATCAGGCCAGCAAATTCATCAACGACCTGCTGAAGCTCATGGTGAGCCGCGGCGGCAGCGACCTGTTCATCACGGCGGAGTTTCCGCCGGCCATCAAGGTGGACGGCAAGGTCACCAAGGTCTCCCCCCAACCGCTCACGCCCGCGCACACGCTCACCCTGGCGCGCGCCATCATGAGCGACAAGCAGGTGGCAGATTTCGAGCGCACCAAGGAGTGCAATTTCGCGATCTCCCCTGCAGCCATCGGGCGCTTCCGCGTGAATGCGTTCATCCAGCAGGGGCGTGTCGGCATGGTGCTGCGGACCATCCCCCTCACGCTGCCCACCATCGACGGTCTGGGGGTTCCGCAGGTGCTCAAGGAGGTCTCGATGTCCAAGCGGGGACTGTGCATCCTCGTGGGCGCGACCGGCTCGGGCAAGTCGACCACGCTGGCCGCCATGGTGGACTGGCGCAACGAGAACTCCTTCGGTCACATCATCACGGTGGAGGATCCGATCGAGTTCGTGCACCCGCACAAGAACTGCGTGATCACCCAACGCGAGGTGGGGCTGGATACCGACAGCTGGGAGGCGGCCCTCAAGAACACGCTGCGCCAGGCCCCCGACGTGATCCTCATGGGCGAGATCCGTGACCGCGAAACCATGGAGCATGCCGTGGCCTTTTCGGAGACCGGCCACCTGTGCCTGGCCACGCTGCACGCCAACAGTGCCAACCAGGCGCTGGACCGCATCATCAACTTCTTTCCGGAAGAGCGCCGCGCCCAGTTGCTCATGGACCTGTCGCTCAACCTGCGTGCCATGGTCTCGCAACGGCTCATCCCGAAGCAGGACAGCAAAGGCCGTGCCGCTGCGGTGGAGATCATGCTCAACACCCCCCTCATCGCCGATCTGATCTTCAAGGGCGAAGTGGCCGAGATCAAGGAGATCATGAAAAAGAGCCGGAACCTGGGCATGCAGACCTTCGACCAGTCGCTCTTCGACCTCTTCGAGGCCAACGTCATCACTTACGAGGACGCATTGCGCAATGCGGATTCGCTCAACGACCTCCGGCTGCAGATCAAGCTCGGCAGCCAACGCGCCAAGAGCAGCGACCTGGCCTCGGGTACCGAGCACTTCGCGATCGTCTGAGGCTCTTTCGCCTTGCCACCCGCCGCGACCCGGCGGGTTTTCTTTTTCCCAGCGATTCACCGGACACAGGAGAGACTCCCAATGCCATCCAGCACCCATCCTCGCAGCTACGACGCCACCCCATCGCGCAAGGTCGCCTTCCTGGGTCTGGGCGTCATGGGCTATCCCATGGCCGGTCATCTGGCGCTCGCCGGCCACCAGGTCACCGTCTACAACCGGACCGCTACAAAATCCATAGCATGGTGTGAAGAATTCTCGGCGGCATCAGGCATAAAACATGCCCCGACTCCGCGCGACGCGGCCCAGGGAGCAGAGATCGTGTTCTGCTGCGTGGGCAATGACGACGATTTGCGCTCCGTGGTGCTGGGCGCGGATGGCGCCTTCGCCGGGATGCAGCCGGGCACGGTCTTTGTCGACCACACCACGGCGTCCGCCGAAGTCGCACGTGAACTCGATCAGGCTGCGCGCACGCTCGGCCTGCGTTTCATCGATGCCCCGGTGTCGGGCGGGCAGGCTGGAGCGCAGAACGGGCAACTCACGGTCATGTGCGGCGGCGAAGCAGAGGCCTTCGACGGCGTGCGGTCTGTGGCGATGGCGTTTTCGCGCGCATTCACGCGTGTCGGCGACAGCGGTGCCGGCCAACTCGCCAAGATGGTCAATCAGATCTGCATTGCCGGCGTGGTGCAGGGGCTGTCGGAAGCCATCGCCTTCGGCCAGCATGCCGGGCTGGACATGCCGCTGGTGCTCGACGTGATCGGCAAAGGAGCGGCACAGAGCTGGCAAATGGACAATCGCGGCAAGACCATGGTGGAGGGCCGTTTCGACTTCGGCTTCGCCGTGGACTGGATGCGCAAGGACCTGGGCCTGGTGCTGGATGAAGCCCATCGCAACGGCGCGCGGCTGCCATTGACTGCACTGGTAGACCAGTTCTATGCCGATGTGCAGCAGGCCGGCGGCAAGCGCTGGGACACCTCGAGTCTCATCACGCGCCTGGCACCCAAAAAGCAAGGCAGCTGAACCAGAAGGCCCCAGTCACCTTATCGGTTGCAGGGGCCCGGCCAGGTCCGGTGCCTGTTCAGCTCAGCGTGGCTGGGTGGTTGCCGGATCGGACGTGACGGGAGCCGGACGCGAAGGTTGCCGTGCAAAACCCCGCTCCAGTTCTTCCTGCGAAATGATCTCGAACACGCGCACCACCTTGCGCACGTCGTTCACGCCACGCGCGATGTCGGTGGCGCGATCAGCTTCACGCTGGGTGACACGGCCCAGCAGATAGACGGTGTTGCGCTCCGTCACCACCTTGAAAGCCGTTGCGAACAGATCCTTGGCATCCACGAGGCTCGCACGCACCTTGCCGGTGATGAGCGTGTCGTTGGAGCGCTGCGTGAACGTGGTGGCCGACATCACCGCCAGATCATTCACCACCGAACGCACGTTCTCGACGGCCAGCACCGCCTGCTCCACGCGTTCCTTGTCCTGCTGCGAAGGCACCTCGCCGGTCAGCAGGACCTGCCGGTTGTAACTCGTGATGTTCACGTGGACCCGGTCTCCGAACGTATCGCGGAGCCGATTGCCTGCGCGCAATTCGATGCCTTCGTCTTCCACCTGCGTTCCGGTGGTGCGGCGATCGGCGGCCATCAGCGTACCCATCGCGGCACCGCCGAGCACCAGGGGAGCGCACGCGGACAGCACGGTTCCGAGCGCCACGGCGGCCAGTACGGCGCCGGCAGTACGGGTCATCTTCTGAAGAGTCATAGCGGTATCTCCTGTTCACCAAGTAATTGGGCGTCTACCCCATCGCACAGGCAGTGAAGCACCAGTGCGTGGACCTCTCGGACCCGGGCTGCGCGATCGTGCGGAACGCTGATCAGCACATCGGTTTCGCGCAGCAGTCCGGCCAACGCGCCGCCAGCACGACCGGTCAAGGCGATCACGGTCATGTCCCGCTCGTGGGCCGCCTGCGCGGCATCGATCAGGGCCGTGTCGGTGCCCGCACTGCCATCCGTCACGGCCAGCAGCACATCGCCCGCTTGCCCCAGCGCACGCACCTGCCGGGCAAGCACCTGTGCATCCCCTCCCGGAACGCCTGGAGACGCCCAGAGAGCATCGGGCTCCAAGGCGACCGCAGCCAGTTCCGGGCGATCGCGCTCGAACCCTGCCACGCAGAGTGCAGCAAACTGGCGCGCCTGTGCCGACGCGGCGCCGCTGCCGCAGGCCAGCACCTTGGCGCCACTGGTGACGCACGCCAGAATGGCCTGAACGGCCAATCCGATGGGTTGGCTGAGGAGTTGCGCGGCCTGGTACTTAAGATCCGCGCTGTCGATGAAATGCTGTTGGATGCGTTGCTCGAGCATGGACCGCCGATGATACCTGCCGGGTGTTATCGCTTTTGTAGCAAAGGGTTGGCCTCCGGCGCCGATGTGCAAGGAAATGGACAGGCCTGATGGCAGCCCGGGTCTTTGGGACCTGTACCCTGCGCGTGGCGCCCTTCTACTCCGCGTCGAACGCCGCTTTCAACCATTGGGCCCCATTGGCATCAACGAGCACGGCATCGAACCTGCACGGAGGTGGCGAAGGCCAGCGCGTGAGGTAATGCCGTGCGGCAAATACGATGCGCCGCTGCTTGGTGACACCGATACTGGCGGCCGCCCCGCCGAAGGTTCTGCTGGCCCGCCGTCGCACTTCGACGAACACCAGCGTTCCGTCCCGGTCGCGCAGGATCAGATCGATCTCGCCGCCGCCACGGCCCGGCGTTCGATAATTGCGCGCCAAGAGCTTCAGCCCGGCGGCCTGCAGATGCGCCAGGGCCATATCTTCTGCCACCATGCCCACGGCGCGTGTCGTTGTTTGTGTTGCCGAGCCGGTGCTGGCCGGTCTTTTCCCAAGGATTCCCATTGAGCGCCTCTTTCGCAACCGCCTTGTCCGCTGCACGCGATGCAGCCGCAGCGCAGCATTATCCGCAGGGTGCGCTGTACGTGGTGGCAACGCCGATCGGCAATCTGGCCGACATCACACTGCGCGCGCTGCATGTCCTGCAGTTGGCAGATGCCATCGCTTGCGAAGATACACGGCATACACAGGCCCTGCTTCGGGCGTATGGCATCGACAAATCTCCACAGCAATGGATGGCGGTCCATCAGCACAATGAAGCGGAGGCAGCACAGAACGTGCTCCAAAGGCTGCAACGCGGTGACCGTGTGGTCTACGTGAGTGACGCCGGCACGCCTGGGGTCAGCGATCCCGGCGCCCGCTTGGTCTCGGCAGTGCAAGCTGCCGGCTTGCGCGCCTTGCCGCTGCCGGGTGCCAGCAGTGTTACGGCCGCCATCAGCGTGGCAGGTGCATTGGACAGGAGCTCTGGCGCCAGCGGGCCATTGGCTGGCGGTTTTGTGTTTGCCGGTTTTCTTCCGTCACGCGCCACCGAGCGCAATGCCGCAGTACAAGCTTTGGTAGCGGAACCAAGATGTACCGTCCTGCTGGAAGCGCCTCACCGCATCGAAGATCTCGCAGCGGCATTGGGCTCTCTTTCGGACCGGCAGGTCACGCTTGCCAGAGAGATCACCAAACAGTTCGAAGAAATCGCCACCATGCCGGCGCATGCCTTGGCTGGCTGGCTGGGAGGCGGTGCTTCGCGCTCCCGAGGAGAGTTTGTGATCGTGGTGCACCCGGCACCTCAACCGGCAGGAGAGGAGGCCCCTCTGACTGAAACAGAACTGCGCATGCTGCGCTTGCTCATTGCAGAAATGCCACTGAAAACGGCGGTACGCCTGGCTGCCGAGTTGACCGGTGCCCCACGCAATGCGCTCTACGAGGCCGCGCTGACTTTGAAGAACGGGCCTGAGCCCGATTGATCAGACGAGTTCAGTACCGTGGCAAAGCGGCGGCAAGCCTATGCAATAACCGCCTGGTGCGATCCACCCTTAACGCTTCAGGACCGGACCGTATAAGCGAGCCCTGCGGCGACGCCGCCGAACAGATCGCCTTCAAGCTGAGGAATGCCAGGAAACTCCTTGGCCAACACATCGCGCAAAGGCCGCAGCGCGGACGATCCACCCGTCAAATACAAAGCATCCACGCCCCTCGAACCCAGGTCGGCGTCGAGCAAACAGCCCCGCGCGCATCGCACGATGTCCTGCAAGGGAGTCTGCAGATCGTCTGCCAGCGCTTCAGGACCAACGCTTGCCTGTAGATCCTTTTCGAGCCAGTCCAATGCGAGCACCGCCTGCACGCTGCGGCTGGAAACCTCGATCTTTGCCTGCTCCACGCTCTCCGCCAGCCGATGGCCCCACCGCTCCGTAAGTACCGTCATCAGACGCTCATGCAAGCCTGGATCGCGATAGTTGGATCTCAGCTCGCGGGCTTCCGCCAACGACTTCGGCGTGTACAGCCACTGGATCAGGTGCCAAGTGGAAAGGTCGAAAAACACGCGACTTGGCACCTCCCGCCCCGATGGTCCATGGTGCCCCAAACCCAGCAAAGGCATGACATGTGCACGGCTCAAGCGCTGATCGAAATCTGTGCCGCCCAAATGGATACCCGCCGTGGCCAGGATGTCAGAGCTACGATCGGCTTTCTTTGCGCGCTCCGGCCCCAACCGGACAACCGTGAAATCAGAGGTTCCCCCTCCGATATCAACGACAAGCACTCGAGTTTCACGATCCACGCGTTGCTCGTAATCCAAAGCAGCAGCGATTGGCTCCAGCTGGAACGCTATATCCCGAAAACCCGCATCTTCCGCAGCTTTGCGCAACGCATCTTCGGCCAAAGCGTCGCGCTGAGGATTGCCGTCAACGAAATGAACCGGTCGCCCGAGCACTACTCTGGCGGGTTCGCTCCCCACTACCGCCCGAGCTCGATCGGACAGCAGCTTCAAAAACAGGGCAATGACCTCTTGGTAACTCATCAGAGTCCCGTGGACCGCAGTTTTCTCTTGAAGCAAAGCGCTTCCCAACAAGCTTTTCAACGACCGCATCAAACGCCCTTCCGTCCCCGACAGGTAATGGGCAATGGCCTCCCGCCCTGCGTGGGTGCGCCCGTCTTCTGCATTGAAGAACAGAGCGGTCGGCAACGTGGAAAAGGATCCTTCCACTGGAATCATCTGAGCCTTACCCTCAAGCTGTCTCACAGCCATTGCTGAATTGGAGGTGCCGAAATCGATGCCGAGCGTCAGAAGACTCATGGAAAAGTGAGCGTTACAGGGAAAAGAGCGTCAATTTCGTCCTGCGCGAAGTGCCAACGCTATTACCGAATAAAAACAAAAACGCCCACTAAGAAGTGGGCGTTTTAAAGTGCGTTTAACACTTGTATTGGTTGCGCGAGAAGGATTTGAACCTCCGACCTTTGGGTTATGAGCCCAACGAGCTACCAGACTGCTCCATCGCGCGGCAAGAATGAATTATAACTTACTTTGCAGCCGCTGCAGAAGAATCCACCGCATTTTCTGCAACTTCCGAACGATCCACGAATTCAACGAAAGCCATAGGTGCGTTGTCGCCCACGCGGAAGCCCATCTTCAAAATACGCGTGTAACCACCGGGACGGGTCTTGAACAAAGGACCCAGCACGTTGAAAAGCTTGGTGACGCTGTCACGGTCACGCAGACGATTGAACGCCAGACGACGATTCGCAAGCGAATCTTCCTTTGCCAACGTGATCATGGGTTCGATCACGCGGCGCAGTTCCTTCGCCTTGGGAACCGTGGTCTTAATGGCCTCGTGCTGAATCAACGAGTTCATCATGTTCTGCAGCATCGCAAGGCGATGCGAGCTGGTGCGATTGAGTTTGCGAAGGCCGTGACGATGGCGCATGGTGCTTTCCTTTTGATAATTTAATCGGACAGCCGTGCAAGGTACTGCCCGAAGCACTGACCCTGAGAAGGGCCACTATGAATCGAAGGTTCAAAAACCAACGATTAACGCTTGTCCAAGCCCGCGGGCGGCCAATTCTCGAGCTTCATGCCCAAGGTCAGACCGCGAGAGGCAAGAACTTCCTTGATCTCGTTGAGCGACTTCCGTCCCAGATTCGGGGTCTTCAGCAACTCGTTTTCAGTGCGCTGGATCAGGTCACCGATGTAATAGATGTTCTCTGCCTTGAGACAGTTCGCCGACCGGACGGTAAGCTCAAGCTCATCCACCGGGCGTAGGAGGATCGGATCAAATGTTGCACTGCCGCGTGGACCGGCCGGCGCATCGAAAGCAGCAAGTTCGCCGCCTTCAAGTTGCGCGAAAACAGCCAGTTGCTCAACCAAGATCTTGGCCGACGCACGCACCGCATCTTCTGCAGTGATTGCACCGTTGGTCTCGATCTCGACAACGAGCTTGTCCAAATCCGTGCGCTGCTCGACACGAGCACTCTCTACGGTGTAGCTCACACGCTTCACAGGAGAGAAGGAAGCATCCAGAACAATGCGACCAATCGACTTCGTCGATTCATCCGCATAACGGCGAAGATTGCCTGGCACATAGCCGCGGCCCTTCTCCACCTTGATCTGCATGTCCAGCTTACCGCCTTGCGACAGATGGGCAATCACATGATCCGGATTGACGATCTCGACATCATGGGGTGTTTGGATGTCACGGGCAGTGACGACTCCTTCACCATCCTTACGCAGACTCAGGGTAACCTCGTCGCGATTGTGGAGCTTGAACACAACCCCTTTGAGATTCAAAAGAATGTTCACAACATCCTCTTGAACACCATCGATAGACGAGTACTCATGGAGCACCCCAGCGATCGTGACTTCCGTTGCTGCGTAACCCACCATGGACGACAGCAGTACACGCCGGATAGCATTGCCAAGCGTATGCCCGTAGCCGCGCTCGAAGGGCTCCAGCGCTACTTTTGCGCGGTTGTGGCCCAGCTGCTCGACGTTGATCGTCTTGGGTTTCAGCAAATTGGTTTGCATTCAGACTTCCTCTCAATACCCCCAGCTCGTTACACCGGTAAGGCTGGCGAAGCACCTATACCGCGATGCCTCGCGGTATAGGAAACAATTGCTATTGGTGAACGACCAGATTTAGCGCGAGTACAACTCAACGATCAGGGATTCGTTGATGTCCGCACCGAATTCATCGCGATCAGGAACCTTCTTGAAGGTGCCTTCTGCCTTGTCGGCATTCACTTCAACCCAAGCGGGCATGCCGACTTGCTGGGCCAGTTGAAGCGCTTCTGCGATACGGGCTTGCTTCTTTGACTTTTCACGCACCGCAACGATGTCACCAGGCTTTACCAAGTAGGAAGCAATGTTGACAGATTGCCCATTGACAGTGATAGCCTTGTGAGACACCAACTGCCGAGCTTCCGCGCGAGTCGAGCCGAAGCCCATGCGATACACAACGTTGTCCAGACGAGATTCAAGCAAAGACAGCAGATTGGCACCCGTGTTGCCCTTACGGCCATCAGCGGTTTCGAAATACCGACGGAATTGCTTCTCAAGCACACCGTACATGCGCTTGACCTTTTGCTTTTCACGCAATTGCAGGCCGTAGTCAGACGTACGGGCGCCTGACGTGCGGCCATGCTGACCAGGCTTGGAGTCAAATTTGGCCTTGTCCGCGATCGAACGACGAGCGCTCTTCAGGAACAGGTCCGTGCCTTCACGGCGAGAGAGTTTGGCCTTGGGGCCGAGATAACGTGCCACTTGAGCTTCCTTGAAATGTCATCTACCGCACCGGGCAGCGCGGGAGCCACCCACCATGCTTGATGCATGCAATTGGGTGGCGGTGGGCTTACGGAAAAATTTAGATGCGACGGCGCTTTTGAGGGCGGCAGCCGTTGTGCGGCACTGGGGTCACATCGGAAATCGAAGTGATCCGAATGCCAAGGGCACCCAACGCGCGAACAGAAGATTCACGACCTGGACCAGGGCCCTTGATTTCAACGTCAAGGTTCTTGATGCCTTGCTCAATCGCTGCACGACCAGCCACTTCGGAGGCAACCTGCGCGGCGAAGGGAGTGGACTTGCGCGAACCCTTGAAACCCTGACCACCGGAAGATGCCCAGGAAAGTGCATTTCCTTGGCGATCGGTGATGGTGATAATCGTGTTGTTGAACGAGGCGTGCACGTGCGCAATACCGTCGGAGACGTTCTTGCGCACCTTCTTGCGAACACGCTGCGCTGCGTTATTGGCGGGAGACTTTGCCATGTTGATCTTTCAATCTGCTTATTTCTTGAGCGCTGCGGCACCCTTGCGCGGACCCTTGCGGGTGCGTGCGTTGGTGCGGGTGCGCTGACCGCGCATCGGCAAACCGCGACGATGGCGGAATCCCCTATAGCAGCCGATGTCCATCAAACGCTTGATGTTCATCGTGGTTTCGCGGCGCAGATCCCCTTCAATGGTGAACTGAGCGATCTGGTCGCGGATTTTCTCGAGATCGCCATCCGTCAGATCCTTGATCTTCTTGGAGTAAGCGATGCCACAGCCTTCGCAGATCTTGCGAGCGCGGGTGCGACCGATGCCATAGATAGCCGTCAGGCCAATTTCAGCATGCTGATGCGGCGGAATGTTGATGCCAGCGATACGTGCCATTTGCGTCCTCTAAACTTTCAATCAACCTTGGCGCTGCTTATGGCGCATGTCCGTGCAGATAACCCGCACGACACCCTTGCGGCGGATGATCTTGCAGTTGCGGCAGATTTTCTTGACCGAAGCCGAAACTCTCATTTCACTCTCCTAAAACTGTTCCATTCGTTCCGGCCACGCGGAACACACCTACGTGCCCGCGATGGTTCGAAGGGCATCGTTAACCGTCACATCTGGAGGCGAACCCACGACTATAGCGCATCCGCCCCCATTCCACCAGACCTCAGGTGCCCGGCGTTGCTTTGAAGTTGGCCTTTTTCAACAGCGATTCGTACTGCTGGGACATCATGTAGTTCTGCACTTGAGCCATGAAATCCATGGTCACCACGACGATGATCAACAGTGACGTACCGCCGAAATAGAAAGGCACGTTGTATTTCAGGATCAGGAATTCGGGCAACAAGCAGACGAAAGTGATGTACACCGCGCCAGCCAAAGTCAACCGCACCAGGATCTTGTCGATATAACGGGCAGTTTGCTCACCCGGGCGAATACCAGGAATGAACGCACCGCTTTTCTTCAAGTTATCTGCAGTTTCACGACTATTGAAAACCAACGCCGTGTAAAAAAAGCAGAAAAACACAATCGCAGCAGCGTAGAACATCACATAGATGGGTTGACCCGGAGTCAACGCTCCAGAGATGTCCCGCAGCCACCGCATCGACTCACCAGCACTGAACCAGTTCACCACGGTCGCAGGCAACAGAATGATTGACGATGCGAAAATGGGAGGAATCACCCCAGCCATGTTCAGTTTCAGTGGTAGATGCGATGACTGCCCGCCATACACCTTGTTGCCCACCTGTCGACGCGCATAATTCACGAGGATCTTGCGCTGCCCACGCTCTACGAACACAACGAAATAGGTCACCAGTGCAACCACGATCACGATGAAGATGGCAGCCAATATGCTCATCGCACCTGTGCGGACAAGCTCCAGCAAACCACCGATCGAACTCGGCAAGCCAGCGGCTATTCCCGAAAAGATCAAAATAGAAATGCCGTTACCCAAACCGCGTTCAGTGATCTGCTCACCCAACCACATCAGAAACATGGTGCCAGCCGTGAGGCTGATGACAGCAGTAAGGCGAAAACCAAAACCAGGACTCAAGACGAGCCCCGCAGAGCTTTCCAGCGCTACGGCAATTCCAAAAGATTGAAAAATTGCCAGTCCAAGCGTTCCGTAACGCGTGTATTGGGTAATTTTCCGCCTTCCAGCCTCACCTTCTTTCTTCAACTGTTCGAACGTGGGGATCACGTAGGTCATCAGTTGCATGATGATCGATGCCGATATGTAAGGCATGATCCCCAAAGCAAATACTGTGAACCGGGAAAGTGCCCCCCCCGAGAACATATTGAAAAGGTTAAGGATTCCACCCTGCTGGCCACTGAACAGCTGCTGCAACTGGGCAGGATCAATGCCTGGCACCGGAATGTGCGCTCCGATGCGATAGACGATCAAAGCCAGCAGCAAGAAAACCAGCCGACGACGAAGATCGCCGAATTTTCCGGTTTTTGCAATCGACGCTGCACTGGTAGCCACTGATGCGTTCCTTCTTCAGTCTGCAATCAGGCCAAGCTGCCGCCAGCTGCTTCGATTGCCGCCTTCGCGCCAGCCGTCGCACCGACACCATTCAGCTTCACGGCTTTGGTGATCTCGCCACTCTTGATGACCTTAACCACCTTGACCATTTCGCCTACCAGACCAGCACGCTTCAGCGCGAGGACATCGACGTCTGCAAGATCGAGCTGTTGCAACGCGCTCAGCGTCACTTCGGCATTGAACTTGAGCAGATGCGACTTGAAACCACGCTTGGGCAGACGGCGTTGCAGAGGCATTTGACCGCCTTCGAAACCCACCTTGTGGTAACCACCCGAACGAGATTTTTGACCCTTGTGACCCCGGCCAGCGGTCTTTCCGAGACCGGAACCGATACCACGGCCGACCCGGCGCTTGGCATGTTTCGCGCCTTCCGCGGGCTTGATGCTATTGAGTTCCATCATCAACCTCTCAGAGGACCTTGACCAGGTAACTGATCTTGTTAATCATGCCGCGCACTTCGGGAGAGTCCTTCAGTTCGCTGACGCTGTTGAGCTTGCGCAGGCCCAGGCCACGCACGGTGGCGCGGTGGGATTCCTTGGTGCCAATGGGGCTGCGCACCAGTTGCACCTTGATGGTTTGTTGCGTTGTCATTGCACGACTCCGATCAGGCGGTGAAGAGTTCTTCGACCGTCTTGCCACGCTTGGCAGCCACTTCGCCCGGCGTAGTGGAATTGGTCAATGCATCGAACGTTGCACGGACCATGTTGTAAGGGTTCGAAGAGCCATGGCTCTTGGCCACGATGTCGGTGATACCCATTACTTCGAACACGGCCCGCATTGGTCCGCCTGCGATGATGCCGGTACCCTTGGGAGCGGGAGCCATCATCACGACAGCTGCACCATGGTGTCCCGTGACACCGTGATGAATGGTTCCGCTTTTCAGGGAAACCTTCACCATGTTGCGACGCGCTTCTTCCATGGCCTTCTGCACGGCAGCAGGAACTTCCTTGGATTTGCCCTTGCCCATGCCCACACGACCATCGCCATCACCGACCACCGTCAATGCGGCAAAGCCGAGAATACGGCCACCCTTCACAACTTTGGTCACGCGGTTGACCGCGATCATTTTTTCGCGCAGACCGTCGTCACGACCTTCGTCTTGCACTTTGGGTTGAAATTTCGCCATTTTTAATTCCGTTCCGCTTAGAACTGCAGGCCGGCTTCACGCGCGGCTTCTGCCAAGGCCTTCACGCGGCCGTGATATGCGAATCCAGCGCGATCAAATGCGACTTTTTCGATGCCGGCAGCCTTGGCTTTTTCGGCAATGCGCTTACCGATCAGTTGGGCTGCAGTGGCATTGCCACCTTTGCCAGAGCCGCCCAATTCCTTGCGGACTTCGGCTTCTGCGGTAGATGCGCTGGCAATCACGCGGCTGCCGTCGTCGGAAATCACGCTGGCATAGATGTGGAGGTTCGTACGATTCACCGTCAGACGAACAACGCCTTGCTGCGCAATGCGAATGCGCGTCTGACGCGAACGACGAAGACGCTGCTCTTTCTTGGTCAACATGTTGCAGCTCCTTACTTCTTCTTGGTCTCTTTGATCGTGACTTTTTCGTCCGCATAGCGAATACCCTTGCCCTTGTAGGGCTCAGGAGGACGAACAGCACGGATTTCAGCAGCCAGCTGGCCGACACGCTGACGATCTGCACCCTTGATCACGATTTCCGTCGGGGAAGGCGTGGCCACGGTAATGCCTACGGGCATGTCGAAATTCACAGGATGCGAGAAACCGACATTCAGATTCAGTTTGGCACCCGAGGCCTGGGCCTTGTATCCCACACCGATCAGGTTCAGCTTCTTCTCGAAACCCTTGCTCACGCCCAGCACCATGTTGTTCACGAGCTGGCGGATGGTACCGCTCATGGCATTGGCTTCGCGAGAATCATTGACAGGCTCGAAGCTGAGCTTGCCGTCTTTGTTGGTGATCTTGACCAGGCGGTTCTGAGCGACGGACAGCGTACCGCCCGAGCCTTTCACGCTGACCTGATCTTCCGTGATGGACACATCCACTCCATTGGGGATGGCCACCGGCATTTTTCCTACGCGGGACATTCAGTTTCTCCTCAATGCCACGTTAAGCGACGTAGCAAAGCACTTCGCCACCGACACCGGTAGCACGCGCTTTGCGATCCGTCATCACGCCCTTCGGGGTGGTAACGATTGCCACACCCAGACCGTTCATGACGTTCGGAATGGAATCACGACCCTTGTATACACGCAGTCCAGGGCGGCTCACGCGCTCGATGCGCTCAATCACCGGACGGCCTGCGTAGTACTTCAGGGAAATTTCGAGTTCGGACTTGTTGCCGTCGGCCTTCACTTGGAAGCCGTCGATATAACCCTCGTCCTTCAGCACCTGCACAATGGCGATCTTCACCTTGGAAGATGGCACGGACACGGTGGCCTTGGACACCATTTGCGCGTTGCGAATGCGGGTCAGCAAGTCAGCGATGGGATCACTCATGCTCATGTTGTATCTCTCCTGCCTGCTTACCAGCTGGCCTTGGTGACACCCGGGATGTCACCAGCAAACGCCAGCTCACGGATCTTGGCGCGGGCCAGACCGAATTGACGGAATGTTCCGCGGGGACGACCAGTGATTTCGCAACGATTGCGCTGGCGCGTCGGGTTGGCATTGCGGGGAAGCTTCTGCAAACCGAGGCGAGCGGCTTCACGCTCCTCGTCACTGCGCTTGGCATCACCGGCAATGGCCTTCAGTTCCGCATATTTAGCGGCGTACTTGGCGGCCAGTTTTTCGCGCTTCAGTTCGCGCTGGATCAAAGCTACTTTAGCCATACGCTGCCTCAGTTCTTGAAGGGGAAACGGAAGCCAGCGAGAAGCGCCTTGGCTTCTTCATCGGACTTGGCCGTCGTTGTGATGCTGATATTCAGGCCGCGCAGTGCATCCACCTTGTCGTATTCGATTTCAGGGAAGATGATCTGTTCTTTGACGCCGATGTTGTAGTTGCCCCGGCCGTCGAAAGCACGGCCAGAAATACCACGGAAGTCGCGCACACGCGGCAGAGCGACCGTCACGAAACGGTCCAGAAATTCATACATCTGAACGCCACGCAGCGTGACCATGCAGCCGATGGCTTGGCCTTCGCGGATCTTGAAACCCGCAATGGCTTTCTTTGCCTTGGTGACCACAGGCTTTTGGCCAGCAATCTTGGTCAGATCGGCAACAGCGTTGTCCATGACCTTCTTGTCGGAGACCGCTTCACTCACACCCATGTTCAGGGTGATCTTAGTGAGGCGCGGGACTTCCATTGGCGAGCTGTAGCCGAACTGCTTGGTGAGTTCAGGAACGATTTTTTCGCGGTAGTGTTGTTGCAGTCGTGCCATGTTGACTCCTTAGGCCGCCTTGATTTCAGCACCGCTGGACTTGAACACGCGAACGCGCGAACCATCCGCCTGCACTTTGACGCCCACTCGATCGGCCTTGCCAGTGGCGACATTGAAAATGGCCACATTGGACTGATGAATCGGCATTGCCTTTTCCACGATGCCGCCGGTCGTACCCTTCATGGGGTTGGGCTTCACGTGCTTCTTGACCAAATTGATGCCGTCGATGACCAGGAAAGAGTCATCTTTGCGCAGCGACACCGTGCCGCGCTTGCCTTTGTCGCGCCCGGTAAGCACGATCACTTCGTCGCCCTTGCGAATCTTGTTCATGGCGCGTCCTCAGAGAACTTCGGGAGCCAGGGACACGATCTTCATGAAGCGCTCCGTACGCAGTTCACGCGTCACGGGGCCGAAGATGCGGGTGCCGATGGGCTCCAGCTTTGCATTGAGCAACACTGCTGCGTTGCCATCGAATTTGACGAGCGAGCCATCACCGCGACGGATGCCCTTGGCGGTACGAACCACCACTGCGCTATAGACCTCGCCCTTCTTGACGCGGCCGCGCGGAGCAGCTTCCTTGATGCTCACCTTGATGATGTCGCCCACGCTGGCATAACGACGCTTGGAACCACCCAGCACCTTGATGCACAGGACGGACTTCGCGCCGGTATTGTCGGCAACGTCTAACCGAGTTTCTGTCTGGATCATTTCAATATTCCCAACTTGCACCAGAAGATCAACGGCCCTGAAAACTTCTCAGGGCCGCGCATCAGCCAGTCAGTCTTGGGCCCGTCGTCCGCGGTGCAAACCATTTGCACCGCTTCCCGCTGGGCAGAAATCCGCGTAGAGAAACGCGAAGCCCTCGATTCTTTCAAAAAAGAGCGAGGGAGTCAATACTTATTGAGGTATGGAGAGGTATTGCGTCGCCAAAACCTCGAAGTCAGCGAGCTGCGGGTCCGTCCCCAACTCTTCCTGCAGGATTCCGGCGACCGCGGGAGCAAGGCTGCGGGCCAACCCGGCGTCCAGGAACAGCAGTCGACTGCGACGGGCCAGCATGTCTTCCACCGTACAGGCGTATTCGTGGCGCACCGCGAAGCGGACCATTGCCTCCGACAGTCCCGGAGCCAGCCACCGCTGCGACCCATTGAGCGTGTTCAGCAGTTCCGACTCGCTACCGTAGGAGTGCGGCCCCTGGGCCTCGTGCATTCCATGCGGTACGGGACCGCTCGGAGCCCCTACGACGGGCAGGCGCCGCGTGACACCACCGGGGCGTTCCGCCAGCAGGCCGGCGGAGAAGCATTTTTGCAACACATCTTCCGCCATGGCCCGATAAGTGGTCCATTTGCCGCCCGTCACGGTCACCAGGCCGCTGGCGCTGGCCAGCACGGTGTGTTCACGGCTGATGCTTTTGGTATTGCCGCCTTCGTCATCCGAAGGGCGCACCAGGGGGCGAAGGCCCACCCAGATGCTGCGCACGTCGGAAACCGCCGGCGCACGGGTCAGGTAACGGGCCGATTCTTTCAGGATGAATGCCGCCTCTTCCTTGAACGGCAAAGGCTCGCGCTCCAGGTCCTTGCGAGGGCTGTCGGTCGTGCCCAGGATGATCTTGCCCAGCCACGGCACGGCAAAGAGAACCCGGCCATCGGCCGTCTTGGGCACCATCAACGCGTGGTCGGAGGGCAGGAACTCGCGGTCCACCACCATGTGGACACCCTGGCTGGGCGCCACGATGGGCCGGGCCGGGCGGCCGAGCGCCTCGGCATCCTGTTGCCGCAAGCCATCGACCCACACGCCAGTGGCGTTCACGACGCAGCGCGCACGGACGGTGTAACGCGCACCGGTCTCTGCATCCTCGCAAGTGAAACCAGCCACCTTGCCCTGGTCGTGGATGAGTTCACGGGCGGGGCAGTAGTTGACCAGCAAGGCGCCGCGAAGCGCGGCCGTGCGCGCCAGGGCCAGCGCCAGACGGGCATCGTCGAACTGCCCGTCCCAGTATTTGACGCCCCCCTTGAGGCCTTCGCGGCGCACTGTGGGCAGCAGGCGGAGGGTGCCGTCACGCCCCAGGAATTCGGTGGCCCCCAGCCCAGCCTTGCCCGCCAGCAGGTCATAGGCTTTCAGGCCCAGGCCGTAGAACGGCGTCTCCCAGTGGTGGTAGGACGGCATGACGAAGGGCAGTGGCTGCGCCAGGTGCGGCGCATTGCCGAGCAGCGTGGTCCGCTCATGCAAGGCTTCGCGCACGAGCGATATGTTGCCCTGGGCCAGATAGCGGACTCCGCCATGCACCAGCTTGGTCGCGCGCGAGGACGTCCCTTTGGCGAAGTCGTGCGACTCCACCAGCACGACGCTGAAACCACGGGCAGCGGCATCGAGGGCCACGCCCAGACCCGTCGCACCGCCGCCGATGACTGCCAGGTCGTAATGCCGGGGCTCGGCAAGCCGCGCCAGGAGTTGGGCGCGCACGGTAGGCAGGGGCACTTGGGGGGGAGTGGTCATGGGTATGAATTGTCCATCCAACGGGGGAACATCCTAGGGTTTACCCCAGGATCTCCCTATAAAAGCAGGTTTCCCGCTCCATCCCTCATTCACAGGGCCGGGCGGGAAACCGTCGGGGTCAGCAGCGGCCCCGAGGGCCGCCGACGGTCAGCGCACCTTGCCGTCCTTCCAGGCCTGCAGCAGGCGGTCATAGGCGATGGTTTCGCCCTTCGGTTTTTCGTTGGCCAGCTTCTTCCAAGGGGCGTGCTGGTCGCTCAGCCACTTGTTCGGATCGCCCTTGGGATTGAGCTTGGGCGCGCAGCGCGCCATGCCGGCGCGCTCCAGACGTGCCATCACCTGGTCCATTTCGTCGGCCAGCGTGTCCATGGCGCCCTGCGGCGTCTTCTCTCCCGTGACCGCCTGGGCCACGTTCTTCCACCACAGCTGTGCCAGCTTCGGGTAGTCGGGCACGTTGGTGCCGGTGGGCGACCATGCCACGCGGGCGGGGCTGCGGTAGAACTCGACGAGCCCGCCCAGCTTGGGCGCGAGGTCGGTCATGGCCTTGGACTGGATGTCGCTTTCGCGGATCGGGGTCAGGCCCACGACGGTTTTCTTGAGCGACACGCTCTTGGCCGTGACGAACTGGGCGTACAGCCAGGCGGCCGCCGTCCGGTTGGCGTCATGTCCGCTGAAGAACGACCAGGAGCCCACATCCTGGTAGCCGTTCTGCATGCCGGGCTTCCAGTAAGGGCCGTTGGGGCCGGGAGCCATGCGCCACTTGGGGGTGCCGTCGGCGTTGACCACGGGCAGGCCGGGTTTGATCATGTCGGCGGTGAACGCCGTGTACCAGAACACCTGTTGCGCGATCTGGCCCTGCGCCGGCACAGGACCGGACTCGGTGAAGGTCATGCCCAGGGCTTCCTTGGGCGCGTATTTCTTCATCCAGTCCACGTACTTCGTGAGCGCGTAGACGGCAGCGGGCGAGTTGGTGGCGCCGCCGCGGGAGACCGATGCGCCCACCGGAGTGCACTTGTCGTCGGCGACGCGGATGCCCCATTCGTCGATCGGCAGGCCGTTCGGCGTGCCGATGTCGGCCGAGCCGGCCATCGACAGCCAGGCGTCGGTGAAGCGCCAGCCCAGCGAGGGGTCCTTCTTGCCGTAGTCCATGTGGCCATAGATGGGCTTGCCGTCGATGGTCTTGACGTCGTTGGAGAAGAACTCCGCGATGTCCTCGTACGCGCTCCAGTTGAGTGGCACGCCGAGTTCGTAGCCGTATTTGGCCTTGAATTTGTCCTTCAGGTCCTTGCGTTCGAACAGGTCGGCGCGGAACCAGTACAGGTTGGCGAACTGCTGGTCCGGCAGCTGGTAGAGCTTTCCGTCGGGTGCCGTGGTGAACTTCGTGCCGATGAAGTCCTTCAGGTCCAGGCCCGGGTTCGTGAATTCCTTGCCCGCACCGGCCATGTAGTCGGTGAGGTTCATCATCTTGCCGTAGCGGTAGTGCGTGCCGATCAGGTCCGAATCGCTGATCCAGCCGTCATAGATCGACTTGCCCGATTGCATCGAGGTCTGCAGCTTTTCGACGACGTCGCCTTCCTGGATGAGGTCGTGCTTGACCGTGATGCCGGTGATCTCGGCAAAGGCCTTGGCCAGGGTCTTGGACTCGTACTCGTGCGTGGTGAGGGTTTCGGAGACCACGGAGATTTCCTTCACACCCTTAGCCTGCAGTTTCTTGGCCGCCTCGATGAACCACTTCATCTCGGCCATCTGCTGGTCCTTGCCCAGCGTGGAGGGCTGGAACTCGCTGTCGACCCACTTTTTGGCCTCCGCCTCGCCGGCCCATGCCGCCTGGCCGATCATCAGGGCCGTGGCAGCGAACGCCAGGGCGGTCAAACGCATCTTCATGACTGTCTCCTCATTTGGTGGTGTCCCCTGCTGTCACTTGCAACCGGCCGCCGGCCCCGGGGATCGGGGGACCGCTCGGCCAACGAAACACGATCCGGCGCCTCAGCCCTTGCGCAGGACGAGCCCCAGCACGAGCATCGAAAGCACGAAGCTGATCCACACGGTGGGCTCCTGCTCCAGCTTCATCCACTCGGTGATGCGGCCGGACAGGCCGACGAAGGCGAGGTTGATGTAGGCCGCCGTGAGCAGCCCGATGAAGAGCCGGTCGCCGCGCGTGGTGGCGATGGGCAGGAAGCCCTTGCGCAGCGTCGTGGGCGATCGGACCTCCCACACGGTCATGCCGACGAGCATGAGCACGATGCAGACGAAAAACACGGCCACGGGCGTGGTCCAGGCCATCCAGTCAAACATTGCGGCCTCCCCGGGCGTCTGCGGCGCTTCCCGCCGGGGAGATGCAGCCGGTGGCCGGGCGAAGCCCATTCCGCGGTGTCCGCTGGCCTGGGGCGCATCGCACGTGATGCGGAGAAAGTGTGTAGTTCATGGTTCTTTTTCCCCTTCACGCTAGACGCGGCCCATCGCGAAGCCTTTGGCGATGTAGTGGCGCACGAACCAGATCACGATGGCGCCGGGCACGATGGTCAACACGCCCGCCGCGGCCAGCGTGGCCCAGTCCATGCCCGATGCGCTCACGGTGCGCGTCATGGTGGCCACGATGGGCTTGGCGTTGACGCTGGTGAGCGTGCGCGCCAGCAGCAGCTCGACCCAGCTGAACATGAAGCAGAAGAACGCCGCCACGCCCACGCCGGCCTTGATGAGCGGCAGGAAGATCGTGAGGAAGAACCGCGGAAAGCTGTAGCCGTCGATGTAGGCCGTCTCGTCGATCTCGCGCGGAATGCCGCTCATGAAGCCTTCGAGGATCCAGACCGCCAGCGGCACGTTGAAGAGCAGGTGCGCGAGCGCCACCGCGATGTGCGTATCCATCAGCCCCACGGTGGTGTAGAGCTGGAAGAAAGGCAGCAGGAACACCGCGGGCGGCGTCATGCGGTTGGTCAGCAGCCAGAAGAAGATGTGCTTGTCGCCCAGGAACTGGTAACGAGAGAAGGCATAGGCCGCCGGCAGCGCCACGGTGATCGAGATCACCGTGTTGATGGCCACGTAGATCAGGCTGTTGATGTAGCCCGAGTACCAGGATTCGTCCGTGAAGATGGTCTTGTAGTTGTCCCAGGTGAAATGCTGGGGAACGAACGAGAAGGTGGACAGGATCTCCGCGTTCGTCTTGAAACTCATGTTCACCATCCAGTAGATGGGCAGGAGCGCGAAGACGAGGTAGGCGATCAGGAACAGGTTGCGCTTGCGGAAGCGGTTCTCATGCATGGCCGTCCTCCGGGGCGGTGTCGGTGCCCACGCGCTGCATCCAGTTGTAGAGGATGAAGCACAGCAGCAGGATGATGAGGAAGTAGATCAGCGAGAAGGCGGCCGCCGGCCCGAGGTCGAACTGGCCCACGGCCTTCTGCGTGAGGTACTGGCTGAGGAAGGTGGTGGCGTTGCCGGGTCCGCCGCCGGTGAGCACGAACGGCTCGGTGTAGATCATGAAGCTGTCCATGAAGCGCAGCAGCACCGCGATCATCAGCACGCCGCGCATCTTGGGCAGCTGGATGTAGCGGAAAACCGCCCACTTGCTGGCGCCGTCGATGCGCGCGGCCTGGTAGTAGGCATCCGGGATCGACCGCAGCCCGGCGAAGCACAGCAGGGCGACCAGCGGCGTCCAGTGCCACACGTCCATCGCGAGCACTGTGAGCCAGGCATGCGTGGCGTTGCCGGTGTAGCTGTAGTCGATGCCGGCGTACTGCAGCGCCGCGCCCAGCAGGCCGATGTCCGCGCGCCCGTAGATCTGCCAGATGGTGCCCACGACGTTCCACGGGATGAGCAGGGACAACGCTACGGTGACCAGCACCGCGGAGGATTTCCACCCCTGCGCCGGCATGGAGAGCGCCAGGCAGATGCCCAGCGGGATTTCCACCGCCAGCACGGCCAGCGAGAAGCCGAGCTGCCGCAGCAGGGCGCCGTGCAGCTCTTCGTCGCGCATCACCTGGGCGAACCACTCGGTGCCCACGAAGACGCGGCGCTCGGGCGAGATGATGTCCTGTACCGAGTAGTTCACCACCGTCATGAGCGGCAGGATGGCCGAGAAGGCCACGCAGAGAATCACGGGCAGGATGAGGAACCAGGCTTTCTGGTTCACGGGCTTGGTCGTGGTGCTCATGGCAGCAGCTCCTCGTTCCGATAGAAGCAGGTGTGGGGGCCCAGCACCTGGAGCCAGACGGTGCCGCCGACAGGCGGGAGCGCCTCGGCCGGGGAGACGCGGGCCTTGAGCACCTGATCGCCCAGGCGGGCGGTCAGCAGCTGGTAGGTGCCGATGTCCTGCACCTTCTCCACCCGGCACGGCAGGGCGCCGGCCGCGCCGTCGCCCGATACCGCGAGGTATTCGGGCCGCACGCCCAGCTGCAAGGCGCCGCCCGGCAGCGTAAGGCGCGGGGGCCTGGGCAGTGGCTGGCCACCGATGCGCAGGCCCTCGCCCTCCAGTTGCGCGGGCAGGAAGTTCATGCCGGGGGATCCGATGAAGTGGCCCACGAAAACGTGCTGCGGCCGCTCGAAGAGCGCGTCTGCCGTGCCCACCTGCACGGCGCGGCCGCGCGTCATCACCACCACCTCTTCGGCGAAGGTGAGTGCCTCCACCTGGTCATGGGTCACGTAGATGAGCGTGAGCTTGAGTTCGTGGTGGATCTGCTTGAGCTTGCGCCGCAGCTGCCACTTGAGGTGCGGATCGATCACCGTGAGCGGCTCGTCGAACAGCACGGCCGAGACATCCGAGCGCACCAGCCCCCGGCCCAGCGAGATCTTCTGCTTCTGGTCGGCCGAGAGGCCGGCGGCGCGCATGTCGAGCTGGTGGCTCATCTCCAGCATCTCCGCGATCTGGCCCACGCGCTGCCGGATCTGGGCCTCGGGCACCTTGCGGTTCTTGAGCGGGAAGGCCAGGTTCTCGGCCACCGTCATGGTGTCGTAGATCACCGGGAACTGGAACACCTGCGCGATGTTGCGCTCCTGCGGGCTCGCCCGGGTGACGTCGCGGCCATCGAAGAGCACGCGGCCCTGCGAGGGCACGAGCAGCCCCGAGATGATGTTGAGCAGCGTGGTCTTGCCGCAGCCCGAGGGGCCGAGCAGTGCATAGGCACCCCCGTCGCGGAATTCCATCGACAGCGGCAGCAGCGCGTAATCGCTGTCCTGCTGCGGATTCGTCTTGTACGAATGCGCCAGTTCGAGCTGGATGCGGGCCATGTCAGCGCCCTCCCCGGCGCGCGGGTGCGCGCAGCAAGGCGCCGTCGGCGCCGAAGACATATACATCGCCGGGCTGCAGGTGCAGCGTGATCGCGGCGCCAAGCGCGAAATCATGGACGCCCGTGAACTGCGCGACCATTCCGCCCCAGGGCGTCTCGGCATGCACGAAGGTGTCGGAGCCGGCGATCTCCGCCAATTCCACCTTGCCGGGCACGGCCACGTCGCCGGGCCGCGAGACGAGCCGCAGCGCACTGGCACGCACACCGACGGTGAGCCCGCCGGCCGCGCCGGCAGGCAGCGGCTGCGGCAGCGCCAGCAGCTCTCGGCTGGCCACGCGGACGCCCTGCTCCACCGCCTCGGCAGGCAGCAGGTTCATCGGCGGGTCGCTGAAGGCACGCGCCACGCGCAGCGAGCTGGGCGTGTGAAAGACCTCGGCCGTGGGGCCGTATTGCAGCAGCTCGCCCTCGTGCAGCACGGCGGTGTAGCCGCCCAACAGCAGGGCCTCGCCGGGCTCCGTGGTGGCATACACCACGGTCGAATCGCCCGCGGCAAAGAGCTGCGTCAGCTCGTCGCGCAGTTCCTCGCGCAGCTTGTAGTCGAGGTTGACGAGGGGCTCATCCAGCAGCATGAGAGGCGCGCCCTTGGCCAGGGCGCGCGCCAGGGCCACGCGCTGCTGCTGCCCGCCCGAGAGTTCGGCGGGATGGCGGGCCAGGAACATGTCGATGTGCAGCCGCTCGGCCAGCGCGCGGACGCGCTCCTGCACGTTCTTCTCGCCGCGCAGCTTCAGCGGCGAGGCGATGTTGTCGGCCACCGTCATCGAGGGGTAGTTGATGAACTGCTGGTACACCATGGCCACGTTGCGTTCGCGCACGGGCATGCCCGTCACGTCCACGCCGTCCACGCGCACCCGTCCTTCGGTCGGGGCATCCAGCCCGGCCATGATGCGCATGAGGCTGGTCTTGCCCGCCTGGGTTGCACCCAGCAGCACCGTCACGGCGCCGCTGTGCAGCGCCATGTCCATGTCGTAGAGCCATGTCTGCGCCCCAACCCGCTTGCTGATGCGATCCATCACCAGTTGCATGCAGCCACCTTTTGTTGCCTCGATCCCTGGCAGCAGGCGCAGCGCGCGCCCATACCAAGTCGTTGTTGTTCGATTACGACTATTTTTGTTGTTTATCCATTCGTTTTACATCAAGGTTTACCCTCGTTCTGTTCGCTTTCTTTCGTTTCAGTCCATCCAGGACCTCCCGGTTTCCTCTGTCTCGTTCGCGCCAAACCAGGGACTTCACTCTTTACGCATGGATACATCGCACCTACCCTGGCAGTCCAAGTCCCGGTCTTGCGACCCGCATTGAATTCCACCTAGAACCTCAGGGAGACGTTATGAAAGAAACACGCGCGCTGTCAGCCATCGTCCTTGGTTGCATGTCCTCCCTGGCGCTGGCGCAGAACGCGCCCGGCTCCAGCAGCGTGACCATGTACGGCCTGGTCGACATCGGCTACACCCACGTCACAGGGGGCACCGGCGGCACGCTGAACAGCATCACCAGCGGCAACATGGAAGGCTCCCGGCTCGGCTTCAAAGGGGATGAAAACCTGGGCGGCGGCTACCGGGCCATCTTCACCATGGAATCGCGGCTCGAGGCCGATACCGGCGGACTCAGCAACCGCCCGCCCTCCCTGGGCAGGCTGCCCGACCGACTCAGCAGCGCCACCTCCCTGGGCCTGCCCAGTGCACTCCAGCCCGTGGTGTCCGCCGTGGCCGCACAGATCGGCAACTCGGTCGGCGTCAACCTGGGCAACAGCTTTTTCGATCGGCAGATATTCACCGGGCTGGTCACGCCTTTCGGCGCCTTCACGGTCGGACGCCAGTACACCCCCGGCTACCTTGCCACGGCGGGTTTCGACGTGATGAAGACCGAATCCAGCCTGGCCCTCGGGCAGTTGGTGGCGATTCCGGCTTCCTTCGACATCCGGGTCAGCAACTCCCTCCAGTACGGGCTGCAGATCGACGGCCTGCGCGCCACTGCCATGTACGCGGCCGGCGAAGTGGCCGGCAGGGCGACGGCGCGGCGGCTGCTGGGCGTCATGGCCATGTACACCGGATCGGGTTATTCGGTGGGGGGCGGCTACAACACGCGCAATAACGAACTGGGTGAGAAGTCGCTCACGACCGCCATCGTCGGCGCCACCGTCGATATCGGGCCGGGCACGCTGCACGGCCAGTACGCCACGATCAAGGACGACCATCCGACCGATTTGTCGACCATCGCAACGAGCCTGGCGGGCAACCCCGCCACGGCCCCCGTCGCCGGTCTGGTGCAAAACGCCTTCATCCGCGGCTTCCGCCAGGATGCACGCCTGTTCCAGGTCGGATACCGCATCACCACCGGCCCCCATACCGTGGCCGTGGCGTACAACAACATGAACGACCGGCGTCCGTTCAATGCCGACCGCTACTCCTACGGCGCGGCCTACACCTACGCGCTGTCCAAGCGAACCGACGTCAGCGCCGTGCTCACGCACCTGGAGAACAAGAACACGTCGCAGGATTCGCTGGGCGGCAATGGCTACATCGGCGGCGTGGCCGCCACCCCCGGCAAGGATGTCAACAGCCTGTCCCTGTCGATCCGACACCGCTTCTGAAGCCTCACCCCGCTCCCGGCCGGCCGAGCCAGGCCGGCGACCCATGCCATTCGATCCCGATCGAATGGCATTTTTTTCGCCGCTCGGTTCTTCTGTTCTGTTGTTTTCCACTCGTTTGAAAACTCGTTTCCAATTAAGGCTTACCCTCAATCGGTTCGTTTCGATTCGCTTTAAAGTGTGGGCGCAGTCTTTCCCCTCTCTGCCGCCCGCCTTTCCCTTCGACTCGTTGCCGGAACCCCCTTGAACACCAATCCCCGCCAGTTGCGCCTGCTCGAAGAAGTGCGCTCCCGCCAGTCCGCCACCGTGGAGCAGTTGGCCGACACCCTGGGCGTGACGCTGCAGACCGTGCGGCGCGACGTGCAGCGGCTGGCCGAGCTGGGTCTGGTGCGGCGCTTCCACGGCGGCGTGCGGGTCCCCACCTCCACGACCGAGAACCTGGGCCACCCGCAGCGCGAGACCCTGCACGCCGAAGGCAAGGCACGCATCGCCCGCATGGTGGCGGCCGAGGTGCCCAACAACTGTTCCCTGATCCTGAACATCGGCACGACCACCGAGGCCATAGCCCGCGCCCTGCTGCACCACCGGGGCCTGCGCGTGATCACCAACAACCTCAACGTGGCAGCCATCCTGAGCCGCAACCCGGACTGCGAGGTGATCGTGGCCGGCGGCGTCGTGCGCGCGCGCGACTGCGGCATCGTGGGCGAAGCGGCGGTGGATTTCATCCGGCAGTTCAAGGTGGACATCGCGCTCATCGGCATCTCGGGGATCGAACCCGACGGCTCGCTGCGCGACTTCGACCTGCGCGAGGTGAAAGTGGCGCAAACCATCATCCGCCACTCGCGCGAGGTCTGGCTGGCCGCCGACGCGAGCAAGTTCAACCGCCCCGCCATGGTGGAAGTGGCCACGCTGCAGCAGATCGGCCGGCTGTTCACCGATTCGCAGCCGCCCGAGCCCTTCCCCGCGCTGCTGGCCGAAGCGCAGGTCCAATGCACGGTTGCCGAATGACCCGGCCGCCCCGGAAGCCCTTTACGCGAAGGGACCGATGCCCGCCAGTGCTCCGCGCCACGCCTGCAGCCACCCCGGACCGCCCAGACACGCATAACCCTGTTTCGCCATGACCTACCTGCTCGCACTCGACCAAGGCACCTCCAGCTCGCGCAGCATCGTGTTCGATGAGCGCGGCCACATCGTCGCCCAGGCGCAGCAGGAGCTGCCGCAGATCTATCCGCAGCCCGGATGGGTCGAGCACGACCCGCTGGAGATCTGGCGCACGCAGCTCGCCACGGCACGGCAGGCGCTCGCGCAGGCGGGCCTGCAGGCTGCCGACGTGCGCGCCCTGGGCATCACCAACCAGCGCGAGACCACCGTGCTCTGGAACCGGCGCACCGGCCAGCCCGTGCACCACGCCATCGTGTGGCAGGACCGCCGCGCCGAGCCCCTGTGCGCCGAGCTGCGCGAGCAGGGCCACGAAGCCGCCATCCAGGCCAGGACGGGGCTGCGCATCGATGCCTACTTCTCGGCCACCAAGCTGCGCTGGCTGCTGGACCACGTGCCCCGCGCGCGCGAGGCGGCCGAGGCCGGCGACCTCGCCTTCGGCACGGTGGACAGCTGGCTCATCTGGCAGCTCACGGGCGGCAAGGTGCACGTGACCGACGTGAGCAACGCCGCGCGCACCATGCTCTTCAACGTGCACACCAACGACTGGGACGATGACCTGCTGGCGCTGCTGCGGGTGCCGCGCGCCCTGCTGCCGCGCGTGCAGCCCTCGGCCAGCGATTTCGGCGCGACCGATGCGGCGCTGCTGGGCGGCGCCATTCCCATCGGCGGCGTGGCGGGCGACCAGCAGAGCGCGCTGTTCGGCCAGGCCTGCTTCTCGGCCGGCATGGCCAAGAACACCTACGGCACGGGATGCTTCATGCTCATGCACACGGGCGACGCCTTCCAGACCTCGCGCAACGGCCTGATCACCACCAGCGCGGCGCAAGTGGGCCCCACGCTGGCCGCTGCGCAGGCGGTGCGCCCCCCCGAGGGAGCCCCCCCCGGCGCCCGGCCCCAGTACGCGATGGAAGGCAGCGTCTTCGTGGGCGGCGCGGTGGTGCAGTGGCTGCGCGACGGCCTGCGCGCCATCCCGTCGAGCAGCGAGGTGCAATCGCTCGCCGAGAGCGTGCCGGACTCGGGCGGCGTGATGATGGTGCCGGCCTTCACCGGGCTGGGCGCGCCCTACTGGAAGCCCGATGCGCGCGGCACCATCACCGGCCTCACGCGCGGCACCACGCTGGCCCACATCGCCCGCGCCGCGCTGGAGAGCATCGCCTACCAGAGCGCCGCGCTGCTGCAGGCCATGGGCCGCGACGCCGTGGCCGCCGGCGGGGCGCCCGTGAGCGAGCTGCGCGTGGACGGCGGCGCCTGCGTGAACGACCTGCTCATGCAGTTCCAGGCCGACCTGCTGGGCATCCCCGTGGTGCGGCCCGCGGTGATCGAGACCACCGCCCTCGGCGCGGCCTACCTGGCGGGGCTGTCCTGCGGGGTCTACGGCAGCACCGAGGCGCTGTCCTCGCTCTGGCGCGCAGACCGCCGCTTCCTGCCCACGCTGAGCCCGACACGCGCGCAGGAGCGCATGGCCCGCTGGGAGCACGCGGTGCGCCAGGCCTCGCTGGACTGACGCCGCCGCCCTCGGGGGCGCGCCCTTCCAGGAAGCCTCCACGGCACGCGCGCGGCACCGCCGCGCCTGCCGTGCCGTGGCCGTTTTCGCCGCCGGTTCCGGCGGCTTTTCCGTTTCCCTGGCATCGCTTCGCGTGCGGGCAGGCCGGCGCGTGCGTGGCTTCCGATGATCGCGAGCGGCAGCGTTCCACTGCCACGACTCCCGGCTCGGCCCCCGAGACCGCTTCCTCCCCCCCTCCGGCAGGGGGGACGGGCCTGGAAATCCGTCTCCGCTGTCTGACGAGAGCAGACCCATGAGCACGATGGTCACTGGCTATTCAGCCTCAATCAGCATCCGTGTCGGCATCGCGCGGACCGGCACCACCGCCGGCAACGCCGCCGCACAGACCCGGCAGGCCTCCGCTGCGCTGGAGAAACACATGCAGCAACGCGGCATCGACACGCTGACGCCCAACCTGCTGTCGCAGCTGGCACGCAACGCGCCGGGCGACACGCCGGACGACGTGTCCGAAGCGGCCGCCTTCCTGCTGCGCAACCCCGACATCTACGCCCTGCTGGAGACGCACGACGTGGCCGGTCGCGACGGCATCTCCGGCGCCTCCAACCTGGGCTTCGCCGCGCGCGGCGGCTACGACGCCCGGCTGCAGGACGCTCCCCCGGCCACCGCCCAGCCCGCGGTGACCGAGCAGGAGGCCGCAGGCGCCCTCGCCGCCTTCCGGCAGCAGCACCCCGCCGCGCCGATCGACGCCAACACGCTCTACCGGCTGGCCATGCGCCCGAACAGCGACACCTCGCCGGCGACCTCGGCTGCGGCCCGGTTCCTGCTGCAGAACCCCGAGGCGCTCGACCGGATCGCCGCGCAGAACGCGGGCAGCGGCGCTGCCGGTGCGCCACCGAAGGGCCCGGCCCAGGGCGCCACCACGCTGCCGGGCCAGGACCGCGTGGCGCCCGTGCAGGCCCGCCCGGGCCGGGGGTCCGGCGACGCCGCCCAGACCCTGGACGCGCAGAGCGCGGCGCGCATCCTGGCCGACCACATGCTGCACGGAAAGCCCAGGGCGCTGGCCGGCATCTTCGGCACCCAGGCCATGACGGTCGACCGGCTCTACCGCCTCGCCGAGGGCGGCAAGGCCTCGCCCGAAGTGGCCGCCGCCGCCCGGTTCATGCTGCAGAACCCGGACATCTACCGCGCCATCGAGACCCACGACGTGCCCGGCGCCGATGGCAAGTCGGGCGTGGGCAACCTGCTGGCCGCCGCGCGCGGCGACATCCCCGGCGTGGGCGGCAAGGCCTCCGGCGCGGCGAACGGCGTGCTGCAACTGCTGCTGCAGCTGCTGCGGGCGCTGAACGGCACGGCCTCGGCGGCCAGCGCTGCGCGCACGCCCGCGGCGCAGCCGCTGGACGCGCAGAGCGCCTCGCGCATCCTGGCCGACCACATGGTCTCGGAGGCCGGCGGCGCCCGCAACCTGTTCGGCAAGCGCTTCCTGCCCAAGACCGCTCCGATGACGGCCGAGCGCCTCTACCAGCTGAGCCAGGGCCAGGGCCCCGTGGCCGATGCCGCGAAGTTCATGCTGCAGAACCCGGACATCTACCGCGCCATCGAAACCCACGACGTGCCCGGCGCCGACGGCAAGTCCGGCCTGGGCAACCTGCTGGCCGCCGCGCGCGGCGAGGTGCCGGGTGCCGGCGGCGGCGTGCAGGGCCGCCTTGGCGACCTGCTGCAGCAACTGCAGCTGCTCCTGCTGCTGCTCAAGTCGTTCTCGCAGGCGTCCCAGGCGGCCTCGCCGTCCGCGCCGAAGCAACCGCTGGACGCGCAGAGCGCCGCGCGCACCCTGGCCGACCACATGGTGGCCGAGGGCGGCGGCGTGAAGAACCTCTTCGGCAAGCACTTCCTGCCCCGGCCACGGCCTATGACCATCGAGCGCCTGCAGCAGCTGAGCCAGGGCCAGGGCCCCGTGGCCGAAGCCGCGAAATTCATGCTGCAGAACCCCGACATCTACCGCGCCATCGAGACCCACGATGTGCGCGGCGCCGACGGCAAATCCGGCCTGGGCAACCTGCTGGCGGCTGCGCGCGGCGAAGTGCCGGGCGTGAACGGGCAGGCCGGACAGTTGCTGCAGCAGCTCCAGCAACTGCTGCAGGTGCTGCGCGCGCTGATGCCGCAGGTGCAGGGCACCGCCGGCACGCAGGCACCGCTGGACGGCCAGAGCGCCGCGCGCGTGCTGGCCGACCACCTGCTCGCGCAGGCCGGCCCGCCGCGCCGGCTGCTGGGCCGCCAGCTCATCGACGCCTCGAAGGTCGAGACGCTGACGCCCGACCGCCTCTACCAGTTGAGCCAGGGCCAGGGCCCCGTGGCCGACGCCGCGAAGTTCATGCTGCAGAACCCCGACATCTACCGCGCCATCGACACCCACGACGTGCCCGGCGCCGACGGCGAATCCAGCATCGGCAACCTGCTGGCCGCGGCCAACGGCAAGGTCCCCGGCGTCCAGGGCGGCGCGGCCAGCCGGCTCGCCGGCACCAGCCGCTCGGTGCAGGACGTGCTCCAGCAGATCCTGCCGATGCTGCCGGGCTCCAACGGCGCGCAGACCACGGCCATGGCCCAGGCCCTGGACGGGCAGAGTGCCGCGCGCACCCTGGCCGACCACATGCTGAAGATCAGCGCGAGCGAACTCGCCCGCGTGTTCGAGCCCGGCGACATGACGCCCGACCGCCTCTACAAGCTGGCCGAGAGCGGCACCGCGCCGCCCGAGGTCGAGGCCGCGGCGAAGTTCATGCTGCAGAACCCGGACGTCTACCGCGCCATCGAGACGCACGACGTGCCCGGCGCCGACGGCCAGTCCGCCGTGGGCAACCTGCTGGCCGCCGCGCGCGGCGAGGTGCCGGGCGTGACGGGCATTGCCGCGCCGGCCGGCGGCACACCGGGCACGAACGGCACCGGCGGCACGGCCACCGCGCAGGGCAGCAACCCGCTGGCCGCTATCCGCGAACTGCTGGGCCAGGCCCTGGAAGGCCTGCAGGCGCGCGAGCAGCACCGCGTGGCGCAGATCGAAATCCAGATCACCATCCGCACCCAGGTCACCGTGGTGGCGTGACCCCGGGCGGCCCGGGCGCCGGCCTGCCGGCCCCGGGCACGCTACCATGCGGCCCACCCGGCCCGTTGCGGCATGTCCGCAGCGGGCCTTTTTCTTTCCCGCGACCGCCCCTGCCCGCCCTCCGCACGCCATGACCCTCGACACCGCCTCCCCCGCACCCTCCCCGGCCTCCGCCGCCGATCACCACCCCGCCATCGCCTTCATCGGCGGCGGCAACATGGCCAGCGCCATCATCGGCGGCCTGCTCCGCCAGGGCACGCCGGCCTCGCAGATCGAAGTGGTGGAGCCCTGGGAAGAAGCGCGCGCCGCGCTGCGCGCCCACCACGGCATCGAAGCCCACCCCGAAGCCGGCACGGCGCTGGAGCGCGCGGGCGTGGTCGTCTGGGCGGTCAAGCCCCAGACCTTCAAGGAGGCCGCGCAGCAGGCGCGCCCCTACACGGCCAATGCGGTCCACCTGAGCGTGGCCGCCGGCATCCGCTCGGGCAGCATCGCCGCCTGGCTGGGCCTGGAATGCGTGGTGCGCGCCATGCCCAACACGCCGGCCCTGATCGCGCGCGGCATGACGGCGCTCTACGCGCGGCCGCAGGTCAGCTCGGCCCAGCGCGCCGCCGTGCAGCACGTGCTCTCGTCCACGGGCGAGCTGCTCTGGGTGGAGGAAGAGTCCCAGCTCGACGCGGTGACGGCGCTCTCGGGCTCCGGCCCGGCCTACGTCTTCCTCTTCCTGGAGGCGATGGCCCGCGCGGGCGTGGAAATGGGCCTGGCCCCCGAGCAGGCGCACCAGCTCGCCGTGGGCACCTTCACCGGCGCCTCGGAACTCGCGCGCCGCTCCGACGAGTCGCCCGCGGTGCTGCGCCAGCGCGTGACTTCCAAGGGCGGCACCACCTTCGCCGCCGTGCAGTCGATGGAGCAGGCCGACGTGCCGGGCCACTTCATCCGCGCGATGAAGGCCGCCCAGGCGCGGGCGCGGGAGCTGGGGGACGAATTCGGCAAGTGAAAGCGGCGGCTCCTTCCCGCGGCGCGGGGCCGGGCCGGCAAACCTGCATGGAACCATGGTGTTTTTGGCTTCATGCCGCCGTATTCATTCAATAGTTTGCTACATAAATAATAGCAAACAGGCCGCTGGCATGGAGCCCCTGGTCCGGCACGCGCACGGTTTCCATCTCGCGGCAGGGCCGGCCCGGGCCCGGGCCGGCGAAAATGCCCGCTCCCCGTTCGCACCGACCGAAGGCCCCCCATGACGCTCACCCACTGGCTCCTTTTCTGCGGCGTCTCGCTGCTCATGTGCTTCACCCCCGGCCCGGCCGTGCTGCTCGCGGTGTCGAACTCGGTCGATGTGGGCGCCAGGCGCACGGCGTTCAGTTCGGTGGGCAGCTCGGCGGGCATCTTCATCGTCTCGGGCCTGGCGATGATCGGCATGGGGGCCATCCTCAGCCTGTCGGCGCACGCGTTCCTGGCGATGAAAGTGGTCGGCGCGATGTACCTGGTCTGGCTGGGCGTCAAGCGCTGGCGCAGCCGGGACGCGCTGATCGGCGGCGATGCGGGCACGGCCCCCGCCGCGCGGCGCGTGCGCAGCAACGGACAGCTGGTGGCGCAGGGGCTGGGCGTGTCGCTGACCAACCCCAAGTCCATCCTGTTCTTCTCGGCGCTGTTCCCGCAGTTCATCGTGCCCGGCGAGCCGCTCATCACCCAGTACCTGCTGCTGACCACCACCTTCGCGGTCTGCGCGCTGATCTCGCACGCGTTCTACGTGGCGCTCATCTCCCTGGTGAAGGGCCACATCGCGGCGCACGCGAAGCTGTTCAACCGCCTCGTGGGCGGCACGTTCATCGCGCTGGGGCTGGGCCTGCTGAAGACGCGGCACAAGCTGGGCTGACCCCCGCCGGCGGACATGGCGCCAGGGCGCACCGTAGATTTGGGTATTTTTGCTTCCATGCCGCCGTTTTCATTGGATAGTTCGCTATCAATAAAATAGCAAAACTGATTACCGCAGCGCGAACCCCGCCACGATGCCCGCGAACAGCGTGAAGCCCATCCAGTGGTTCTGCGTGAACGCGCGGAAGCACCCTTCGCGCGAGCGCTGGCGGATCAGCCACCACTGCCAGGCCACCTGCGCGAGCACGGCCGCCAGGGCCACCGCCAGGGGCGCGCCGAGCCCGAACGGCGCGAGCGCCCAGGCCCACACGGCCACGAACACCGCGTAGAACGCCATCACCGCGGCCACGTCGTGGCGGCCCAGCGTGATGGCCGAGGTCTTCATGCCGATCTTCAGGTCGTCGTCGCGGTCGACCATGGCGTATTCGGTGTCGTAGGCCAGCACCCAGCACAGGTTGCCCAGCACCAGCCAGAGCGCGAGCCACGGCACGCGGCCGTCCACGGCCGCGAACGCCATCGGGATGCCCATGCTGAAGGCCACGCCCAGCACCGCCTGCGGCATGGAAACGAAGCGCTTGGCGAACGGGTAGGCGATGGTCACGGCCAGCGCGGGCAGCGACCACGCGATGGTGGGGGCGTTGGTGGTGAGCACGAGGCCGAACGACACCAGCGCCAGCGCCGCGCCCAGGCCCAGCGCCTCGCGCACCGAGACGGCGCCGCTCGTCACCGGGCGCCGCGCCGTGCGCTTGACGTGCCGGTCGAAATCGCGGTCGGCCACGTCGTTCACGCAGCAGCCCGCGCTGCGCATGAGCACCGTGCCCAGCGTGAACACGGCCAGCAGGTGCCAGCCCGGAAAGCCCCCGGCGGCCACCCACAGCGCCGACAGCGTGGGCCAGAGCAGCAGCAGCCAGCCCGCCGGCCGGCTCCAGCGGATCAGGTCGAGGTACAGCGACAGGCGCGACGGCGGAGAAGGAGGTGGCGGTGCGGTGCTCTGCATGGCGGGCAGCGAATGAAAAACGCCCGCATCGGCGGGCAGGAAACCCGGCGGGCGGGCAGCCGGGGCATGGGCCTGGGTCCTCGCGCGGGCCCCGGCGGCGCGGAGGCTCAGTCTTCGAGCAGCGAGCGCAGCATCCAGGCGGTCTGCTCGTGCACCGTGAGGCGCTGCGTGAGCAGGTCGGCCGTGGGCTCGTCGCTGGCCTTGTCGGCCACGGGGAACAGTTCGCGCGCCGTGCGGGCCACGGCCTCGTGGCCCTGGACCAGGATGCGCACCATCTCCAGCGCGGCGGGCGGCGTGCCGGGCGCGTCGGCCAGCGAGGTCAGGCGGCCGAACTCGGCATAGGAGCCGGGGGCGGGGTGGCCCAGCGAGCGGATGCGCTCGGCGATCGGGTCGACGGCGTTCCACAGCTCGGTGTACTGGCCCATGAACATCGCGTGCAGCGAATTGAACATCGGACCGGTCACGTTCCAGTGGAAGTTGTGCGTGGTCAGGTAGAGGGTGTAGGTGTCGGCGAGCAGGCGCGACAGGCCTTGCGCGATGGCGGCACGGTCCTTGTCGTTGATGCCGATGTTGATGCGCGGCGCGGTGGCGCTGGCGGCCAGGGCGGCGGTCTTGGGGGAAGCGGATTTGCCGGAGGCTTTGGCCATGGGAAATACTCCTTCGGAAAAAGGGGGGGTGGGAACGGAACGCGGGAAGGGAAAGGGAAGACAGACCGCAGGGGCGGCGGCGGGCCGCCTTGGCGGAACACTTTAGCGCAAGCGCATGGCCCCTGCGGCCGCCCGGATCACTGCATCGCCGGCAGGTTGCCGATGCGCACCAGCATCTCGGTGAACATCTGCATGTCGGCGTCGAGGTCGGCCACTTCCTTGAATTCCCTGGCGTTGTGCGCCGTGTATTTCTTGCCGGGCATGGCGGGCCCGAAGTTGATCGCGTTGGGCATCAGCTTGGCCGTGGTGCTGCCCGCCGTGGAGACCGGCTGCGCAGGCAGGCCGGTGGTGGCGCCGAAGGTGTCGAGCAGCGCGCCGAGCCATGCGCCCCTGGGGTCGCGCGCCATCCAGTTGCCCTGCTGGTGGTCCACCTCGACGGCGATGCCGGCCTGCGCGCCCCAGGCCTGGATCTTCGCGGTGGTCGCCTGCGCCAGCGCCTCTGGCGTGCTCCCGCGCGGCATGCGCACGTTCACGAGCACGTCCACCTTGCCGTCCTTCTCGCGCACGAGGTTGGGCGAGAGCGTGAGCGGCCCCATGAAGTCGTCGCTGTAGGCCAGCCCCATCGTGCGGCCCAGGTAGTCGAGGCCGTACAGGTCCACGAGGTAGCGCACGGCCTGGCCGTAGCCGTTGGCGGCCAGCGGCACGCCCGATTCGCCCAGGAAGAGCGCCAGCCGCGGCAGCGGGTTGACGCCTTCCTCCGGGCGCGAGCCGTGGGCCGACGCACCGGTCACCGTGACCGCCACGGTCTGGCCCTCGGGCTGGACGGCGATGCGGAACGGCCCGCCCTGCCCCGTGTACCTGGCGATGAAGCCCTCGCGCGCGGCTTCGAGGCGGGCGGCCAGTGCCTGCGCGTCGGCAGCCTGCAGGCGGGCCGTCGCGGTCTGCGGCACGGCATTGGTGGAGGCGGCGCCGGCCATCGCGGTGACCGTGGCCGCATCGGCCGCGGCCGGCACGCCCGGCTGCAGCGCGAAGCTGGCGCGCAGCGCGCCGGAGCCCTTCTCGGCCACCACGGCGGGGTACTTGGAGTCCAGCACGATGTTGTATTCGGGCAGCGCGGTCTTCGCGCGGTAGTACTTCATGGCGTCGCCGCCGGTTTCCTCGGTGGTCTCGATCATGAGGCGGATGCCGCGCGACAGCGGCAGCCCGCTCTCCTTCACGGTGCGCATGGCATACAGCACGGCGGCGATGGAGCCCTTGTCGTCGATGGAGCCGCGCCCGTAGAGGTTGCCGCCCACGCGCGTGAGCTTGAACGGATCGAGCCGCGTGCCGTCCTCCAGCACCCATTCGCTGGCCACCACGGGCACCACGTCGGCGTGGGTGAGGATGCCGAATTCCTCCGGGCCGGTGCCGGGCAGCCGGACCTCGAAGATGCGGTTGTCCACGTTGCGGTACTGCAGGCCGAAGTCGCGCGCCAGGCCCTCCACCAGCGCGCCGAACGCGATGATGGCCGGGTCGTCGTGCGGGGCGGTCTTCTCGGAGCGCACCGTGGGGATAGCGACCATGCGCGCCGTGGTGTCGATCACGGCCTGCTGGTGGCGCAGCCGGTTGTACAGGCCCAGCAGCCGGGCCACCTGCACGAGGTCGGCCTGCGACATCGGCACCTTGCCGCCATAGGCGGCCACGGCCGACTGCAGCGCGGGATAGGCCTTCGCCGCGCGGCCCAGGAAGGCCGGGAAATCCTGCGGCGGCGCGGCCGATTCGGCCACCACGATGCGGTCCAGGTCGGGCTTCTTCAGGGGCCCGGCGAGCGGTGCGGGCTCGGGCGTGGGCACGCTGGCGCAGCCGGCCAGGCTCAGGGCGGCGGCAGCGGCCCAGAGGTGTTTCTTCATGGTGTTCGTCTCCTTGGAATCCCCGGCGATGCCCGCGGGCGCGCCGCAGTGTAGCGGGGGCGCGGGCCCGCCCGGCACCGCTGCACGGAACCGCGCGCACCGCCCTGGCCTGCGCGCGGGCGGCGGGTGGCCGCCCCAAAGACAAGCGCGCCGCTCGGTGAGCGGCGCGCGGAGTGAAAGAGAGAGGCCGGGGCCCCGGGCCAGCCCGGCCGGGGCTGCCCCGTCAGGACAGCCGCGTGACGCCCGGCAGCTCGCAGGCGTACACGGCGTTGCGCAGGGCCGCGATGGCCTCGTAGCGCGTGAAGCTGCGCCGCCATGCCAGCACCACGCGGCGCATCGGCGGCGGGCCGCCATCGGGCTCCTCGATGGGCAGGTAGCGGATGTGCGTGTCGTCGCTCTTGCGGCGCTTGGAGCCCGTGTGCAGCGCGTCGCGCGGCACCGAGAGGCGCGGCACCAGCGTCACGCCCATGCCGGCCGAGACCATGTGCTTGATGGTCTCCAGCGACGAGCCTTCGAAGGTGCGGCGGATGCCCTCGGCATTGCTCGCGTAGCGCGCGAACTCGGGGCACACCTCCAGCACGTGGTCGCGGAAGCAGTGGCCGGCGCCCAGCAGCAGCATGGTCTCGCTCTTGAGCTCGTTCGCGGAAATGCTCTTTTGCTGGGCCAGCGGGTGGGTGGCCGGCACGGCGGCCATGAAGGGCTCGTCGTAGAGCGGCGCCATCGCCAGGCCCGTGTCGGGGAAGGGCTCGGCCATAATGGCGCAGTCGATCTCGCCGGTGCGCAGCATCTCCAGCAGCTTCACGGTGAAGTTCTCCTGCAGCATGAGCGGCATCTGCGGGGTGCGGGCGATGGCGTGGCGCACCAGCTCGGGCAGCAGGTAGGGGCCGATGGTGTAGATCACGCCCAGCGTGAGCGCGCCGGCCAGCGGGTCCTTGCCGCGCTTGGCGATCTCCTTGATGGCGGCGGCCTGCTCCAGCACGCTTTGCGCCTGGCGCACGATCTCCTCGCCCAGCGGCGTGACGGACACCTCGCCCGCGCTGCGCTCGAAGAGCTTGACCTCCAGCTCGTCCTCGAGCTTCTTGATGGCCACCGACAGCGTCGGCTGCGAGACGTAGCAGGCGTCCGCCGCGCGGCCGAAGTGCTTCTCCCGTGCAACGGCGACGATGTATTTGAGTTCTGTGAGAGTCATTGGCTGAAGGGCGGCAGTGCGGGGGGCGGAAGGTGCGATTGTGCGCCGGGATGCGGCGCCATGGGGCAACACGAAGCCCCGTCCGCGGCAAGCCGCCAAGTCTGCCACGGTTGCGGGGCCGTGGCGGGCCGGCGGCGGACTCACGCCTTCAGGTAATCGGCCCGGCCCCCGAGCCAGCGGCCCACGTGGCGCTGGGCCTGCACGGGGTGGGCGTCCAGCATGCGCGGAGCGGTCTCGCGCGCCCATTCCAGCAGCAGCGTGTCGGTGGCAAGGTCGGCGAAGCGCAGCATCGGCGCGCCGGACTGGCGCGCGCCCAGGAATTCGCCCGGGCCGCGGATCTCCAGGTCGCGCCGCGCGATCTCGAAGCCGTCGTTCGTCTCGGCCATGGCCTTCAGCCGGTCGCGCGCGGTCTCGCCCAGCCGGCCGCTGTCGCCGGTGGAATAGAGCAGCACGCAGGCCGAGGCCGCGGCGCCGCGGCCCACGCGCCCGCGCAGCTGGTGCAGCTGCGAGAGGCCGAAGCGCTCGGAATGCTCGATCACCATGAGCGACGCGTTGGGCACGTCCACGCCCACTTCGATCACCGTGGTGGAAACCAGCACGCCCATGGCGCCGGACGTGAACAGTGCCATCACGGCCTTCTTTTCGGCAGGCGGCATGCGCGAATGCAGCAGGCCCACCACGGTGCCGGGCAGCGCCTCGGAGAGGTCCACGTGCGTGGCCGTGGCGTTGGAGAGGTCCAGCGCCTCGCTTTCCTCGATGAGCGGGCACACCCAGTAGACCTGCCGGCCGGCGGCCACCTGGGCGCCGATGCGTTCGATCACCTCGTCCTTGCGGCTGTCGGCGATGAGCTTGGTCACGATGGGCGTGCGGCCCGGCGGCAGCTCGTCGATGGTGGAGACATCGAGATCGGCGTAGTAGCTCATGGCCAGCGTGCGCGGGATCGGCGTGGCGCTCATCATGAGCAGGTGCGGCTCCATGCCCTGGTGGGCCAGCTTGCGGCGCAGGGCCAGGCGCTGCGCCACCCCGAAGCGGTGCTGCTCGTCGATCACGGCGAGCGCCAGGTTGCGAAACCGCACCTGCTCCTGGATCACCGCGTGCGTGCCCACCACCAGGGCGGCCTCGCCGCTCTCGATGAGCGCCAGCATGGCCGCGCGCTCCTTCTTCTTCTGCCCGCCCACGAGCCACGCCACGCGCCGCCCGCTCGCGGCCAGCAGCGGCTCCAGCCAGCCGATCAGCTTGCGGAAATGCTGCTCGGCCAGGATCTCGGTGGGCGCCATGAGCGCGCACTGCCAGCCCGCATCGATGCAGACGGTCGCCGAGAGCGCGGCCACCACGGTCTTGCCCGAGCCCACGTCGCCCTGCAGCAGCCGGTGCATGGGCACGGGGCGCGCCAGGTCGGCCGCGATCTCGGCGCACACGCGCCGCTGCGCCGCCGTCAGGTCGAAGGGCAGCGCCGCCAGCAGGCGCTCGTGCAGGGCCGGGCCGCCGCCGGCCTCGGCCTGCGGCTGCAGCACGGGCGCGCGCAGCCGATCGCGCTCGCGCTTGGCCTCCAGCTGCGAGAGCTGCTGCGCCAGCAGCTCCTCGGCCTTCAGCCGCTGCCAGGCCGGGTGGCTGTGGTCTTCCAGCGTGGCCAGGGCCACGTCGGGCGTGGGGTGGTGCAGGAAGACGAGCGCGTCGCGCAGCGTCCACCACGGCGCATCGCCGCCCCCTGCGCCCAGAAAGCGCGGGATGGGCGGCGCCAGGCCGGGCGGCACGGTCTCCGACAGGTCCACGCGCTGCAGCGCGCTCACCACGGCACGGCGCAGGTAGGGCTGCGGCAGCCCGGCGGTGGTGGGGTAGACGGGCGTCAGGGCGGCGGGCAGCTCGCCGCCGGCCAGGCGGAAGGCCGGGTGCAGCATCTGCCGCCCCCAGAAGCCGCCCTTGACCTCGCCGCGGATGCGCAGCCGCGCGCCCACCGCCAGGGTCTTCTGGTGCGACGGGTAGAAACTGAAGAACCGCAGCTCGCAGGTGCCGGTGCCGTCGTCCACCGTCACGAGCAACTGGCGGCGCGGGCGCAGCTGCACCTCGCTGGCGGTCACCACGGCCTCGATCTGCGCGGTGTCGCCGTCGCGCACATTGCGCAGCGGGGTGATGCGGGTCTCGTCCTCGTAGCGCAGGGGCAGGTGCAGCGCCAGATCGATGTCGCGCGACAGGCCCATCTTCTGCAGGGCTTTCTGGGCGGGACTGGGCGCGGGGGCGGGCATGGAGGGCGGGGACGGGGGGCAATGACGGAGAAGGCCCCGGCCGGTGCGCGGAGGGATTTGCCGGGCAGAAATGGCAGAAACCGCCACTCCCGCAAAAATGGAAACGGCGTCCCGTCTGGCTCCGCAGGGGGGCGCGAGAGGCTAACATGCCCGAAGCCCGACAGTTCCTCCCTGTACACGCCTTCAGTTTTCCATGCTCAAGCGAATCAGCGTCCAGCATCTCAGCCTGGGCATGTACCTGCACCAGTTCTGCGGCTCGTGGATGGACCACCCCTTCTGGCGCACGGGCTTCGTGCTCCAGGACCCCGCCGACCTGGCCCGCATCCACGGCACCGCCATCGAAGAGGTCTGGATCGACGTCTCCAAGGGGCGCGACGTGGACGCCGGCGTGCAGACCGTCTCCCCCGAGCAGGCCGAGGCCCGCCGGGAAACCGATTTCCAGAACCTGCAGGAAATGCCCCCGCTCAAGGTGGCCGCCGCCCCGCCCGCCCCGGCGGCCGCCCCGGCCCGGCGCAACACGGCCCCCACCAGCATGGCCGAAGAACTGGCGCATGCCGCCACCCTCACCAACCACGCCCGCCAGACGATGACCTCGATGTTCACCGAGGCGCGCATGGGCCGGGTCGTCGATTCGAGCGAGGCGCGCAGCCTGGTGGAGGAAATCTCCGATTCGGTCACGCGCAACCCGTCCGCCCTCATCAGCCTCGCGCGGCTCAAGACCGCGGACGACTACACCTACATGCACTCGGTGGCCGTGTGCGCGCTCATGGTGGCGCTGGGACGGCAGGTCGGCCTCGAAGGCGATCGCCTGCGCGCGGCCGGCATGGCCGGGCTGATGCATGACATCGGCAAGGCGCGCATCCCGCTGTCGGTGCTCAACAAGCCCGGCAAGCTCACCGACGACGAATTCGACGTGATCCGCAGCCATTCCGAGCACGGCCACCGCATGCTGCTGGCCTGCGGCGGCGTGGGCGACGAGGTGCTCGACGCCTGCCTGCACCACCACGAGAAGATGGACGGCACGGGCTACCCGCACAAGCTCGCGGGCGAGGACATCGGCCTCATCGCGCGCATGACCGCCATCTGCGACGTGTACGACGCCATCACCTCCGACCGGCCCTACAAGCGCGGCTGGGACCCGGCCGAATCGCTGCGCCGCATGGCCGAGTGGACGCACGGGCACTTCGATGCGCGGCTCTTCCAGGGCTTCGTCAAGAGCATCGGCATCTACCCCGTGGGCTCGCTGGTGCGGCTCGCCTCGGGGCGCATCGGCGTCGTCATGGAGCAGTCGGCCTCGCTCGTCTCGCCGCGCGTGAAGGTGTTCTTCTCCACCCGGTCCGACCTGCGCATCCCGCCCGAAGTGGTCGATCTCTCGCAGCCCGGCAGCGGCGACAAGATCGTCGCGCGCGAAGACCCCGACAAGTGGCGGTTCCCCGACCTCGTCGAGCTGTGGGCCAAGCCGGGAAGCGCCGGCCGATGAGCGGCGGGCCGGGGGCCGTGCGCACCTATGCGATGGTGGAGCGCTCCCGCCACCTCGACTTCGACATCCGCGACCAGAGCGGCCGCGCACCGCTCACGCAGCCGCACAAGCACGAGTATTTCCAGATCCAGGCCAACCTCGCGGGCGCCACGCAGCACCACGTGGGCGGCACCGTGCGGCCCTTCGTGCCGGGCACGCTGAGCTTCGTGCTGCCGCACCGCATGCACCTCGTGCCGCATCCGCCGGGCACGCGGTGGCTGGTGGTCAACTTCAGCCAGCGCTTTCTGTGGCCGGCCCTGCAGGTGGACCCGCTCGACCTGGAAGACGTGCCCCTGGCGCTGGCGCCCGAGCTGGCCCCCTTCCAGTTCCAGGAGCACCTCGACTTCACCTTCGACGGCGACGACTGGCAGGCCGTGCTGGAGGTGCTGGCCATGCTCCAGCACGAGAACACCGCGCGCCGCCTGGCCTCGCTCGCCCGCATCCGCGGCGGCCTGCTCGACATCCTCGCGCGCACCTGCCAGCGCTGGGAAGGCGAGCTGCGCGCCCTCGCCGCCCACCAGGCCCAGCGCGGCAGCCGGCGCGCGGCCCTGGCCCGCGTGCTGCGCTACCTGCGGGGCGAACTCGCGGGCGAGCCCACGCTCGCGAGCGCGGCCGAGGCCGCCTGCCTCTCGCCCAACTACCTCGCCCACCTCATCAAGAAGGAAACGGGCCGCACCTTCACCGAACTGCTCACCGAGCGCCGCCTCGCGCTCGCGCAGGAACTGCTGCTTGCCACCGGCGAGCGCATCGGCGAGATCGCGCGGCGCTGCGGATTCGCCGACGAGGCCTACTTCGCGCGGCGCTTCCGCCAATGGCACGGCCAGAGCCCGCGCGACTGGCGCGCCGGGCGGCTGCGCGAACTCCAGGGCCCGGGCGGCCCCGGCGGGGCGGACAAGGACACCGTGCCGGCCGCCCCGCGCGATCGCGTCCAAGTCTTGCGCTGAATCGTCCGCATGCGGCGCCGCCGCCGCTCCTACAGTGGCTGCACCGGCTCGCCAGAGGCCGCCCGCGCCCAGGGCGCACCGCACAGGAGACATTCCATGCAACGCAGAGACATCCTCATGAACACCACCGCCACCCTCGGCGGCGCCCTGGCCGCCGGTTGCGCCAGCGTCGCCGCAACGCCCGCCGCGCCTTCGCCCTTCACCCTCGCCGTGCCCACCGTGCCGATCGCGGGCGGCGGCGAAGTCTTCCCCGTGCACCGCATCTACTGCATCGGCCGCAACTACGCCGCCCACGCCCGCGAGATGGGCTCGGACCCCACGCGCGAGCCGCCCTTCTTCTTCCAGAAGCCGAACGACGCCATCCAGTTCGTGCCGCCCGGGCAGACCGTGGACCACCCCTACCCCGCCCTCACGCGCAACTACCACTACGAGGTGGAACTGGTCGCCGCGCTGCACAGCGGCGGGCGCAACCTCTCCGCCGCGCAGGCGCTGCAACACGTCTTCGGCTACGCCGTGGGCCTGGACATGACGCGCCGCGACCTGCAGAGCGACATGAAGGACCAGAAGAAGCCCTGGGAGATCGGCAAGAGCTTCGACCTCTCGGCCCCCATCGGCCCCATCCACCGCGCCGCGCAGACCGGCCACTTCCCGCGCGGCGCCATCACCCTCTCGGTGAACGGCACCGTCAAGCAGAAAGCCGACCTCGACCAGATGATCTGGAGCGTGGCCGAGCAGATCGCCAAGCTCTCCGAAGCCTTCGAGCTGAAGGCCGGCGACCTGATCTACAGCGGCACGCCCGAGAACGTGGGGGCCGTGGTGAAGGGGGACGTGATGCTGGCGCACGTGGACGGGCTGCCGGATATCGCACTGCGGGTGGTGTGAAAACCGCGCGAAGTGTCAACCCCATAGCGAAGCTGGCACCCAGTGCAGACTAGGAGTCCACCGCTCCAGCTTGCAAGTTTGCTGCAGAGCGCTTCACCAAAATGTTCCACGTCATTTCGCAAGAAAAACGTGGGCCCGGTGGTGTGCCATGTACGGTTGATGCTGCGGCTGAAGCGCAATACAGGCTCCCTCCACAATGCCAAGCACTTTGGGTTCAGTCAGCAATGGAGAGACGGTTAGTACGCCCTCTTCGTCGAACGTTACAAATCCTTTATCGAACGCTCGGTCCACATTGGGAATCAACAACAGCCCGTTGAAAGGATCAAGCCTTTCAGCGTTCGAGGACACGCTCCAAGGCTTGATATGCGAAGCGACCAGCATCTTGAGTTCTTGGTAGCCTGTGACCGCGCAACCCTTCCAGTGAAGCAACAACCTTTGGCGGAAAACGCCTTGGCCGATGCGCGCTTTGACCAATTCGAGCTTCTCCGTGGTATTCGTAGACGCATCCGAGAAAACGGCCTCGATGTCTGATTCGATGTCTCCGTGGAAACCTTCTTGAATAAAGCAAGCATATTGCGCGAGCGCGCTGCTATACATGTTGTGGCCACGCGCATTGCGCTCGCGGAAAATCGGTAGCTTTGCCAGCATGGAACTGGCTGCCTCATATGCTGCGGGGGACTCCATGGCCACCAGAGCGCCATGAATGACACCCGCGTGCATTCCCCATTCAGTGAGCGGCCCCGAAACGGCAGCGGCGTATTTCTCTGCAGTCGACCGCGACAAACCGCGGAGCATCATCCAATCTTTAAAGTTCATAACGGCAAATGCCTCCGGTGGCCAAGGCCCGAGCTGCGGCACTATAGCCAGGGTTCTGCGCCCGCGCTTTCAGGAATTCCAGCGGGACAGAGATGCACGATTGACACGGAAACCCGAACCTTCCCCGTGCGATCACCCGGGGCACGTGGGACAATCCATGCTCCAACGGCGCTAAAAAAAGGCGCCGTTTTCGTTTTGCCTCTCTTGGAACGGGCCCGTCCGGCCCTCAAGCCCCTTTATGTCCGACCGCCAGCCGCCCCGCACGTTCACCCTCAGCGACTTCGATTTCTCGCTGCCCCCCGATCTCATCGCCCAGCATCCCGCACCCGAGCGCAGCGCCTCGCGCTTGCTCGATGGCCGCGCCGATGCGCCCGTGGACCGCATCTTCCGCGAGCTGCCGGGGCTGCTGCAGCCGGGCGACCTGCTGGTGTTCAACGACACGCGCGTGGTCAAGGCGCGGGTGTTCGGCGAGAAGGAGAGCGGCGGCAAGGTCGAGCTGCTGATCGAGCGTGTGCTGGTGGCGGATGGCCACGGCCAGGCCGCCGCCAACGAGGTCGTGGCCCACATGAAGGTGAGCAAGAAGCCCGCCGTGGGCGCCACGCTGCAGATGGCCGGCGGCCCGGCGCGGGGCGGTTTCGGGGCCACGCTGCTGGGCCGGTGGCCCGACGACGACGGGCCGCTGTTCCGCTTCGCGCTCTCCAGCCCCGATGGCGCCGGCCCGCATGCGCTGATGGAGCGCCACGGCCACATGCCGCTGCCGCCCTATATCGAGCGCCACCAGGACGGCGTGGACGACCCCGATGCCGCCGAGGATGCCGAGCGCTACCAGACCGTGTTCGCGCGGGCGCCCGGCGCGGTGGCGGCGCCCACGGCGGCGCTGCATTTCGACGATGCGGTGCTGGCGGCGCTGGCGGCGCAGGGCGTGGAGCGCGCCAGCGTCACGCTGCACGTGGGCGCGGGCACCTTCCAGCCCGTGAAGACCGAGAGCCTGGCCGACCACCGCATGCACAGCGAGTGGTACGAGGTGCCGCTGGCCACGCTGGCCGCGCTGGAGCGCTGCCGCCAGCGCGGCGGCCGCGTGGTGGCCGTGGGCACGACCACCGTGCGCACGCTCGAATCCTGGGCGCGCAGCGGGCAGGCCACGGGCGATACCGACATCTTCATCACGCCGGGTTTCGCCTTCCAGGTGGTGGACCTGCTGGTCACCAATTTCCACCTGCCCAAGAGCACGCTGATGATGCTCATCAGCGCCTTCACGGGCTACGAACACGCGATGGCGCTCTACCGCCATGCCATCGAGCAGCGCTACCGCTTCTTCAGCTACGGCGACGCGATGCTGCTGGCGCGCCACTAGGGGCGGCGCGATGGCACGGCCCGCCACCGCAGCCACTGCCGGGCACGGCGTGCCCGACCTGCGCCGCGCGCTCGGCGGCATCGCGCTCACGGTGGCGGCCTGCGCGTGCTTCGCGGTGCTGGACGCCACCAGCAAGCACGTGGCCCTGGCGGGCATGCCGCTCGTCATGGCGCTGTGGCTGCGCTACGTGTGCCAGGCCGTGCTCACCACCGCCTACGTGCTGCACCGCGAAGGCCGCGGCGCGCTGCGCACCTCGCAGCCGCGCTTCCAGGCGCTGCGCGCAGTGCTGTTCGCGGCCACGAGCTTCTTCGGCTACCAGAGCCTGCGGTTCATGCCGCTCGCGGAGTTCACCGCCATCGTCGCGACCACGCCGCTGTGCGTCACGCTGGTGGCCGCGTTCTGGCTGCGCCAGCGCGTGAGCCCCGCGCGCTGGGTGCTGGTGGCGGCGGGCCTGGCCGGGGCGGTGCTCATCGTCCGGCCGGGGGGCGCGGTGTTCACCTGGGCCCTGCTGCTGCCGCTCGCGATGCTGGCCTGCGGCACGGGCTACCAGGTCATCAGCAGCACGATGGCCGGGCGCGAGAGCCCCGCCACCACGCAGCTCTACACCGGCTGGCTGGCCACCGCGCTGGTCTCGCTGGCCGTGCCCTTCGCCTGGGCCGCCGTGCCCGATCCGTGGCTCTGGGCGGGCACGTTCGTGATGGGCCTGGCCAGCGCGCTGGGGCACCTGATGCTGCTCAACGCCTATGCGCGCGCCACGCCGCCCACCATCGCGCCGTTCCTCTACAGCCAGATCGCTTTCGCGATGCTCGCGGGCTGGTGGGTGTACGGCCACGTGCCCGACGGGGTGTCGATGCTGGGCATGGCGGCGATCGCCGCGAGCGGGGCGGCGGGCGCCTGGCTCACGGTGCGCGAGGCGCGCTGAAGCAGGGGTGGAGGCATTTCACCCCTCATGCCGCCGTATCCATTGAATAGTTTGCTATTAATTAAATAGCAAATCAGTAGGCAACCGCCTGCCCGTCCTTGCGCGGGTCGGAGCCCGCGGCATAGCCGCCGCCGTCCAGCCGCAGCACGAGCTGGGCGCCGCCGAACGCGAACACGCCATCGCCCGCCTCCACCTCCACCAGGTGGCCGCGCGCGCGCAGCGCCTCCACCACGGCCGGGTCGAACGAGGGCTCCACGGCCACGCCGCGGCCGCCCGTCACGCGCCAGCGCGGCGCATCGGCGGCGGCCTGCGGGTTCTGGCCGTAGCGCAGCACGCGCAGGGCCATCTGCACATGGCCCTGCGACTGCATGGGCCCGCCCATGACGCCGAAGGCCATGCGCGGCGCGCCGCCCACATCCATCGCGAAGGCCGGGATGATGGTGTGCGAGGGGCGTTTGCGCGGCCCCACTTCGTTGGCATGGCCGCCCTCGGCGGTGAAGCAGTGGCCGCGGTTCTGCAGGCTGATGCCGGTGCCCGGCACCACCACGCCCGAGCCGAAGCCCATGTAGTTGGACTGGATGAACGAGACCATCATGCCGCTCTCGTCGGCCGCCGCGAGGTACACGGTGCCGCCCGGGCGCGGCGTGCCGTGGCCCGGGTCGCCCGCGCGGGCGGGGTCGATGAGCGCGGCCCGCTCGCGCAGGTAGGCATCTGCAAGCAGATCGCGCGGGGCCACGCGCATGGCGTCGGCATCGGCGTTGTGGCGGTAGAGGTCGGCCAGCGCGAGCTTCATGGCTTCGAGGCTGGCATGCACGGTGTCCACATGGTCCACCGGCTGCGTGCCGATGCCGTGCGCATCGAGCATGCCCAGCGCCATCAGCGCGGCGATGCCCTGGCCGTTGGGAGGGATCTCGTGGATCACCGCGTCGCCGAAGCGCTGGCTCACGGTGCCCACCCAGTCGGCCTGGTGCGCGGCGAGGTCTTCCTCGGTCATCGCGCCGCCGTTCGCTCGGGCGTGCGCGGCCATCTGCGCGGCCAGCTCGCCGCGGTAGAAGGCCTCGCCCTCGGTGGCGGCGATGCGCTCGAGCGTGCGCGCATGCGCCTCGCTGCGGAAGATCTCGCCCGGCTGCGGCGCGCGGCCGCCGGGCAGGAAGCATTCGGCGAAGCCCGGCTGATCGCCCAGCTTGGCGGCGCCCAGCGCCCACTGCCGCGCGATGGTGGGCGAGACGGGAAATCCGCGCCGCGCGCAGTCGATGGCCGGCTGCGCCAGTTGCGCGAAGGGCAGGCGCCCCAGGCGCCGCGACAGCGCCACCCAGCCCGAGACGGCGCCCGGCACCGTGACGGCGTTCCACCCCGTTTCAGGGATGCCACCGCGCTCGGCGAAATACGCGGGCGTCCACGCGGCCGGTGCGCGGCCCGAGGCGTTGAGGCCGTGCAATTCCTTGCCGTCCCACACGATGGCGAAGGCATCGCTGCCGATGCCGCAGCCCGTGGGCTCGACCACGGTGAGCACCATCGCGGCGGCGATGGCCGCGTCCACCGCATTGCCGCCGGCCTGCAGCATCCGCAGGCCCGCCTGCGCCGCCAGCGGCTGCGAAGTGGACACGACGTTGCGGCCCATGACCGCGCTGCGGTGGGAGGCGTAGGGCAGGGTCCAGTCGGTGGTGCGGGCGTTGCGGGGCTCGGTCATGCGGTGTCTCCTGTGGGTGAAGATGGGACACGCATTCTTGCAGGCGCCGAAGGCCTGCCCGCGCGGCGGCCCTTGTCGAAGGCGTCAGCTGCGCGCCATGCGCTCCTGCAGCAGCTTCAGCGCTGCGGCGTCGAGGGGGCCGCGGTGCACGCTGTCCAGCGCATTGTTGAGCGCTTCCCAGGTGCGGCCCTTGCCGCGCTGGTCCGCGTTCTTCACGTGGATGGCATCCAGATCGCCGAATGCGATGGTGCGGCACGCCTCGGCAGTGACCGGCTGCCTGGTGTGCAGGTGCACATAGAGCGGTGGCGCGGGCTGGCCGTTCGAGAGCTTGCCCGGGCTCAATTCCACTTCGAAGACGGTGCCGCGGTGCTCGTCCGGGTCGCCGTGCGAGGCCAGCTTCCTGGGTGCTTCGATCTTCATGGCCTGGCCCTGCGCATCGGCCTTCATCAGGTACTCCACATGCTTGAGCCGGGGATACGCGAAGGTCTTGACCCGGTCCAGCTCCAGGGCATCGATCTGCGCATGGAGTCGCTGCAGCGGCGCGATTCGCTCTGTCTCGAACCGTTGCACGAGGTCTCCGGCCGTCCCCTTGCCGTGCGCTTCCTGCGATGCCTGCAGCTGCCCTTTCATGGCTTCCCAGCGGTCGGCACGGCCGAACCAGCTGTCGAGGGCCCTCCGCATCTGGTTGCCCGTTTCGAGCGGATCGCTGCCTTCCTGGCGATAGGCCTCCAGGGCCGACGTGTTCTTTTGCAGCAGGGCGCCCATCGCGATCATGTCATCCAGGCTGCCCACCCGGGTCTCCGGCGGGCGCTTGAATCCGCCCAGGCGCTCGCGCGCCAGCTGCAGCAGGGGGCCGTTCCTGGGAGCCTGCGCGGCGGAGGAGGAGGAAGACCCGCTGCCGCCTTCCTGCACCTTCTGCTTGCGGGCCTTGGCTTTGGCCTTTTGCCGCTGGGGCGCCGCCGAGGTCTGTGTATCGGGAGACGGATCGGCCTTCTCGGGCAGGTCCGCGCTGTCGTCCGGGTTGCGCGGTGCCGCCTGCAGTTCGGTAGGTTGCCCCAGGTATGTCATCCCATGTACATGCCGGACCGCGGATGGTGGCAGCTTGTAGGCCCCCAGCGCGTCCTCCATTTCACCGGCGACGCGCGCGACGGAATGCAGGATGTGCTGCGCCACGCTCACCGCCGCGCCGGGCGGCCCGTCGGACGGGAACTGCGCGCCAGCCGCCTCGACGAACGCCCGCGCGGCGCCCAGCAACGCGTCCAGTTGGCCCTTCAACTGGGCCACCTTGTCCGGAGCCGCCGGCACGCGGGCGTCCATCAACAGATCCAGGACCTTCATGAGTTCCACAGGATCGGCGATGCGGGCCTTCAGCGCGCCCAGCGCGGCACCGGCGGGCGTGCCGGACAGGCTGGATTCCATGTCCAGCCGCTGGATGCAGAGCTCGATCCCGCTGAGATGCCTCTCGATGCGCTTCAACCGCATTCCCGTGAGGCCGACCACGGCACTCTGGATGGAGTAGACGATCGCGGGGCTGGTCTTGAGCTCCGGCATGTCGCCCAGGGCCTTGATCGATGACGCTGCGGCACCCATCCAGGGTTCGAGTGTCTTCAGCGTGCCGTCCAGGCCTTTCAGGTGCGCGTCCAGCTCCCGGTCGAAATCCGGCATCAGGTCCATCCCCATCTCCTGGGCCGCCTGCATGCGCCACATGAGAAAACCGCTGGCGTCTTTATGGTCCAGCGCCTGGATGGCGCCGTCTGACAGGTCGCAGGCCAGCGCTGCCTGCTGCTCCAGCAGGATCCGGCGGCTGATTTGGGCCTGTTCGCTCTTGAGCTGGAATATGTTCATGTACGGGAAGGCGTCCAGCGCGCGCTGGGCCATGGCGAACGCGACAGGCAGCGCGCGCAACTTGTCTTCCGGGGGAACATCCGGGTTCCTCAACGATTTCTCGAACCGTTCGAAATACTCCATGGCCTTGTCCACCACCCTGCCCGCGGCCTCGTCGGTCATGCGCGGCGGTGAGGTGCGTGCCAGCGCGGGCAGGGGCACCCTGGACTGCCGGCCCTGCGCAACCGCTCCGGCCGACGGTCCGGCGCCCGAGGCGCGCGGGGCCATGTGCGCCGCGGCACCGCCCTGGGGCGACGACGTACTGCCGCGCCGGCCGGGGCCGCCCGTGCCGGTGGTTTCGTGGGGGGTGGGGCCGCCGCGCTGGGCGCGGTGGCTCCGGTTCACATTGCCTGTTTCCATGGTGGGCCGCCTGACGATGAATCCACGGCGGCGGACCGCGCAGGCCTGCGCGGATCCATCCACCGACAGGACTGCATGCTGCGCCATCGCAGGCGACATCCTTGCCGCGCCGCGAAGCCGTACGCGGGCCAGCGAAGCACGGACGCGGCGGCTGGCGTCGGCGCCGCGCCCGGCGGCCCGCTACCCGGCCGCCTGCTGCGCTCGGAACTCCCGCGCGCGGCCGAAGTGCCCGCAGCCGATGAAGGGCACGGGCGGGCGCAGCGCGGAGAGCGGCGAGGGGTGGTTGGCCGTGAGCACGAGGTGCCGGTCGGCATCGATGAGCGGGCGCTTGGATTGGGCGTGCGATCCCCAGAGCATGAAGACGGCCGGCCGGCCGCCCTCGCCCACCTTGCGGATCACCGCGTCGGTGAGCTGCTCCCAGCCCTTGCCCGCGTGGCTCGCGGGCTGGGCCTCTTCGACCGTGAGGCAGGTGTTGAGCAGCAGTACGCCGTTCTTCGCCCACTTCGCCAGGCTGCCGCCCGGATCGGGCCAGGCGGGAAACGGGGTGCCCAGGTCGCGCTGCAGCTCCTTGAAGATGTTGCGCAGCGAGGGCGGCAGCGCCACGCCGGGCGCGACCGAGAAGGCCAGCCCCTCGGCCTGGCCGCGGCCGTGGTAGGGGTCCTGCCCGAGGATCACGACGCGCACGTCCTCAGGCGGCGTGAGTTCGAGCGCGCGCAGCGGCCGCGGCGGGAAGACCACTGCGCCCGCCTCCAGCCGCTGGCGCAGGAAGGTGCACAGCGCCTGGCCCCGCGCGCTGGCGAAGAATTCGTCCACCAGCGGCTGCCAGCCCGGCGCCACGGGCCAGTCGGCGGGGTCGGCGCTCTGCAGCTGGGTGGGCGGGGCGGAGGGATCTTGCACAGCAGGGTTCATGGTCAAAGGGGCCTCATGCCGCCGGATTCATTACGATTTATGCTACCAAAACAATAGCAAATTCAGGCTCATGCAAACAGGCGGGCCAGCGCCGTGCCGGGGTCCTTGGCGCGCATGAAGGCTTCGCCCACCAAGAAGGCATGCACGTCGGCGTCGCGCAGGGTCTTCACGTCCTCGGGCGCGAGGATGCCCGACTCGGCCACCAGCAGGCGGTCGGACGGCACCGCGCCGCGCAGCGAGAGCGTGGTCTCCAGCGACACCTCGAAGGTGCGCAGGTTGCGGTTGTTGATGCCGATGAGCGGGGTCTTGAGCTTCAGCGCCCGGTCCAGCTCGGCGCCGTCGTGCACCTCGACCAGCACGGCCATGTCGAGCCCGCGGGCGATCGCCTCGAAGTCGGCCATCTCGGCATCCGAGAGGCAGGCCGCGATCAGCAGGATCGCGTCGGCGCCCATCGCCCGCGATTCGTAGATCTGGTACGCATCGACCATGAAGTCCTTGCGCAGCACCGGCAGGGGGCAGCTCGCGCGGGCCTGCTTGAGGTAGTCGGGCTGGCCCTGGAAGAACTGCCGGTCGGTCAGCACCGAGAGGCAGGCCGCGCTGGTCTTGCCGTCGCCGTCGGCATAGCTCTGCGCGATGTCGGCCGGCACGAAGTCTTCGCGCAGCACCCCCTTGCTGGGGCTGGCCTTCTTGACCTCGGCGATCACGGCGGCCTGCCCGCGGGCGATCTTGGCGCGCAGCGCGCCCTCGAAGTCGCGGGTGAGCACGCGGCTCTCGGCGTCGGCGCGCATGGCGGCCAGCGGCATCTTCGTCTGGGCCGCTGCGATCTCTTCGCGCTTGACGGCCACGATCTTGTTCAGGATGTCACTCATGGTCTGGGGCTTTCGCTGGGGCGCCCGCTTCGGGGGCGCCCGTTTTCAGGATACGGAGGAAGACGCGGTGCATCACGATGCCCACGGCGATGAAAAGCAGGGACACCCCCAGGGCGATCCAGGTGCCGCTGTCGCGCCACATGCGGGCCCCGTTCAGGCGGCCACGGAGGCGGAGGCCGCCAGCGCGTGCGTGCGCGCCACGAGCTGCTCCAGCTTGGCGAGCGCCGCGCCGGCATCGAGCGCGGCGCGCGCGCGGGCGATGCCGTCAGCCATCGAGCCCGCCACGTCCGCCGCGTAGAGCGCCACGCCGGCGTTCAGGCACACGATCTCGCGCGCGGGACCGGGCTCGCCGCGCAGCACGGACAGCAGCATTTCGCGCGACTGCTCCGGCGTCTCCACCTTGAGCGTGCGGTTGCTCGCCATGGCGAGGCCGAAGTCCTCGGGGTGGATTTCGTATTCGGTGATCTCGCCGTTCTTCAGCTCGCCCACCATGGTGGCCGCGCCCAGGCTCACTTCGTCCATGCCGTCGCGGCCGTAGACGACGATCGCGTGCTCGGCGCCCAGGCGCTGCAGCGCGCGCACCTGGATGCCCACGAGGTCGGGGTGGAACACGCCCATGAGGATGTTCGGCGCGCCGGCCGGGTTGGTGAGCGGGCCCAGGATGTTGAAGAGCGTGCGCACGCCCAGTTCCTTGCGCACCGGCGCCACGTTCTTCATGGCCGGGTGGTGGTTGGGCGCGAACATGAAGCCGATGCCCACCTCCTGGATGCAGCGCGCGATGGCCTCGGGCGGCAGGTCGATGTGCACGCCGAGCGACTCCATCACATCGGCGCTGCCGCTCTTGCTCGACACGCCGCGCCCGCCGTGCTTGGCCGTCTTGGCGCCGGCCGCCGCCGCCACGAACATCGCGCAGGTGGAGATGTTGAAGGTGTTGGCCCCGTCGCCGCCCGTGCCCACGATGTCCACGAGGTGCCGGGTGTCGGCCACGGCCACCTTGCGGGAGAACTCGCGCATCACCTGCGCGGCGGCGGTGATCTCGCCGATGGTTTCCTTCTTCACGCGCAGGCCGGTGGCGATGGCCGCGGTCATCACGGGCGACAGCTCGCCACGCATGATCATGCGCATGAGGTGCAGCATCTCGTCATGGAAGATCTCGCGGTGCTCGATGGTGCGCTGCAGCGCTTCCTGGGGAGTGATGGACATGCGGGAAAACCTTTCGGGAATCGGAACTCAGGGGCTGGGCCGCTCGGACAGGGCGAGCTTGATGCCGAAGCCGACGAACATCGCGCCAGCGGCGCGGTCGAGCCAGTGCATGCGGCGCTGCACCAGGCCCACGCGCCGCGCCATCCAGGCGGCGGCCAGGGCCCAGCCGATGTTGACGGGGATGGCGTTGAGGTTGAACAGCGTGCCCAGCAGCACGAAGGCGAGCGCCTTGTGGTCGGTGCCCGGCGCGATGAACTGCGGCACGAAGGCCAGGAAGAAGATGGCCACCTTGGGGTTGAGCACGTTGGTCCAGAACCCGCCCAGGAAGACCTGGCGCAGCGGCGTGGCCGGCGCCCCGCCGGCCTGCGCGCCGGTACCGGCGGCGCTGGCCACGGCCGCCAGCCCCCCGCCCGGGCGCGCCCGCAGCATGCGCACGCCCATCCACAGCAGGTAGGCCGCGCCCACCCACTTGAGCACGGTGAACGCGGTGGCCGAGGTGGCGAGCAGCGCACCCACGCCGAGCGCGGCGGCCGCGACGTGGACGAAGCATCCGGCCGTGATGCCCAGGCCCGCCACGATGCCCGCACGTGCGCCCGAGCGCAGCGCGTGCGTGACGATGTAGAACACATCGGGGCCGGGCGTGAGGTTCAGCAGCCAGCCGGCGGCGATGAACAGGAGGAGGTGCTGGAAATCGGGCATGGCGTGGCTACCGGAGAGAAAAGGCGGAGGGGGCGAGGAAAGGTGGCCGTACCGCCAGGGCTGCGGCCGCGCCGTGCGTCATGCCTCGCGCCCGAGGAAGTTCTTCAGCATGGCGTGGCCATGCTCGGTGAGGATGCTCTCGGGGTGGAACTGCACGCCTTCGATGGACAGCTCCTTGTGGCGCACGCCCATGATCTCGCCGTCGTCGGTCCAGGCCGTCACCTCCAGCACGTCGGGGCAGCTCTCGCGCTCGATGGACAGCGAGTGGTAGCGGTTGACCGTGAACTGCTCGGGCAGGCCGGCGAACACGCCCTGGCGCGTGGTGGTGATGGTGCTGGTCTTGCCGTGCATCAGCTCGCGGGCCCGCACGATGCGGCCGCCGAAGGCCGCGCCGATGGCCTGGTGGCCCAGGCACACGCCCAGGATGGGCAGCTTGCCGGCGAAGTGCCGGATGGCCGCGACGGACACGCCGGCCTCGGCGGGGGAGCAGGGCCCGGGCGAGATCACGAGGTGGCGGGGCCGGCGGGCCTCGATCTCCTCCAGGGTGATCTCGTCGTTGCGGTGCACCTGCACGTCGGCGCCCAGTTCTCCGAAGTACTGGACGATGTTGTAGGTGAAGCTGTCGTAGTTGTCGATCATCAGCAGCATGGGGCTCTTCCTCTGGGGGCGGGGCAGGACCCGCGGGGGTCCGTCGGCCCCTGAATGGACGGTGCCGGCGCCCCCGGGTGCGCAGCGCTGCGCGGGGCTCTCCGGACGGACGGGGTCATCGAGGGATGCGCCCGTGGCGGGCGCGAGGGGGGAGTCAGTGCGCAGGCTTGCGCCAATGCCCGACCGGGAAGGCCGCCTGCCAGGGGTGGGAAGGGAACACGCGCGGACACAGCATGCGCGGCATTATGACCCGGCGCCGGGAGCGGATCGCAGCCCCCGGGTTCCGCCCGCCGCCGGCCGCGCCGCGGCCCCGGCCGGCTTGCTTCGCATCGCCACACACGCCATCGCACCGCGGGCCCGCCGCGCCCGCCCCGCCCAGCACAGTGGGAACCTGCGTTGGTCCCCCGTCCCACGATCCCGCTCAATGGTGAAAGTGCCTGGGTGCGTCCGGTGCTTCTTCCACCTCAACCACAAGGAGTACACCCATGGGTGCCATCAAGAAAGCCTTCCAGGCGATAGGAAAGGGGATCGAGAAAGCCGTCAGCAGCGTCGGCCAGATCGCCAAAGGACTCGTCACGCTGGACCTCAAAGCCGCCGCCAAGGGGCTCAAGGGCCTTGCCGACGCGGGCATGAGCATCGCGCGCGGCGCGATGAACCTCATGCCGGCGGCGTTGGCGGCCAACACCTTACTGGACGGGGCGCTCGACAAGGCGCTCCGGAAGGTACAGAGCGCCGCCCAGAAGGTCGCCGATTCGGTCGTCGACAGCGTGGAGAGCGGCCTCAGCAACATCAAGGACGGTGTGGTGAACACGGCCAAGGGCATCGCCAAGGGCAACCTCTCGAAGGCCTTCCAGGGCCTGACGCAGCTGGCCATGGGCGCGATGGAAACCGCATCCAACTTCGGCCCCGGCGGCGTGGCCAAGAACATGGCGCGCATGGCGGTGGACGCCACCATCGACCTCGCCGCGCAGGAAGCCACGAAGGTGGCGGCCAAGGTGCTCGATCCGAACGGCACGTCCCGCCTGGGCGGTTTCGCCACCGACATGGTGGGCGCGGCGGTTACGGGCGGCCTGGGCAGCACGCGCGCGGGCCGCTACGCGGGCCACGACACGGGCTCGGTCGGCTTCCGCCAGGGAGCGCAGGACGCCATGGGCTTCACCGCGCGCGACGCGGCATCCAGCTTCGCGCAGGAGCAGATCTCCTCGCTCACGTTCAAGCTCGAATCGACCGTCACCTCCGGCAGCGGCTCCAGCCTGCTGGGCGGCGCCGTCGGCGACGCGGCCCAGAGCGCCACCGATGCAGCCGTTCAGGAAGCCCTGGCGGGCCGCCGCCGCAATGCCGACGGCAGCCGCGTCTCCGCGAATGAGCAGCGCCGTGCGGTCCAGGAGGCCGCTGGCGATGCGGCGATGCAGAGCGTGCAGTTCACCGTGCAGAGCACGGTGTCGAACGTCATCTACGACAAGGTCGGCGCCCTGGGCGGCACGGGCACCGGACCGGCCTCGCAGTTCGCCGATGCGGCCACGGACACGGCCGCCAGCGCCGCGGACGCGGCCATCGCGCAGGCCTTCGCGGGCCGCCGCCGCAACCCGGACGGCACCCGGCTCTCGGGCGCCGAGCAGCGCCAGGAGATCCTGCAGGCCACGAAGGATGCGGCATCGCAGACGGTACAGAGCGCCATCCACCAGGCGGTGGACCAGTTCGTGCAGCAGGTGGTCGCGCGCACCATCCTCGACGCCATCCACTCCAGCCTGGGGCAGCTGTCGCCGCAGTCGCTCAAGGGCCTGGCTGCGCTGTCGAACGCGCCTGGCGACGATGGTGCCCCCCTCCCCGGCGTGGGCAACAACCCGGCCCGCCAGCTGGCCGGCGCGCTCAAGCAGCAGATGGCCCTCTCGATCGAGCTGGCCGTCGGCCAGGCCACCACGCAGGCGACCAGCGCGATCACCGACCGCCTGGTGCAGGGCGTGCAGGGCCGCCTGGGAGGCGGCAACAACCTGCAGCCCACCTCCCTGCGTTCGGAACTCGCGGCCATCACCCGCGAAGCCGCCACCCAGCCCATCCGCGATGCCTCGGGCACTGTGTTCGATGCCGTGCAGGGCGCCATCCGCCAGACGGCGCTGCAGGCCGTCGAGCAGGGCCTGCACGACAAGTTCCCGCTGCCCCCGGGCGGCGGGGCCGCCGTGGCAGCGCAGGTACAGATCGAAGCGCGCTTCAGCCAGTACCAGATCCGCGCCTGACCGCGCGGTCCCCCCCACCGGCGGGGCCGGCGGCATCGCTGCCGGCGGCCCCGCCCCAAACCACCCCAAACCTGAAAAAGGCTCGATTGATATGGACGAATCCCAACTGCCCGATGACCCCGTCGCAGCCCTGGCCGTGCGCCTGGTGGACGCCATCCGCGACGATCGCCTCGACGAGGCCGAGGTGCTGCTCGAAGAGCTGAACACGCTCAGCCCGGAGACGGAGGAATACCTGATCTTCCCCGTGCTGATCGCCATCCAGCGCGGCTTCATCACCGAAGCCCTGCAATACCTCAACACCCTGGGCGAGGACACGGCCCCGGAACTGAAGGCCCTGTGCCTCAACATCCTGGGCGACCCGACCTGGCACTACCACGCGCAGCAATGCCTGGAGAGCGACGACGCGCACGTGCGCAAGGCGATGCGCCAGCTGCTGCAGATCGAGCCCGAGGAAGAAGACCACCTGGCGGTGGCCTGAGCGGCGCAGCCATGTTCCGGAGGAATTCCACATGCTGAGGCTGACCGACCGCGTGGACCTGGGCGTGTTCTACGACGCCGACGCCCTGCGCTATGGCGCCCAGGGCTATGCCGATGCCGTGACGCGCGAGCGGTTCGCGGGCTTCTATGCCGACTGCCCTTCGATCGGCTTCGAGGCCGACGGGCGGGCCATCGGCGGCATCCTGTTCGACGGCGAGGAGGCGCACATCGCCGTCCTGCCGAACTACCACGGCCGCTGGGCCATCCTGCTCAAACCCGCGCTGCAGTGGCTCTTCACCCTGCAGCCCGAGATCACCGTCGCCGTGGAGCGCGACAACGCCCGCTGCCTGCGCTTTCTCGACCGGCACGGCTGGCCGCGCACGGGCGAACGCGACGACGACATCCTCTACCGCCTAGCGCCCCAGGGAGGCTCGCGCAAGACCGCCTACCCCTTCCGCCGCCGCGCGCACATCCCCGTTTCCTCCCCCGAAAAGGTGCCGCCATGCACGCTTCCACACTGACCCCTCCCTCCCCGTCTCCTGCCGCTCCGGTGGCGTGGCGGTCCGGCGCGAGCCGGCTCGTCTCGCGCGCCGGTTTGCCGGGCGTGCAGCTGCAGCTGCTCTCGCTCGTGGACCCGCCGGTCCTGCTCGACGACGGGTTTCCGCAGACCTCCGGCCTGTGGGTGTCTTCTCACCTGCGGTTCGCGGGCGGCGCAGCCTCGCTCACGCGGCTGCACCTCGCGCTGCAGGGCCTGCTGCTGCGCCTGGAAACGCTGGCGGGCCCCGGCTGCACGGCGATGAACAACACGCTGCGCATGCTGGTGGACAACCGGCTCACGCATGTCTACGCCAGCACCGCGGACTTCCAGCGCCTGATCGGCCAGTACGAACCTGCGCCATCGCGCGAGCCCCAGCTCGTGAGCATCGACGTCGCGCACGACTGGCTCGTGGTGGATGCGCAGCAGAGCTTCGAGAACGCCTCGCCCTCCGCCGCCCTGATCGCGGCGCTGGTGCGCCTGGCGGAAGTGCCCGGCGCGGCGCGGCGCCGGCTCGCGGTGCCCGGCGAAGCCCTCGATTCCGCCCAGGGTGCGAACCGTTCGCTGATGCTGGAGACGGCCCGCGCACTCGCGCAGCGCGGCCTGGGCGACAGCGACGCGGCACTGTCGAACCCGGCCTCGGCACTGGCATCGCACCTCGGCCACGGGTCCCTGGTGCAGTGGCTGCTCACCGACCTGCCGATCCCCGTTCCGGATTCGGTGCCCTCGCTCGTCTGCGGCGTGGAGGTGTACGGAGAGGCGGCCCACGCCTGCCTGCAGTGATGTGATTCCCCCGGCCTCGGTCCCCGGACCGCAGGCACTTTCCGATGGCGGGCCAGGTGCCCGCCATTTTTTTGTGCCGGGTCGGATCGAAAGAAAAAAGGCGCCGGAGCGGGGCCCCAGCGCCTTTGCACGCGGCGTGCCGGCGCGCGCCAGCGACGTGGATCAACGGGCCGCGACGGGCGGATAGAGATCGAGCACCTTGCGCACGTAGTCGCGGGTCTCGCGGTACGGGGGCACGCGGTAGCCGTGGCGGATGACCGCCCCCTCGCCCGCGTTGTAGGCCGCCAGGACCAGATCGGTGCGTCCGCCGAACCGGTCGGCCAGGAAACGGAGATAGCGCACGCCCACGTCCACATTCACGGCCGGGCTGAAGATTTCGTCCTCGGTGGCGGCGCCGAAACGGGCCGCGGTGGTGGGCATGAGCTGCATGAGGCCAATCGCACCCTTGGGCGACCGGGCGCGCGGCGAATACGCCGATTCCACCTGGATGACGGCGCGCACCAGGTGCGGATCGATGGCGTGGCGCCGCGCGGCCGACTCGATGATGGGCGAGAGCGCCTCGGCCTTCATGCTGATGCCGGGCCCGCGCCCCGAGCCCCCCTCTTGCCAGCGCATGCCCTGCGCCACCGCGCCGCCCGGGGCGGCCTGGATCTCGCGCGGCGCAGGGGCGCGGATCACACGCACTTCGGAACCCGCGGCGCTGGCCACGCTGCTGCCGGGAGCAGGGTCTTGCGGAGGCGACCAGAGCGCCACGCGGCAGGCGCTGCCGATCGATGGGAAACGCTGCGCCAAGTCGGCGCCCACCACCAGCACGGCGGCCCCGCCGGGCAACTGGCAGTCGAACGCGCCTGCCGCCAGGGCCGTGCCGGCGGAGAGCCCCAGGTACAGCGCAGCGACCCGCGAGGCCTGGCGCATGCGGTGCGGAGGCCGGGCCATCACAGCACCTCCAGCCGGCGCAGCAGGGGCGCGCGCCGGTCGAGGTAGCGCTGCGCGCTGGCGGCCATGGCATCGAAGTCCTGGACCTCCGGCCCGCCCATGGCGTCCACCATCTCGCGGGCGATGGCCTGCGGGTCGCCGGCATGCCGCTGCGCGGCGCGGATCTGCCACAGCGCGGGAGCGGACCACTCCACGGCCAGCCCGGACGCACCGGAAACCAGGTGCCGCGTGCCATCGCTGCCGCCGCGCGCCAGCACCGCGGCATTGAACGCCCGGACCGGCGCGCGCGCGGTGGCGCGCAGCGCGGCGGGCAGCGCGGGCATCACCACGTCGCTGCTCGCGAGCAGCATCAGCGCTTCATGCAACGCGGCGCCGTCCAGGCCACCCAGGGCGGGGCGGGACAGCAGATCGCGCACGCGGGCCGGGGCGGCCGCGAGCGCATCCAGCACATCGGTCAATGCGCCTTCACCCAGGCGCTGGGCCACCAGATCGCGGGCGGCGCACTGCGGCACGGCCTCGCGCTGCACGGCGAGAACCCACTCGCGCTCCAGGAGGCGGGCCGCCTGATCGGCCGGGGAGAGCGCCGCGGGGCCGCGCACGAACAGATCCCGCCGGAAGGAGCGGTCCAGGCCGTAGTCGCGCAGGGTTTCCCGCAGTACGGGGTCGGCGGTCGATGCCAGGAGGTCGCGCAACCCGTCGGACAGGCAGGCCGAATCCACCTGCTCGGCCAGCACGGCCGGGGCGGCGAAAGTAAGGCCCAGGGGGGCGAATTCGCTCGCCACCTGGTGGAAGTAAAGCGGGTGCGAGTCCGGCCCCACGTATTCGTGCAGGGCGTAGTTGGGGCCTTCGGCCTGCGCGTGCTGCAGCCGCTCCTGCACGGCCGGGTGGGATTGCAGGTAGCCCTGGCCGCAGGCAGAGAGCGAGTGGATGAAATCCAGCGCGCCCTGCAACTGCCCGGCCGCATCGGCATCGGGCGCGGCCACATGCGCGGCATGCAGGTGGAACAGCTCGCGCAGGGGCAGCAGCGGTGCCCAGCCGGGCAGCGCGTTGTAGCTCACGTACACCACGCCGCCGGGCTTCAGCCGGCGCTCGACGAACCGCACGATCGCCTGGCGCAGCGCGGGCGAAACCCAGGAATACACCCCGTGCATCACGATGATGTCCATGGCGGGCAGGTCGCGGTCGAGCAGTTCCTCGAAGCCGTCTTCGAACACGTCCACATTGCCGAGCCCCGCATCGCGGGCCAGGTCGCGCGCATAGGCCACGTGGGCCGGATTGAAGTCGTTGCCGAAGAAGCGCATGTGCGGGAAGCTGGCCGCGTTGGCGAGCAGCGAAACCCCGAAGCCCATGCCCAGCTCGAAATAGCACAGTGGCGCCTGCAGGTCCGGGGTGCGCAACCCGCGCGATTCGAGCGCGGTAGCGATCACGCCGGGCGACAGGGCCGCGTAGTAGCCATGGGTATAGACCAGTTCATTCGGCGCGGTGCGGGGGAGTGACATCGTTTTCCTTTCGGGACGGGGCTCCGGCCGCTCGCTGCGGCCGAAAGGGGACAAACGCACCCCGGCGCGCAGGCGCGGCAGACAGGGATGCACACGCACCCGATTCCAACCGGCACCCCGGCGACGGTGCCGCGGGCGGTCGAAGCAATGGCCCGAAAGGCGAAGCAACGGTACGGCCCTGCAGACCGGACAAGGGGCCTTCGCAAGCGCTCGCACGGCTTCGCATCCCGGTGCGCGGCGAACGACCCCGGCTCCTAAGCTCCCCCCAACGACGACACAACCGGAGCGCGCCAGTGAAGCCCACCCACCCAGCCCCTCGACCACGGCACGCGATCGCCGGCTTGCCGGGCAACGTGCTGGCCGCCGCAGCGATTTCCCTGGGCCTCGCCTCCCTGCCCCTCAGCAGCACCGCCGCTCAGGGGATGCCGCTCAAGCTCAGCGCCAGCCTCTCCACCCTGCCTTCCACGGAAGCGAGCGTGGCGGTCATCGTTCCGGCGGTGGACACGCCTTCGGCCGCGCCACAGGCGGCACCGGCGGAAACCTCCCGCAAGCCGGGAGCCAAGCGCATGTCCTACCACGCGATGGCCGCCTCCTCCTTCTCCTCCGCAGGTGCCATGCCTGCGGCGGCGGGCAGCAACCCGCCCGCGGCCTGGGCGCCGCCCGTCGCTTCGCCCATCGCGGTGCCGCCTTCCATTGCTCCGAGAACGCTCGAAACGCTGACCCCGGTTTCCCGCGCGGCGGAAGCGAACTGGGGACGCGGCCGCTTCGTCTACCGCGCGGAGAGCAAGCGGCTCGCGGATGTCCTGCAGGACTTCGCCGCCAGCCAGGGCATTCCAGCCGTGGTGGCCGATGGCGTGGACGGCATCGTCAATGCGAATTTCGACGCCAAGCCGCGCGAGTTCCTCGACAGCGTGGCGCGCGCCTACAACATGCTCTGGTACCACGACGGATCGGCGCTGTACTTCTACCCGGGCCGCGCGATTCAGAGCCGCATGTTCCGCATCAAGGGGTTCAGCCGCGAACAGCTCACGGGCATGCTGCAATCGCTGGACGTGGGCGACAAGCGCTACCCCATCCGTTTCGATGCCGCGAGCAGCACGCTCTATGTCTCCGGGCCGCCGCGCCACGTCGAACTGGTGAGTTCCGCCCTGGAAGCCCTGGACGCCGGGGTGACCGAAAGCGCCGAGCGCACGGTGCGCGTCTACCCCCTGCAGTTCGCTTCGGCCAGCGACCGCTCGATGGGCGACTCCACGGTGCCCGGCGTGGCTGCGACGCTGCGCAAGCTCTACGGCAAGGACGACGGGGATGGCCTGGCGGCCTCCCGGGCCACCACCGCCGACACGATCGAGAAGATCCAGCAGCAGACGCGCAAGAAGATGAGCGCGTACGTGCCAGTCCCCTCGGCCAACCAGTTCCTGCCCCCGCTGCCCCGCGCGAACCCGGCCGAAGGGCAGCGCCCGCCGGAAGCGGTGTCCAGCTCCGGAGCCGGTGCTTCCCAGAAGCCTGAAGAGGCGCCGCCCCGCTTCGAGGCCGACGAGGGCACGAACTCGGTGGTGGTCTACGGCCGCGCGGACCGCATGGACGAATACGAGGCCCTCATCCGCCGGCTCGACCAGCGCCCGCAGCTGGTCGAGCTGGAGGCCACCATCATCGAGGTGAACTCCGACAGCGTGGACGCCCTGGGCGTGAACTGGTCGATGCGCGCCGGCACCAGCACGCTGAGCACCAACCTGCCGGGCCCCTCCACCCCCGCGGCGCTCGGCACCATCGTGCTCGACGCAGGCCGCCATCTGCTGGCGAACGTCAACGCCCTGCAGGCGCAGGGCAAGGCCCGGATCCTCTCCAAGCCGTCGGTGCTGGGCGTGGCCAACCGTGCGGCGGTCATGCGCGAAAAGCGCGTGGCCACCGTGCGGGTCGCGGGCAACCTCGAAGCCAACCTGTTCCAGATCGAGGCCGGAACCCTGCTGCAGATGACACCGCAGGTCACCGCGATCGACGGCACCAACAACATCAAGCTGACCCTCTACATCGAGGACGGTGCGTTCGAGACGAACGTGGTGGACCAGATCCCCGTCGTCAAGAAAACCGAGATCCGTACCGAGGCCCATGTGCGCGAGGGCGAGAGCCTGCTGATCGGCGGCATCACCGTCGAGACGGAGAACACGCAGGACAACGCCGTCCCGGGCCTCTCCAAGCTGCCCGTCGTGGGCGCCGCCTTCCGCAATACCGAGCGTCTCTCCCGCCGCACCGAGCGCCTGTTCCTGATCACGCCCCGCGTGCTCGCCCAGAACGCTCCGAGCACCGTTTCCTCGATCTCTCAAGAGGTTCGCAAGCCATGAAGCAACTTCGTATCCTGACGGGCCGCCATGCCGGTGCCCAAATAGATTTGACTCCAACGCGCTACCACATCAGCGCGGACGACGCGGCAGATATCCAGTTGCTTGACTGGACCGCCGCCCCGGTGGTGATCGACGCTGGAGACGACGGCATGGTCCACATCGCTATGGCTTCCCAAGGCCCCGCCGCAGCGGCGGGCACGCTGGAAGATTTTGCCCCCCGGCGCTTCGGTGACGTGGTGCTGTGCGCCGGCCCCGCCGGAGCGCCCTGGCCCGCCGACGCCGACCTGATCGGCCGGCTGGCCCAACCTGCGGTCGCCGCCGTGCAGACGGTGACCGTAAAGGCCAAGGCAGTGTGGCCGCGCGTCACGTCCGCCGTGGTGGGCACGGCACTCATGACCGCCGCGCTCAGCGCCGCCGTGGCGCCGCTGGGGCAGAGCGAGGCAGAGCGCAAGGCGCTTACCTCGGTGCTCCCGCCGGAACCCCTCAAGATGCGCGTGGACCGCGCGCTGGCGGAGACCTCCGTGGCAGGCTACGAGGTGGTGCAACAGGGCGATGGCGTCCTGGTGCGCGGCCTGCTGCGCCAGCCCGCAGATGCCGACGCGCTGCGCCAGCGGCTGTCGGCCTTCCAGGGTGACCGCATCGTGCAGTCGTTCGCATCGGCCACCGAAGTCGCACAGAGCATCGCCGATGCCCTGGGCCAGCCGGGCCTGCGCATCGCGCACCACGGCAATGGCCTCTTCACGCTCACCGGGGAAGTGGCGAACCTGGCCACGCTGCGCCAGAACGCCGCCCGCGTCGCCACCGACCTGGCACCGCTCGTGCGCGGCATCGATGTCGCTGCCACGGAGCGTCCCCCCGCTGCCCATCCCGCAATGAGCGCGCTGATGGACGTCGACGGCCTGCAGTACATGCAGACGCGCGACGGCGTGAAGCATCTCTCCCTCGTGTCCGGACCGCGGCTCGCCTCGGCCGACCGGACGAACTCCATCCGCTAACCCTCCAAGACGTTTCAGACCATGACCGCATCCATCGAATCCACCATCTTCAGCGATCTGGAAAATCTCGAACAGGCCCTGAGCGAAGACCTCAGCGGAGACCGAGCGCGCGCCATGATCCGCTACTTCTCCGAAGTGTCGCGTGAAAGCGGCACGATGAAGATCCAGGCCCAGGTCGACGCCGAGCGCCAGCTCATCGGCCAACTGGTCGATGCCTTCAATGCCTCGCAGCGCGTGATCAAGAAGATCTGGGAAACGCTGCACGGCACGACGCTGGCCGTCTGAGCGCGAGGAGACCACCACCATGATCCACTCCGCGCCTTTCAAAGCCACCGCCGCCCTGGCGCCCTCCGTGCCCTACCCGGTGATCTACCGCAACCTCATGAGCGTTGCACTGCTGGGCACCGTGTACCGCGTCGGCAGCGATGCAGACACCATCAGCCAGGCCGTCGAGGCCACGCTGGAAGACTCCAGCAGCTACCTGCTCTACCGCAACATCGTCCTGGCCATGGCCGGGCAGCGGGGACAGGAGCGCGACCAACTGCTGCACCACGTCGAGAACCACCCCGAAGACGGCGTGAGCAAGGTCGCCCTGGCCCTCACCCTGCTGTTCGAGGGCGACCCGGCGTGGCGCCACTGGATCGACAACGTCCTCGCGACCAGCATGGACCAGCCGGTCCGGCATGCCGCGCAGGGCATCCTGCATTTCCTGGGCAAGGCGCCCAAGCCCGTCATCCACTGACGGGCACAAGGTAGCGGCGCAACGGCTTCGGCCGGCGCGCCAAACACTGAAGACCGCATGGTGCGGCCTTCTCAGACCGCGGGTGACCGCACTTTCTCTCAAAGGAGTCCCACATGTCCACATCCGGCGCAGACGCAGCGACCAAGCGTTCCATCGCACTGCAAGAGCAGAACATGAAGAACCAGGAGGCGCTGACCGATGCCAGCACCAAGAACATGGCCAAGCAGGCCCTGCTCAACTTCCAGAAGGAAATGGCGGAAATGAACGCCAAGACCATCGGCGCCATGGGCAAGGGCCTGTCCGGCCTCGCACCGTCCTGATGCGCATCGCGCCCTGCGCGGCTGCGGCCGTGCATGGGCAGGCGTGAAACCCGTTCCCGCAATCCATTTCTTAACTTCCCAAGGAGCCTCCAATGTCCACATCCGGCGCAGACGCAGCAACCAAGCGTTCCATCGCACTGCAAGAGCAGAACATGAAGAACCAGGAGGCGCTGACCGATGCCAGCACCAAGAACATGGCCAAGCAGGCCCTGCTCAACTTCCAGAAGGAAATGGCGGAAATGAACGCCAAGACCATCGGCGCCATGGGCAAGGGCCTGTCCGGCCTCGCACCGTCCTGATGCGCATCGCGCCCTGCGCGGCTGCGGCCGTGCATGGGCAGGCGTGAAACCCGTTCCCGCAATCCATTTCTTAACTTCCCAAGGAGCCTCCAATGTCCACATCCGGCGCAGACGCAGCAACCAAGCGTTCCATCGCACTGCAAGAGCAGAACATGAAGAACCAGGAGGCGCTGACCGATGCCAGCACCAAGAACATGGCCAAGCAGGCCCTGCTCAACTTCCAGAAAGAAATGGCGGAAATGAACGCCAAGACCATCGGGGCCATGGGCAAGGGCTTGTCCGGCCTCGCACCCTCCTGATGGGCGGCAGGCAACGCACGAGAAACGTCCCATCCCCAGGAACAAGCATGCCGTACGCCGTTTTCCTGGCCATGGCCACGCTCTCGTGTGCCGCCTATGTCATTCAGGTGGATGCCGGCATCGCAGCGGCCGCGCAACCCGCGCCCAGCGAGCCGGCATCGCTCACCAGGCCCGATCCCGTCGCTCCTCCCCTATTCCAACCATCCACCAGGGAGACACATCCATGACCCCCCAGCTCTCACGGCGAGAAGTGGTGGCAGGCCTCATCCAGTTGGCAACGAAAGCCATCGAGCATCTGCACACCGACGATGCGGCCGACATCCTCCAAGGAGCACGCATCCTGCGCCCGCGCATGGTCGAGCTGGATCTCGTGGAAGGATGGATCTGCATTCAGCGAGGCGAAGTCCACGAATGCCTTCGCCTCATGCGCAACGTGGAAAACAGCCCCACGCACTGGGGCATGGCCAAGGCCCTGATGGCCCAGTGCCAGTTCTTCCTGAAAGACCCCACGTGGGAAGCCAGCGCCGATGAAGTCCTGGCAGGGTGCAAGGACCCGACCGCGCTCTACCTCATCCAGCGGCTGACCGCGCGGCGCCCCGGCAGCACCGCCCCCGCCGCCGAAGAGACCGCCCCGCCAGCGGCCGTGGCCGAGACCGCGGCACCGCAGCCAGAACTGCAGCGGCGCAAATTCCAGCCGGTGGATCCCTTGACCAACCCCTTCGTATTCCAGTTGCGCGCCTGAGCCGGCACGCAGCTTCTTCCCCAGCCCACAGGACATCGCCATGAACGCCCTCCAACTGCCCGTCTTCCCGACCCCGGCCATCGAAACCGGCGCGGCTTCGGCCTCCCCCATGAGCGCACTGGCGGAGAAGTTCGCTCGCATGATGGAAGGCTCGCAAGGCACCCAGCAGGCACCGCTGTCCGAAATGTCCCCGGATTCCACCATCGGCAATGCCCTGCTCCACCAGGACGAGTCGATGCGCAAGACCCTGCAGGACATGCATGCGCTCGCCCATGCGCAGAAGGACGGGTCGCTGAGCGACATCGACCTCACGTCCCGCCAGGTCGAACTCATGTACCGGGTGTCCGGCATGCAGTTCCAGTTCCACGCCATGGTCTACCTCGCACAGAGCAGCAAGAGCGGTATCCAGACGCTCATGCGCAACCAATGACGGGCCCGCCATGACTTCCGCTCTGATCCCCCTCCCTTCCTTCCGCGCCACGCTGCCTCTGCACCGCTGGCTGGCAGCTTTGCTCGTGCTCCTGGCCCTCACGGGCTGCAAGTCCGATCTCTACACGAAACAGACCGAGACCGACGCCAACGACATGGTGGCGGCCCTTCTCGAGAGCGGCATCGACGCCGGCAAGGCGACGTCCGACGCCGGCAAGACCTGGAACGTGCAGGTCGAGAAAGACGACGTCGTGAGGTCGCTGGCCGTGCTGCGCTCCTATGGCCTGCCGCGCGAGCGCCACGTCACCCTGGGTGAAATGTTCAAGAAGGAAGGCCTGATCTCCACGCCCACGGAAGAGCGCGTGCGCTTCATCTACGGCGTGGCGCAGCAGTTGGAGGCCACGCTCTCGCAGATCGACGGCGTGGTCACCGCGCGCGTGCACATCGTGCTGCCCAACAACGACCCGCTCGCCTCGACCGTGAAGCCTGCGAGCGCATCGGTTTTCATCAAGTACCGGGAAAGCGCGAACCTGGCCGGCCTGACCGCCGGCATCAAGAACATGGTGGCCCGGAGCGTGGAAGGGCTGGCCTACGAGAACGTGACGGTCACGCTGGTTCCCGGCATGCCCATCGCGCCGGCACCGCCAGCGGAGGCTTCGCGCGCAGGCCTGTGGGCTGCCCTGGCTGCGGCCTTGCTGCTGGCCCTGGGCGGCGCCGGGAGCTGGATTGCATGGAAGCGCCCGGGATGGCTGCCGGCCGCACTGCGGCGCAAGGACGGCTCCGCGGGCGAAACCCCACCCACCGCGGCATTGCCCGCCACGGCAGCCGTGCCGGAAGGGTTGGCAGGATGAGCCGCGCGCAAGAACTCGCGCAGCTGGCCCGCGAGCTCCAGGCCCGCATCGACGCGCTGCCGGCCCACATCGACCCCAGCTGGCGCGTTCCTGCCGGGCTGGCGGGCGCGGGCACGACGGATGCAGCAGACCTGCCGCTCCAGGTGCGCGGGGCCGTCTCGCACGCCTGGTACGCACAGCACTGCGGACCCCTGCCTGCGCTGGAACACCTGGAGGGCAGCGGTGCGCGGTTGGCCTTGCTGGACCGCAACGCACTCCTGGCCCAGCTCTGCGCACTGGCCCTGCTGGGCCGCCCGGGCGTATTGCGGTGTTGCGTACAGCGCAGCGCCCGCACGGCGCTGCAGCAGACACTGGGCCCCGCCTATGCGCCCCTGCGGGCCCGCGACGGTGGCCCTGCGGTATCGGCCGAGGTGGCCGGCTGGCCGCCGATGGCATGGTCATGGGTAGGCTACCGGGAACTGGTCCGCGCAGGCGCCTGGCCGCACCGCGGGCTGCGCCGCATGGTGAGGCTCGCCCTGCCCGCATCGCGCGCCGGCGCCCCGGCACCGCGCCAGGTGCCTCGGGCAACCGCCGCCGCCCATGAGCGCCTGAAAACACTCGAAACACTGTTCGCCAGGAGGGCCACATGCTGATCTGGTCTTCACCCCGGGGGGCCAGCCTGCAGGCGGCTGCAGGCATTCTGCGCGCCCATGAATTCGACACCGCCACCGAGGCCGTGGCCGTGCTGGAAAGCGCGCGCACGGAGTGCGAGGGGCTTTTCGCACGCGCCCAGCTCGAAGCCGCCGATCTGCTCGAAGCCGCGCGCGCCGAGGCGGCGGCGATCAACGCGCAGGCCACCAACGAAGCGCACGATCTGCTGGAGCAGGCGCGCGAAGAGGCGGTTGCGCTGGCAGAACGCGCCCATGCGGAGGCTTCGGAAGAAGCAGCGAGTGCGTGGCACGCGCGGTTCGCCGAACTCCAGGCCTCGCACAGTGAAGCCATGGCCCGCATGGAACGCCGGCTTGCGCTGGTGGTGGCCACCGCCGTGGAACGGATGGTCCATGCCGAACCGCGCGAAGCGCTGCTGCGCCGCGCGCTCTCGACCATGCGCGACACGCTCCGCGATGCCGGCACAGCCCGGCTGCGCGTCCATCCCGCCGACCTGGCCGCTGCCCGGTCCGCCCTCTCGGTGCTGGACGGCGACACCGAAGCACCGCGCGTGCAGGTGGAAGCCGACCCCGGCCTGGCCCCCGGCAGCAGCGTGTTCGATGCCGACATCGGCCGCCTCGACACCAGCCTGGCGGTACAGCTGGCCGGCCTGCGCGGCGCACTCGAACGCGCGGTGCGCTACGCGCTCGACGCCCCGCTGCCGGACGAGGACGATAGTGACGACGACGGCCTGTATGGCGAGGAACAGGAGTCCGCAGCGCACCCCGCTTCGCCCCGGCATGGCGCCGGGCCCGAACACGACGCTGTGGCCCATCCCGCGCCGAAGATCCACGATGGCGATGGCGATGGCGATGGCGATGGCGATGGCGATGGCATGGACGCGGAGGTGACCGTGGCCTATGCCCGGCGCCTCGATGGCGAAGGCAATGCAACTTCCACGGAACACGACGATGACTGAACTCTCCCGGATAGCAAAGTGGATGGAGCGAGAAGTCGCCTCCGCGCCGCTCGTTCGCCGCAGTGGCAAGGTGGTGGAGGTGATCGGTACGCTGATGCGCGTGACCGGCCTGGATGCCAAGCTGGGCGAACTCTGCCACGTGCTCGACGAGCATGGCGACCTGCTGCAGGCCGCGGAAGTCGTGGGCTTCGCCAACGGCCAGAGCATCCTTTCTCCGTTCGGCTCCATCCTGGGCGTGCGCGGCGGATCGGCTGTGGTGGGACTGGGCGAGGTGCTGTCCGTGCCCGTCGGGCCGCGCCTGCTGGGCCGCGTGATCGATAGCCTGGGCCAGCCCATCGACGGCAAGGGGCCGCTGAACTGCACGGAGACACGGCCCGTGTTCGCGCTTCCGCCCACGCCGATGGAGCGCGAGATGATCGAACACCCCCTGCCCACGGGCGTGAAGGCCATCGATGGCCTCCTCACCCTCGGCGAAGGGCAGCGCATGGGCATCTTCGCGCCGGCCGGCGTCGGCAAGAGCACCTTGATGGGCATGCTGGCGCGCGGCACGCAGTGCGACATCAGCGTGATCGCGCTCATCGGCGAACGCGGCCGCGAAGTGCGGGAGTTCGTGGAGTTCATCCTCGGCGAGGAAGGCATGGCCCGGTCGGTGGTCGTGTGTGCCACATCGGACCGGTCTTCCAGCGAGCGTGCCAAGGCCGCCCACGTGGCCACGGCCGTGGCCGAGTACTACCGCGACCAGGGCCTGAAAGTGCTCTTGATGATGGATTCGCTCACCCGCTTTGCGCGGGCGCAGCGCGAGATCGGGCTGGCAGCCGGAGAGCCTCCGGCACGCCGCGGCTTTCCGCCGTCGGTGTTCGCCGAGATCCCCCGGTTGCTCGAACGCGCCGGCATGGGCGCGCGCGGCTCCATCACCGCGCTCTACACCGTGCTGTACGAGGACGAGAGCGGCAACGACCCCATTTCCGAAGAAGTGCGAGGGATCCTGGACGGCCACATGATCCTGTCGCGCAAGATCGCGGCACGCAACCAGTACCCCGCCATCGACGTGCTGGGCAGCCTGTCGCGCGTGATGTCGCAGATCGTTCCCAAGGACCACCAGCAGGCCGGTGGCAGGTTCCGCCAGCTCATGGCCAAGTACGAAGAGATCGAACCCCTCGTGCAGATGGGCGAATACAAGCCTGGCAACGATCCGCTGGCCGACGAGGCCATGGAGAAGTACGAGGAGATCCGGGCTTTTCTCAACCAGTCCACCGCGGACCTGTGGGACTTCGACCGGTCCGTCGACACGCTGGCCGGCATCTCCGGCTGACCTTCGCATCCGGCACCGGCGGCTACGGCCGCCTGCATGCGCTCATCTCCCCCCCCTCCTTCCGCACCAGTCCAGGCAAGGTTTACAGGCGGGGCCACCATGGCCGCCTCCGGATGCAGTCGAGCAGCCTTTCACATATCGGACGTACCGAGACCGCCACGGCATTCCTCTGCACAAAGAAGAAAGCCTCCACCGGGTGCCGGTGGAGGCTTCTCGGTACGCAGAACGCGTGTCAGGCTTCGCCGTGGGCGGCCATGCCGCAGCAGGCCTCATGCGCTGGGCTGAAAAGCCTCACATAGGACACGTACACCCCGGAACGCGTGAAGTCATCTGCCACGAAGGCCTGGTACTTGGCGCGCAGCCACTCGCCCGAGGTCGATCCGCCACGGCGCAGTTGCGCGAGGATGTCGGTGCGCAGCTCGTCGATGTCGGCTTCGGTCATGCCGCCCCTGCGCAACGCGACCAGCGCCTCGTCGCGCGGCAGGCCAAGGATGGACACGCGCCGCTCACCGACCGGCTCGGGGCGCAGGAGGATGCCCACCACGGCAGCCGTGCGCTCCACGATGACCTCGCGCAGCTCCGCTTCGCTGAAGGCAGCGCGCAAAGCCTTCCAGTTGGCCTGAAGCGGTGCGGTGCGCAGGGCCTTGCCACGGCCGCCGAGAAACTCCACCACGTGCCGCATCTGGCTGCGCTGCATGGCATCCAGTTCGCAGAACTGGAAACGTTCCATCAGTTGCCGCGCCGGCGACGGCGGAATCCCGTCGTCAGCATCGGCGTTCCATGCCGGCGCCGCGCGATCCGACGCTCCGTTGCGCACCGCGGCATCAGTGGTCCGCTGGGCCAGCACAAGCTGCAGCGGCAGCCGCGAGGGCCGCCACGGCGCGCCTGGGGACGGCCGGCCCCCCCGCAACCGGCGAGCATCGCCGGTGCGGGCCCTGGAGATGTCTGACAGGATGGACATGGCAGAGACCCCCGGGTCTTTCAGACGTTCACTGGCGTGCTCGGCCGAGAGGTCGGGTGGTCTTCTGCAGCACGCACGGCGCCTTCGGCCTGCCAAGTCGCGCCAATGGTCTTGTAGTTGACCGCCGACCAGGCCCCCATCGCTCCGTTGGTGAGCAGCAGATTTACCGCAGGTGGCAGGTCCTTGCTCACGAAAGACACCAAATCTCCGACCGAGTTGGCACTGTTGATGATGGCCATGCGCGTCGGCACATGGTCCTTCAATCGACCGAAGTCGTTGTCCTTGATGTGGGGAGCCAACTCCTGAAGCGTGTGCGATTGATGGGCTTCGTGCTCGGTGATGGAAAACCAGTCGGCCGCCTCCAGCACCGTGTTGATGGCCGCCTTCACCGCGATCATCTTGGCGGTGGTAGATACCGCTTCTCCGACCGAAAGCCCTTCGACAGGAACGCCGCGCAACACATCTCTCACGTCACCCGTGGTCACGCCTTTGGGCAAAGCGAGGACGGGCAGTCCACCCCACTCGTAGGCGGCAACCACGTTGGCCCCACCGTAGAACAACCCGGCGCTGACGATGTGGCTACCGCTGACGCCGTTGCTCTGACCTTCCGGCGTGAGTTTGACCATCCCCCACTTGGACTGGATCGAATCACGCATCATCGAATAGACGAGCACCTTGGCTTCGCTGGCGATCGTGGCCGCCGCGAAGGAATTGTCGTCCTTCGTGTAGCCATGTATGGCGAACCCCACATTGACCGCCAGCGAGGCAAACTGCATGGCAAGCACCCGGTCGGAATGCAACTGCTGCTCTTTCTTCAGCTCGACTTTCTCTTCGGGCGTCTTCCGGGCCCACTCATCCGTGCTCAAGGCATGGAAGCCGCGCGCGGCTTCGTCCGGATTGCGGCGCTCACGTGCCTGGCGGAGCACCTGCAGTCCCATGTTGGTCACGCCCATGCCGACCTCGATGCCCAGCAGTGCACCCGCGGGCAGGTGCCTCAATCCCGCCTGCAAGGCCTCGGCGCCCACCTCCCGCAGCGCGGTGGTGACACCCACCGCCACGCCCTGGTGCGTCAAGTGGCCGGCAATGGCTTTCACGATCCTCGGGTTCGGTGTGAGCAAGTGCTTTGCCACAGGCAGCAGGCCGCTCGCCGACTGCCCTGTATTGTGCAGGGCGATGCTTGCGCCATCCTTGGCACGCGACATGACGTGGAGCGCGCCATAGCCCGCGGCTGCGACGGTATTGGTAAGGACTCCGCCCACAGCGCCGGCCGCCGTTCGAGCGTCCGCTCCGACCCTTGCCAGCGAGTCTCTCGCCATGGCGCGCCAGCTTTGCTGCTCGGGCACGGCCACATAGGGAGTTTCGTCGCGCCCACCCAGATCGATAACTTCGAACTCGGGGATCTCTCTTTCGTCGGAATAGTCGAAATTCCGCGCCTGGAACCGTATGTCGTCCGATCGCAGGCTGGACCCCACTCGAAAAGACGCCCCGTCGTCTGTGGGAGATCCTATGGAAGCAGGCACGGATACCCTGTGCCGCGAATACGCGGACTGATACGAGCTGTCAGTCAGTGAGCTGCTGGTGCGCTGAGGCGGCCCACCGGAGGACGGATCGTGGCGGCGGCTGCGACCGACGGAGACCTGTGACGGCTGCCCGCTGGAGCTGGCAGAGTGATCTTCGCTCTGTACCGAAGGCCGCGGCGACGTGCGGGAAGTGGAGTTGTTATTGATCATGGTTCACTCCTGGAGGGCCTCGACAGCGGCCACGGGGGTGGAAAGAGAGTCGGTTGCCTCCGACGTGCTCGGCACGCCGAAACCCTGCGCCAGCGCACCCATCTGGCGCACGCCGTTGGCGAGGTAGTCCGCATCGGTGGCAGGCCAGCGGCCGACCAGCACGGAGCCTCGCAGACCCCGCGCGAACACGACGCCGGCCTTCACGAAAAGATTCATGTTGGCGATCAGACCTGCGCGCGCGCGCGCCGGATCGGCGAAATAGGCATCGCCCAGTTCGATGGACAGCAGGAGCGTGTCCTCATCTGCGTTGGGAACCACGCCCACGCGATGGTTCTCCAGTTCGAAGAGGCCCGTGCGCGCCGCCTCGCGGCTCTGCTCGGGCGTGGCGCCCAGCTTCAGTGCGGCGTCGTGAACCAGGGCCTGCACGGCGGCTGATGCCTCGAACTCCTGCACGGGCGTTGGGGGTTGAGGGAAATCGATGCGTGCGTTCATGCTGCGGCCTCCTGTGGATGGGCCGCCTGCGCCACGGCTTCGGCACCTGACGCCACCGCTGCGCACAGAGACAGCATGCCGTCGAAATTTGCCGAGAGCATGCGCGGATCGTGCAGATCGGCATCGAGCGGCAACAACAGGACGGCGTCGCCACCTTCTTCCAGGCTGAAGGCCCAGTTGGCCAGCAGGATGGCCTGCCCGTTCGCCAGCAACAGCGCCTCGGCCCAGCGGGCTTCGGAAACGCTCGCGGGTCGACGCACCAGAGCGGTGGCAAGCCAGCGGCCGTCGTCACGGTCCGACAGCGACGAAACACCCAGCAAGATGCCGTCGGCCATGACCATGCCCTGCTCGCTGAACGCGCGCACGGACGCATCGTCGGCACCCATCAGCCGCACGGCAGCCTCCAGGCACGCTCGGCGCGTGGGTGAAAGATTGATTCGCGGGGGCGAAGCCGCCTCCGCGATTTCGGGAGTGGTAGTCATCATGCTCCTCCAGCACGTTTTTCGAAGGCCCACCATGGCAATTCCGGGTGGCCGGCGGATCAGCGCGCGTGCCGCGCTGCGGCAGTCCGGACAAGGGGGCTGTCGGCTGCTGGAATCCATCCTAGGAACAGGATCCCACCGCGCGGTGCCGGGTGCGAAGCGCCGTGCCCTGCTGCGAAACGTGGCAGCTCGCCTGCGGCCGGAGAGGCCCATCGCCTTCCGAGCGGTCTCTTCGCGCGGGCCCGGGGATTCCGCACGTTGCGTGCCTACCCTGGCACCCTCAACGATTCCGCACGCACGATCCCATGATCTCCATTGCCCATATTCCTTCCGAAGGAGCGCCCACCTGCGAAGAACGCACTGTCCGCGACGTGCGCAGCCTGATCGCGCTGTGCCAGGGCGAGATCCGGAACCTGCGGAAACTGACGCTGCGTGGAGGCTTCTCCGACGAAGACCTCCGTCGACTCCCGCCCACCTTGAGGACATTGGAGTTGGCAGACTGCCAGGCCGTCAGCGCACGCGGGCTGGCAATGCTGCTCGCGCTGCCGCTCGAAACGCTGGTATTGCGGCGCGTTCCTCTGGATGCGCAGGGCGCAGACTTTCTGGCCCGCCATGCGTTTCTGACCACCCTGGAGCTGGACCATGTCCCGATCGATGCAACCTGTGCGCAGGCGCTGGCGCGCTCCGCCACGCTCACGGCGCTGCACCTGAACCAGTGCGCACTGACATCGGGCTGCATCGCCGCGCTGGCAGCGAGCCCGCGGCTTGCGCATCTGCAGGCGCGCGGCAACGCACTGGGCCCGGAAGCCGGGACCGCTCTGCTCGCCTGCCGCGGCCTGGAATCGCTGGACCTGGACGACAACCGGCTGGGGCCCGAGGGCACGGCAGTGATTGCGCGCATGCGCGGCCTGCAGTCGCTTTCGCTGAACCACAACGCCATTGGCGATACGGGTGCACAGGCACTGGCGGAGTTGCCCGGCCTCCATGCGCTCATGGCCCACGGCAACCTGATCGGTGAGGCGGGCGCTCGCGCCCTGGCGCGAAGCACTGCATTGCGGTCCCTCGGGCTGCACCGCAACCGCCTGGGCGATATCGGCACGCACGCCCTGGCAGCCGCAGCGGGACTGGAACTCCTCAGCCTCTCACGCAACGGCATCGGTGCTGCAGGCGCGGCGGCGCTGGCGCACATGCCCGCGCTGTCCACGCTGGTGGTGGCGCACAACCCGCTGGGCGATGCAGGTGCCACAGCGCTGGCCGCATCAGCCTCCCTGCGCTTCCTCGACGCGGGGGATTGCCAGATCGGTGACACCGGCGCGGCCGCACTGGCCACCTGTGCCCGCCTGGCGGCGCTCGTCTTGAACAACACGTCATCCGACACGGTGCGCATCGGAGAGCGCGGCGCGCTCGCACTGGCAGCCAGCCCTTCCCTGGAGGAGATCGACCTCGAAGGGCAAGCCGTCGGCTCGGCGGGCGCGCGCGCATTCGCCGCCAATTTGCGGCTGCGGTGCCTCAGTCTCGCGCGCAATGAAGTGGGCAACGCGGGGGCCCATGCGCTGGCGCGCAACGCCACGCTGGCCAGCCTGGATCTGTGGAACAACCGCGTGACCGATGTGGCGCTCAACTGCCCATCGGCCCCCTGGCTCCGTCGGCGAGGCACCGGCTCGCGGACGGCCGGCCGCGTGACCGGCTGACCGCCTCCCCGCCCACCACGCCGCCCGCAACTCTCTGCGGCGGGCGGACGATGGGCGGACGATGGGCGGACGATGGGCGGACGATGGGCGGAACCATGCTGCAGGAAGCCGCGGGCTCCGCCTGCGCGGCTTCCTGCAGCTTTCGCAGGTGCGCACCGCTTCCTGCCCCACTCCATATCCCAGCACGGACGGCAACCGTCCAGCGCGCTGGCACGCTCGCCTTTCCACACTGGGCGGCGCGAGCGATTCCGTTTCCGAACGGGCAAGCCCCTTGCGCAGACGCCTCGTTCCAAGAAAGCCTCTTCACCGTGCCCATGTATTCCCGGCGGAGGTCTGGCCGGCTGCCGCGGCCTCCCAAGAAAAAACGCCTGAGGCACGTTGCCGTGCCGCCAGGCGTTGCGGGTGGGCAGGATCGGGCGGGCATGGCATGCCACGCGCAATCCAGCAGGGAGGGACATCAGCCCGTGTAGTTCTTCCAGCCGCGGTTCTGCGCACCTTCGACCTGCGCGGCCTTCGGAGCGATCAGGTCGTAGGGCGTATCGGTGATGGTGTTGCCACTCAGATGGATCTTCGCCTGGGTGGCGTCCGAACGGACCACGGCTTCCTTGCCGTTCGTGAACGACGAGTTGGTCACCGAGATATCGATCGGGAAGTCCTTTCCGCCATTCGTGCGCACGGCCTTGCCGAAGTTGTCGGCCGTGAAGCCGTCCAGCTTGAAGGATCCACCGGCATTGAGCTGGAAGATCTTGTCGTTGGCATTGAAAGCACCGCCGCCGTTAACCTCGACGTTGCCGGGGCCCTTCAAGGTGAAGGCGTCCTCGCCCACGTCGCGCCACCAGACATTGTCCAGCTTGGCATCGCCCTTGGCATGGATGCCGTCCGCTCCGGAGAGCTGGACGTTCTTGATGCTCGCACCGGGCTCCAGCAGGAACACAGGCTTCTGGCCCTCGGCCTGACCACCGTCTCCCAGCGCCGGACCGGCCTGGAAGTGCTTGCCGCCGCCGTCGAAGACTTCGCCGGCCTTGACCACGATGGTTTCATTGACCGTTACCTCGCCAGTGGCGGCAGGCAGTGCCTGTGCCTTGCCCGTACCCGCAGTTCCGGAAGGTTTGGTTCCAGTACCGCCCTCCACGCCATCGGCGCCCTTGGAGCCGCTGCTTCCGCTGCCAGAGCCTTCAACGCCCTTGCCACCGCCAGAGCCGCCACCACCGCCGCCAGAGCCTTCAACGCCCTTGCCACCGCCAGAGCCGCCACCACCGCCGCCGGAGCCTTCGACGCCCTTACCGCCGCCAGAGCCGCCACCACCGCCGCCAGAGCCTTCGACGCCCTTGCCGCCGCCAGAGCCGCCACCACCGCCGCCAGAGCCTTCAACGCCCTTGCCACCGCCAGAGCCGCCACCGCCGCCTCCAGAGCCTTCGACGCCCTTGCCGCCGCCAGAGCCGCCACCACCGCCGCCGGAGCCTTCGACGCCCTTGCCGCCGCCAGAGCCACCACCACCGCCGCCGGAGCCTTCGACGCCCTTGCCGCCGCCAGAGCCGCCACCGCCGCTGCCGCTTCCATTGCTGCCCTGGGTGTTTTCATCTCCAGGCTTCTTGCCGGTCAGCATTTCGATGAGCTTCATCAGCAACTCGAGGATCTGCTGCAGTTGTTCCTGCCCCTGGGCGCCTTTGCCGCCCAGGCTGTCGACACCGCTCGTATCGCCATTGATGAAGTTGTCCAGCAGCTGTTTGATCTGATCGCCCGGGCTGGCGCCGGTTGCGCCGCCGGTGCTTCCTGCGCCACCGCTGCCACCACCGGTACCGCCCGCACCGCTCGCGCCGCCAGCGCCACCCGCGTTGCCGCCGCCGCCAGCCGCAGCGCCGCCAGCAGCCCCGCCGCCGTTGCCTCCGTTGAGGGCAAGTCCCAGCAGTTCGGTGAACGATTTCAGCACGTCGAGCAATTGCTGCAGAGAGTTCCCGCCGTTGCCGCCCTGCCCAGCCTTGCCGTTCAGCAGGCGTTCCAGCGCCTTGGGATCGCCGCTGAGCAAAGCCTCGATCAGCTGCTTCACCAGGTCGCCCGTACCGTCGCCACCGCCCTGGCTGCCGTCCACACCGCCGGCATCGCCGCTTCCGCCCACGTTACCGCCGCCGCCCGCTGCGCCACTGCCGCCCGGTGCGCCGCCGTTGGAGAGCGACTCGAGGTTCTGCAAGAGGTTCTTGGCAGTGTCATTGAAGCTGCCGTTCACCACGCCATCGTCCAGTTGGTCGAGCGTCTTGCTATCGGTTCCCAAAGCGTTCGCAAGCTTCTGGGCAAAGGCATTGGCTTTCTGGTCGGCGAGCGACTTCTCCAGCGCTTCGGTGAAGCTCTTGAGCAACTCCGAGAAACGCTGCAGCACCCCCTCCGGCCCGGAGCCGCCACTGCCCTGGGTGCTGCCGGAGCCGGAGGCGGGATCCTTGCCGCCGACATTGGAGCCTTCCTTGCCGAGCTTGTCCTGAACCGCCTTGAGCACCTGTTCGAGGACCTGCAGGATGATCTGCTGCAGTGGGTTGCTCCCGTTGCCACTGTTGCCGAGGGAGTTCGAGGAATTGCTGGAAAAGCTCAGGGACGAGGCCTGATATTGCGTCTGGAGAGAGACGGACATGAATGGGACTCCTGTGAAACGTTGAAACAAAACCTTCACCTCGCGGTGAAGCCAGAGCAGACCGAAGGGATTGCATTCCCCCAGGCCTACCTCCCGAGCGATGGGTAGCCAGCCGAGCGCGGGCCGCGACGGGGGCGGGCTCCTGCGCAGCGCGCGCATGCGACACATCCCGACTCCACGTCCCTGTTCGGGCGTTCCGTGGCAGCCACGGAGACGGCCCGTACCGAAACGCGGAAGTCGTTCCTGCACGTTAAGAGGAGGTTCCGGAAAAAAGAGGCGGCGGCACGAATCGGGGGCCAGGCATGCGAACCTACGGGTCTGCGCAGACTTTCCGCGTGGGACCGGCCTTCCCCGGAATGCGCTGACGGCGGAAGGCGTTCCGCCATGGCCGCCCCCGAGCCATGGCGCAAGCGCACGGGCCTCATGGGGCCCACGCGCATCAACGGCGGGTGCCGTTGTCCGCAGGCTGCGGTGCCGGGGCGGGAGGGGGCGCCGGTGGTTGCGTGTTGTTCTGCTCCGGGGCCGGGGCTTTCTGCGTTTCAGGAACCGGCGGAGGAGGAGGCGCTTCGGTGTCTTCAGGGTTCACTGGCTCGGGCCGGGTAGAGGCGGTGTCCTGGAATTCGCGGCCATCGGTCACCGGGGCGGCAGGTGGAGGACTGGACTGGGTGCCCGTGCTCGCAGGCGCTGCGGGGCTGGGGCTGGGGCTGGGGCTTCCGCCTCCGGCACCCTGGGGAGCCGGGCTTCCGCTGCCGCCGCCTGCACCCTGTGGCGCAGGGGTTCCACCGGAACCGCTGCCGGAACCACCACCCGCCTGCCCGGAATCCTCACCGCCTTGCTTTTTGCCCATGAGCGCTTCGATCAGCTTCATGAGCATTTCAAGAATCTGCTTGAGTTGCTCTTGCCCTTTCTCACCCTGGCCGTTGAGCATGTTGTCCACGCCACTGGTGTTGCCCTTGGTGAAATCGTCCAGCAGTTGCTTGATCTGGTCGCCGGGGCTGGCGTTTCCGGCAGAACCGCCGTCGGCACCGCCGGTACCGCCCGCACCCGAGCCGGCGCCGCCCGCACCCGAGGCGCCACCGCTTCCTTGTGCGCCACCGCCCCCTCCGGCGCCTTCTGCCCCGCCCGTTCCCCCTGAGCCGTCTGCACCGCCGGTGCCTCCGGCGCCTCCGGCGCCACTGGAGCTGCCGCCCTCACCGCCGGCAGACTTGTTGCCGGACTGGAGCGCCATTTCGAGCAACTGAATGAACTGCTTGAGCACTTCCATGAGCTTGTCGAGCGAGGCGTCGCCCTTGTCGCCCTTGCCATCCGCACCGCCGACATCGTTCTTGCCGCCCAGAAGGTCTTCCACGCCCTTGGAGTCGCCCTTGAGCAGGCCATCCACCAACTGCTTGGCCAGATCACCGACGCTGCCACCACCGCCAGCGCTGCTGCCTCCACCGCTTCCGCCGCCAACACCGTCGGTGCTACCGCTGCCACCGCCGCTGCCGCCGCCCTGCACACCGCCGCTGCCTCCCGCGCCGCTACCGCCGGACAGGGATTCCAGGCTCTTCATGAAATCCTTGGCGAACTCTTCAAAGCTTCCGTTGCTCTGGCCGTCGTCCATCTGGTCCAGCGTCTTGCTGTCGGTCCCCAGGGCATCTGCCAGCTTTTGGGCGAAATCATTCGCTTTCGTGCCACCTTGCGAAGAATCCAGGGCCTCGCTGAGGCCCTTGAACATATCGGAGAATTTCTGCATGGCCCCTTCGGGGCCGGCGCCACCACTTCCTTTGGAGCCCCCGCCGGAAGCGGCATCGGAGCCGCCGACTGCGTTGTTCTTGTCGTCCTGCCCCGATTGGTTCTGCAGGGCCTTGATGACCTGCTCGAGGATGAGCATCAGGATCTGCTGCAGGGGATTTTCCGAACTGCTGCTGCCGGATGAATTTCCCGAGGAGTCTGAGAAGCCCAGGGATGCAGGTTGAAGCTGCGTTTGAAGAGAGATTGCCATGGATGAACTCCTGTGAAGTGTTGGAAGACAGCGGCCTCCCCGAGGCGAACGCCGGAGCAGCCCCGGCTCCGATGGATATTCCGGTGGCTGCTGCGATAGCGACGGGCAGCCCACACGGGTGCCCGACCCGACCCCTCATCCCGGCGCCGCGCCGCCTTGCCGCACCCGCACAGACGCGGGCGCGAGCCGTCGGCTCCGGCGCCAAGGAAGGCAGGAGATCGTCCTTTCAAGGTAAAAGGCGCGTCCGGAGCCGCCGCCGCGGCATGCGAAAAGAGCACCGTGCAAGCGAACGCCCGAGAGACCGGGGTTCACTGGCCTGCGCCGGGCGGCAAGGCCGTCAGCGGGCCGGATCGGTGGGGGTGCCGGCCCCTGGTCGACCACCCTCCAGCGCTGGCGCCGGACCTGGCGATGGCGACGGCGCCGGGGATTCCATACCGCCTTGCCCGAACATGCGCTCCAGGCGCTGCGCCACCGGGCGCAGGGTGAGCTGGGCACGAACCTGGTGGAAGAACACGCCCACCAGCAAGATCAGCAACAGCATCGTGGCGGCCCCCTTGACGGGTTGTGCCAGGCTGCCAGGCTCGAGCTTTTCCGCGGCCTTGCTGAGCAACCCCATCCCCAGGTCGATGAGCATCAGGGTCACGAGCACCGGACCGGCGATCTTGAGCACCGTCTGCGCATAGCTGGTGATCTCGTCGGGGAAGAACCGCTCCATGAGCACGGGCCAGCTCGGCATCATTCCGCTGAGCGGCCACCAGTCGTAACTGTCGAACAGCAGTCCGACAAACACCAGCATCCCGCCCAGCATGTAGAAACCCACGATGGCGAGTTGCATGAGCAGGTTGCCCACCGGCGTGCTCTGCTGGCCGCTGAGCGGATTGGTCTGCTGGATGTTGTTATAGCCCGCCTGGTTGTCGATGAGCATGCCCACGCCTTCCGCCACCCAGAACACCAGCGAAACGGCGAACCCGATCAGCATGCCGATGACAGCCTCCTTCAACGCGAGCGCGAGAAACAGCATGGGGCCCGTCGAGGCGAGCAGGCCCGGAGGCTGCCCCCAGGCGATGAAGCCGCCGAGAATGAGAACGGTGCCGTTGCGCACGCGCCCCATCAGCAATTGGTCATTGGTGGCGGGCAGCACCAGCATGGCCGCATAGAAGCGCGTGCAGCAGAGCGCGAGCAGCCCGAGCATGCCCTTGAAATCCGCGCCAAGCTGGAAGAGCGTCAGCGCATTGTTGACATAGCCGTCCATTGCGTTTCAAGCCCTTGCAGAACGCGATTCGCGGCCCACCGAAGCAGACCGGCGACGCCCGCGTACGGACGCCAACATGCGTGCGACGGCCGTCTCTTCCGCCTCCTCGTCCTGTGCGTCTTCCTGTGCCTTTTCGGCCTCGGCAATGGCGGCGGAGAGCCGGTCCCGCGTCGCCTCCAGCTGTTGCTGTGCACGGCGGACTGCCACCTCGCAGCGCCGCATCTGGTCGCGGGCCGCCTCGACGCGGCCATTCGCCTGTGCAGTCTGCCTTGCGGCCTCCGCACTCCGGCCTTCCGCTTCGGTGATCAGCATCTGCAGCGTGATCGCATCGCTGCCCAGAAAGCGGCGGCCCTGCTCCGTCGCCGCGGACAGCCGATCGCGGCATGCGCGCTCGGCGTCGCGTGTCTGGGCTTCGGCTGCCTGGGCCTGCGCATGGGCCTGCTGCTCGTCCTGCAACGCGCGGACGCTGTCCTGCAAGGCGGCTTCCGCCTGCTCCGAGCGCCTGGCCTTGAGGCGCACGAGGGTGCGCAAGCCTTTGATCGTGCTCACTGTTTCTCCATCGGCCAACCCCCGCCAGCCTGCTGCACGCCAGCCTAGAGAAAGGCATGGAGGGCGGGGTTGCGGGGCCGAAGAAGCGGCGCGCCATGCGAAGCCGCACGTTCGCTGCGCAAGGCGTTTCCGCGCCGCTTCGCGCCTGGCGGAACCGCTTCGCCCGGTGGCTGTGCCCGCACCCGGAGGGCTCCTAGATTGGCGCATGCCGTGCATTCCGCGCGTCGCTTCAACGGTGCACCATGTCGGAAAAGACCGAAGAACCCACAGCCAAGAAACTCAAGGATGCCCGCAAGAAAGGGCAGACGGCCAAGAGCCAGGATCTCGTGGCAGCCGCTGTCCTGGGCGCAGCCTTGCTGGTGCTGATCGGGGCCGGCCCGTTACTCTACGACCGCATCCAGCGCATCGTGTCGACCGCCCTGAACCAGGGCATGCAGGCACAGAGCACGCAGGATCTCCTCGCCCTGCTGTCCGCCATGGCGCTCGACGGCATGGTGGTGGCCTTCGGCATGGTGATCGTCTCGGTGCTGGTCGCAGCCCTGGCCCTGCTCCCGCAGGTCGGCTTCGCGATCACGTTCGAGCCCCTGACGCCCAAGTTCGACAGCCTGAACCCGGCGGAAGGCCTCAAGAAGATGTTCAACGCGCGCTCCCTCGTCGAGTTCGCCAAGTCGGTACTGAAGGCCGTCGTGCTGGGGGCCGTGCTCTGGAAGATCGTCATCGGGCTGGTGCCCCTGCTCGTGGGCTCCGTGTACCTCACACCCGAGGCCAGCGGAAAGATCGCGTGGAGTGCCCTGCTGCATCTCTTCTCGTTCGCATTCCTCGTTTTCCTGGTGATCGGCCCCGTCGATTTCGGCCTGCAGCACTGGCTCTTCATGCGCGACCAGAAAATGAGCAAGGACGACGTCAAGCGCGAGAACAAGGACAGCGAGGGGGATCCGCACCTCAAGGGCCACCTCAAGTCCCTGCGAGAGGAAATGGCGACCAGCCCGCCGCAGGAGCGCGTTCCCGGCGCGACGGTGGTCGTGACCAACCCCACCCACTACGCCGTGGCACTGCGCTATGAAGCCGGTGTGACACCGCTGCCCATCGTGGTTGCCAAGGGCATGGACGAACAGGCTGCCGTCATCCGCGGCCTGGCCACCCTGCACCACATCCCGCTCATCGCAAACCCGCCGCTCGCACGGGCGTTGCACAAGCTGCCGCTCGATCGACCGATCCCCGAAGAGCTGTTCGAAGCCGTTTCCGTCGTCCTGCGCTGGGTGGCCGAACTCGAGCGGCTCGGCGGCGGCGAACCGAACTGACATCTCCTTTCCATTCCCTGCCCTGTATCGAGAAAGCAAACCATGGCCAAACGATTCGACTCCACCCTCGTCAATGACCTGACGATGGCCGGCTTTCTCGTCGGTGTCATCGCGCTGATGATCCTGCCGCTGCCCACGCTGCTCATCGACGCGCTGCTTGCCATCAACCTGAGCATCAGCATCCTGCTGCTGATGACCACACTGTTCATTCCAGACGCGGTGTCGCTGTCCACTTTTCCTTCGCTGCTGCTCTTCACCACGCTTTTCCGGCTGGCACTCAATATCGCCTCGACCAAGGCCATTCTTCTGCACGCCGATGCGGGCCACCTGATCGAGAGCTTTGGCCAGTTGGTGGTGGGCGGCAATCTGGTCGTGGGGATCGTCGTGTTCCTGGTGATCACCATCGTGCAATTCATCGTGATTGCCAAGGGATCGGAACGGGTGGCGGAAGTCGGGGCCCGCTTTACGCTCGACGCCTTGCCCGGCAAGCAGATGAGCATTGACGCCGACTTGCGCGCGGGGCTGCTCACCGCCGATGAGGCCAAAGCCAAGCGGGCGCGCCTCAGCATGGAGAGCATGCTGCACGGCGGGATGGACGGCGCCATGAAGTTCGTGAAGGGCGATGCAGTCGCAGGCCTGATCATCACCATGGTGAACATCCTGGCGGGCGTGGTGGTCGGCATCATGTACCACAACATGACTGCGGGAGAGGCAGCCAACCGCTTCGCGGTGCTCTCCATCGGCGATGCGATGGTGTCGCAGATTCCGGCGCTCTTCATCTGTATGGCCGCCGGTATCCTGACCACGCGCGTGGCGGACGAACACCGCAAGACGCCCACATCGCTGGGCCAGGACATGACCGAGCAGCTCACACGCAACACGCGCTCCATGTATCTCGCCGGCGCGCTGACGCTGGGCTTCGCGGCCATCCCGGGATTCCCGGTACTGCCTTTCTGCCTCCTCGCGGCAGGCCTTGTGGGCGGCGGGCAATGGCTCTCGCGCCAGCGCAAGTCGGACAGCGGGAAGACCCATTCGAAGCCCATCGCCGCCTTGCTGCGCGAAGGCGGCAAGGGCGAAGGGTCTGCCATCCAGCACCGCGCTCCCGAATTCGCCAAGCCCCTGTCGATCCGGCTGTCCGACCCGTTGGCGAAACTCATCAATGCCGAACGGTTGAACCAAGCGCTGAACAAGGAGCGCGAGGGGCTGCAGACGCGGCTGGGCCTGCCGTTCCCAGGCGCTGCCATGTGGGTGCTGGACGAGTTGCAGGACACGCGCTTCGAGATCCTCATCAACGACGTGCCGATAGCGCAGCCGCAGTTGCCGGGCGACATGCTGCTGCTCCTCGATCCGCAATCGCCCCTGGCTGCACAGGCACAGCGCCACGGCCCACTGCTCGGCATGGTGGAGTCGCTCTGGCTGCCTCAGGCCGCAGTTCCGCCGGCCCAGCGCACGGGCGCCTGCCTGGAAGTGGAGCAGGTAATCGCCCGGGAGGTGGTGGAGACCCTGCAGCGCCATGCCCATCTGTTCATGGGCGTGCAGGAAGTGCAGTGGATCATCGAGCGGGCCACGCCCGAATATCCGGGCCTGGTGGCCGAAGTGCAGAAGGTCATGCCGCTGCAGCGCATGGCCGAGGTGTTGCGCCGTTTGCTGGAGGAGCAGGTGCCCATCCGCAACATCCGCAGCATCTTCGAAAGCCTCATCACGTGGGCTCCCAAAGAGAAGGATCTGCTGCTGCTCACGGAATACGTGCGGTCCGACCTCGGCCGCTACCTGGCGCACGAAGCCGGCGGCGGACAGAAACACCTCTCCGCCATCCTGTTGGCGCCCGAGATCGAACAAGCCATCCGTGGGTGCATCAAGCCGACCCCGGCAGGCAACTACCTGGCCATGTCACCTGACGATGCGCGCGACCTCACGGACCGGATTGCCGCCGTCGCGGGCTCCGCATCCCATGCCGGCGTGGCGCTGGTCACCTCGATGGACATCCGCCGGTATGTCAAGAAAATGATCGAGGGCCGGCTCGAATGGCTGCGCGTGTACTCCTTCCAGGAACTGGGCAGCCTGATCGAACTGCGTCCGATCGGCCGCGTGGCCTGAAGCTGAGCCATGGAGCGCACCGATCTCCTTTCGCGCCAGCGCGCGCTCGGCATGGCGTCCGGAACGTTGGCGGACGCAAGCATGGCAGCAGTGTCCGCGGCCGGGCGCTTCCAGCGCCAACTCTTCGAGGCGGAAGGCGCTCCAGGCCGTCCTGCATTCCAGCTTCCTGAGCGCAGGAGCCCTTATGGCGCGGGGAAAAACGAGGATTCGGAGAACGCAGCCAGCGGTGCCGACCACCCGTCCGCCGAGGCCTTGCACCTTCACGCCACCTTCGCGGCCATGCCCTGCATCGCGCCGGAGCAGTTGCCGTCCCCGGAGGCAGGCCGCGATGGCAACGAACTGGACGAGGACCAGGCTGCCGTAGACCGTGGGGGTGATGCTCTGCCGCCCGCCGATGCACAGGATGGATCGCCCCTGCGCGACGCCGTAGCACCGCCCCCGTCCACGCAGTCCCCGGCATTCCGCGACACTGCGAGCCTTTCGCGAGAAGGGCATGGCAGCGAGGAACCGGAGGATTCGCAAGCGGATGCCGCATCGCGTGTGAATGCCGCTCCGGAAGCCCCACCCGCTTGGCTGCAGGACACGGTGCAGCGCATCGCCTGGCTTTCCGCCCAGGCAGACCCCGCTTTTCAATCCTGGTCGGTCACGGTGCCGATGGACCCGGCCGTGCTGCCCGAGTGCGAACTTGGCCTATCGCTTTCGCCCTATGCGATGAGTCTTCGGTTCAGAACCGGCTCTTCGGAGTCGGCACGCCTAATCTCACTCCATCGCGATCCCCTGCGCGCGCAACTCGAGGCATTGGGCCCGAGCCCACGCGGCATCGACATCGACCTGGAAGCACCGACGTGAACGCCTCAGCGCCCGTACCGACCATGACCGACGAACTGGCCGACCGCCTGCCGAAAGTAATGCCGGGCGAAGCGCAGTTGGCACGGATCGCCTTCGACCGGCGTTTTGCCCGGTGGGCTGCCCAGGTGTGCCAGGAAGACTCCGGCCGTATTGCAACGGCCAGACCTGAAGCCCGGCGCGACGCCGTGGTTCTGGACTTTTCCTGCGTGCACGGCCGCCTGCAGGCCTCCGTGCCGCTCTCTACATGGCCAGCCCTCGAAATGGCCGCCCGGCTGACCGACGCCTCGCTGGCACGCGATGTGGCGGATTCATTGCTGGCCGCACCGCTGGCTGCCATGGCTCCCGTATTGACCGGGCTGACGCTGGCAGGCCTTTCCCTGCGCCCCGCGCAGGCCGTTCCATGGGAATGGATCTGCGGTGGAGTCCGGCTGGGCCTGCATTCCATCGACGACGGAGTGGCCGCTCAGCTGCATTCCTGCCTCTCCCGCTCCGGCCAGGCAGACGGCGCCCCCCTGTCGGGCCTGCAATTGCCCGGCCGCGCACGCATTGCGACCCGCAGGATCGCCTCCCCGGATCTCGCGTCTCTGGCGCCCGGCGATGTTGTGCTGTGCGGCTCGCTCATCGCCGGCACCCGGCGCCTCTGCCACCTTTCCTTCGGACTGGGAAACACCATGCAAATACCCGCAGAACTCGACCTGGACTCCTCGGAGCTGACGCTGGGGACTGCGCCGCGCTCGGACGCCGGCGATACCGTCAGCCTCACCGCCTTTGCGCAACTCTCTCCCGGCAAGGCCGCGCCGGCACATGGTGCATTTGCAGCGTCGGTACCTGCGGATGATGGCGACGACGATGGCTATGGCGCAGAGCCCGAAGAAACCCCTTTGCCTCTGACAGACATCGGCGGACTCTCCTTGCCGGTGGCGTTCGAGATCGACACGGCACGCATTCGACTCGACGACCTCGCAGCGCTTGGCGCTGGCTCGGTGGTTCCCCTGAACGTCGCGGTGCGCGACGCCACGGTCCGCCTCGTCTGCCATGAACAGGTCGTGGGCACGGGCCAGCTGGTCGTCATCGGCGACAGCCTCGGCGTCCGTATCGCGCGCATGTCGCTGCCCGGCTCCAATACCTCAGCGGCCACGCCATGACGCCGATCTCGGGACTCGATCCCGTCTCGCTCGCGCTCTCGCTGCTGCTGCTGGCGGTTCTGCCATTCGCCGCGATGATCGTCACGTCCTATACCAAGGTGGTGGTGGTCCTCGGCCTGCTGCGCAACGCGCTCGGCGTGCAGCAGGTTCCGCCCAACATGGTGCTCAACGGCATTGCCATCATCATTTCGGTCTATGTGATGGCACCGATTGCCATGGAGGCCTCCGAGCGCATGCAGATGGCACCACCCGCGGCGCAAAGCTCCAACACGCAGCAATTGCTCACGGCCGCTTCCGCCGCGCGCGAGCCGTTCAGGAAGTTTCTGGGCAAGCATGCCGACCCTGCGGAGAAGGCTTTCTTCCTGAAATCGGCCCAGGCACTGTGGCCCGAGGAGCGTGCCAAGGCGCTGCAGCCCGACGACCTGATCGTGCTGGCTCCCGCATTCCTGCTCACCGAACTGACTGCCGCCTTCCGCATCGGCTTTCTCCTCTATCTGGCGTTCATCATCGTGGAGCTGGTCATCGCCAACGTCCTGCTCGCCATGGGCCTTTCCCAGGTGTCGCCCACCAACATCGCCATCCCTTTCAAGCTGCTGCTGTTCGTGGTGCTGGACGGCTGGTCGCAGGTGATGCATGGGCTCGTGATGACTTACCGCTGACGCAGCACCGCATGCCATGAACCACGACAACATCGTCCAGCTCACTTCCGAGGCACTGATGCTGTGCCTGCTGCTGTCCCTGCCCGCCGTGGCGGTGGCCGCCATCGTGGGGCTGCTGGTGGCACTGGTGCAGGCAGTCACCTCGCTGCAGGACCAGGCGATCTCGCAGGGCATCAAGCTCATCTGCGTGACCGTGACGGTGGCAGTGAGCGCCCCCTGGGTCGGCAGCACGGTTCTGCAGTTTTCGCAGCGCCTCCTCACCGCCGTGTTCACACCATGATCCCAAACCCTTTCTCTGCACAACAGCAGCTGCAACGGACACGGCTGCTGCGCAACCGCCAGCAACAGCAACTGCAACAGAACCATGTCAAGCAGGAGCACTTGCGGGACCAGGCCACGCAGCAGAACTTGCGGCGCCAGAGCACGGGGAGCTTCAACAACTACGTCTTCAAGACGCTCGGCCGCCCGCCTCCACCGCCACCTCCCCGGCAGAGCCACCTGCCGGGCCAGGGCAGCGAGCAGGCGCCGGAGGGCGAGCGCACGCCGCTCGACTATCAGGCGGACTTCGAGCGGGCCAAGGAAACCGGCGAGGCGGCGCGCAGCGAGCATGCAGGCCATGAAACCGAGAGCCACAAGTCCGCCCACGAGCGCGAGCATGAGCGGACGGCCGCGCACCACGAGCAAGAGGTGCTCGATCCGTATACGCAGGACGTCTTCCTCCAGCCGGGGGGCAACGCGATGCAGCAGGACAACCGCGACGGCGACAAGGGCTCCGGAAGCCAGTCCGGCGGTCATCAGCCCGGCAGCGACTCGGGCGGCCAAAGCCGCAATCCGCAGAGCCGCGCTCTCGCCGGCAGGGCGAAGTCCGCCGCGCCGGCGCTGGACAAGGCGCTCCAGGACGCGATCGAAACCGGGCTGGCCAGCAGCGATACGTCAGTGCAGGTGGCGACGCTGGTGAGCGTGCTCGGACAGATCGTGCTGGCCGGAAACCGTCTCGACAACCGGAGGCAGACAACCTTGCTCAGCCTCATTGGCCGGCACATAGCCGAACACAAGGACGACAAGGCTTTCGCCATGGCATTCGCCACTGTCGCCACCATCCGCGCGGCGCTGATAGCGGCAGGGTTCGATGTCGCACAGCAGGCCCCCGCCGACCGCCTCGCACTGCTGCCGCTCCAGCTCCTCAACCTGAGCCGCCCTCGCACGCCCTCCCAGAGCAGTCTGACGACGGAACGGCTGGCGAATGCCGACCAATGGCTCTTGTCCCGCGCCTGAAAACACCATGAGCTTTCAACAATACGAACAGCTGGTGACCGACCTGTGCTCTGCCATCGATCTGCCCGACTCAGGGGCAGTACTGGAGCGGGGCTGGGTCGAAGTGGAAGGCTTCGAGGTCCAGCTTACCCACTACGAGAACGACGTGGGCGCGATGTACCTCAACTTCCACTTCGGCATCGTCACGGCCGGCCGAACGCTGTCGGTCTACCGGCTGCTGCTCGAAGCCAATCTCACCGTATACGCGCAGGACCAGGCCCAGGCGGGTATCAATCCGGACACGGGCGGCATCATCCTGATCGTGCGTGTCCCCATGACGCCGGACATCAGCGGTACCTGGCTCGCAGAGACGATGACGCACTACGCGGAACACGGCCGCTATTGGGGCGACAACATCCTCAGCTCGACCGACGAAGCCTTCATGGGCATCTGCTCCGGGGACTACCTGTGGATCAAGGTGTGAAAACCATGCCAGCCCACCCGGGGCACTCCTTGCAGAACCCGTGCTTTGGGAAGGGCGTGGTTTTCTCAGCTGCCCAGCGGCGGCATGGGAGGGATGGCCATTGCCGGCACGGCAGCCCGGACGCGGGGTGCATGCACGTGCGCGCAGGTCTGGTGCGATACCGGGCCCGGCTCTGCTCCGCTGGCCGACAACAGGCGATAGCCCCGGCCATAGGCCGCCTGCACGCGCAGGCTGCAGCCGGTCTGGCGCAGCTTGGTGCGCAATTTGTAGATGTGCTGCTCCAGGGTGCGCTTGTTCGACTCCACGGAGCGCCCCCACACGCGCGCGACGATGGTGGGAGAAGAAACGACTTGGTTCGGGCGCGAAAACAGCAGCCATGCCAGCTCGCATTCGCGGTGGGTCAGCTCGACCACCTTGCCGCCGTGGACGATGCACTGGCGTGCCGGGTCCAATTGGCAGCCGTCCACGGCGATCGCGTGGGATGCCTCCAGGGCATACGCTTCCACGTGGCCGCGGATGCGCGCCTTGAGTTCGTCGTGCCCGACCCGGGACAGGTTGATGTAATCGACGGCCCCGCATGCCAGGGCGGTTCCGAAACCCGCCTGCAGCTCGGAACCCGCGACCAGCACCGGCACATGGGCAGAGATGCAGCTGCGGATCAGCCCAAGATCCTCGGCGAGGGTGCCCCCGCAGTCCTCCAGGATCACCGCATCCGGCGACTGTTTGCGCGCCTGCATGCGGAAGGCCGCGATGCTGACTTGCAAGATGGCTTGGATTCCCCCCCGGGCCAACAAATCCACAAGGAATTGGTTCACCGCCGAACGGCGCGACAGCAATGCGACTTGCATGAAGTTCCCCATACGCAAACGTTTTCGTTGATATAGCCATGGCTGTTACAGCCACGTGATCGCCACCAATGCATTCACAAAGTTTTTCACTTTTTGCAAATGACTGTGCGTGAGTGACGACAGGCGCAAGCTTAGTTCATTCCGGATTGCACTAGGCCATTAATCATTTCCAAAACGCCGATAGCCTGGAGCGATCCTAGAGAGGAAATTGTTTCATTGAAGGCCAATTTTTCACATTTTGTTAATCAGTTGTTCCTTGATCTGTCAATCGGAAAGGTTCGCTGATTGTTTCAAAACACGTTCTTCAGCAAGAGGCGCCGGCCGTCGTCGATGAGCGATGGAGATGTCGACGGATGTGGATGGTCGCCCTGCCGACAATTCCCGGTGGGCAAAGTTGAGGATTGGCCAGAAAGTCGCTGAGGTTTGTTTCGGCCCGGGTTCCTAGCATCAAGTCGTCATCAATCACGGGGCGCGGCGGGGGCCGCGACGACAACATGCTCATCTCTCTGCTCTCTCTTTCGTGCCAACGCGTCGGCCACCACGCTCCGGTGCTCACCCAACTCCTGCACAACCTGCAGATCAAGGAAGCCGCGGCCATGGGGCGGCGCCGACTTGAACGGGGTCAGCTGCGCGATGCGAGCCCGATGGAAGAAGGCGCGCTCCTGGGCCGCGCCCTGCTGGTGATCGGCCAGGAGGAATTGGCGAGCGATGTGTTTCACCACCAATTGAAGGCCTACGACGCCATCTCGCGCAGCACGGTGCGCTGGCATTCGGCACTGGACCAGGCCTGGATGTTCCAGCACCTGCACAAGCCAGCACGCGCAGCAGCCTGCTGGGCGCTCGTGTCCAACGACCACGACGCCCCTGCACCGCTGCGTGTGGAGGCGTGCTGCGGTCTCGCGCTGTCGCTGCAGGCCCAGGGCCAGCATGCCTCTGCGCTCGTGGCGACACAACGGGCCCTGGCCCTGTGCGAAGCGCAAGACACCAGCTACCTTGCATTGCATGCGGAAGCCATCCGCCTGGAGGTTCTGGCACGCGTGGAGCTGCTGCACAGCGAGGAACTGTCAGACCATGCATTCGCCGAATCGGCTCTGGAAATGGGCCGCGACCGCACGCCCGGGGAGGCACTGGCCACAGAGCTTCGCCACCTGGAATCCCATTCCGGTACGCCGCCACTGCTGCAGGCGCGTCTCGGCTACCTCGCGGGCATGCTGGCGAGCCACGGGGCGGCACGCCAGGAATCGGTGTCGATCTTTTCGCGCTGGCTGCGCCAGCACGGGCTCGCCGGGATCGAAGGCGAAGCCCGTGTCGAAGGGTGCCTGGCATTGCTCGCCAGCCGCGCCGTGCCAGCCGCCCGCGAAGTCATCATGCCGATGGCGGGCGGCGAGCGGGAAATCGAGCACCATCCGCTGGCCTCGGACATCCAATACTGCCTGTCGAAAATCCACATGAATGAAGGCCGACTCGGCGAATCCCTGCGCCAGTACAAGCGGCATGTGGCACAGGCCATGCGTGTGGTGCACCACGCCGCATTGCAACGCATGGATGCGGGGGCCGGGCCCCAGGCTGGCACGTCGCAGGACACGGTGGGCCTGCGCCTGCCTCCCCGCTATCGCGCGGCATACCGCTACATCATCGAGCACCTGCACGACCCCAATCTGTCGGTGCGAGAGATCGCCGGCCGCCTCGGCGTCACCGAGCGCGCTCTGCAACTGGCATTCCGCAACCACCTCGGCATGACACCCGCCGAATTGATTCGCCGCGAGCGCGTGCGCCGCATCGAGGGCGAAATGGAAGAGGCCAGCGCCACCGGGGGCCGCGTGCACATGCTCGATGTCGCCTCGCGCTGGGGCATCAGCAATCGCTCCACGCTGGCCAACGCGTTCAAGCTGTCGTCGATGCGGCATTGACATGGCGCCGCATTCCAGTCGGCCCCCGCGAAACGCGGGGCCGACCGCAACGGTCCCTCCGCCTTCCAACGATCCAGAACAGAGCCGCCGCCCGCTTTCAGAACCCCGCGCCGGAGCCCTTCCGCTCCTCGCCCGCCGCCTCCAGCCGCGCGAATTCGCGGTGCTCGTAGGCGATGTAGGCCTCCATCATGCTGCGGTAGATCGCCTCGATCACATCGGGCTCGCCCCCCTCGGCCAGCGCACGTTGGCGCACCCTGTCCACGATGAACTCGATACGTCCCTCGTCGCGCACCTGGGATGCGTCGCGCTTGTTGCGGGCCGCCTGGGTCATGTAGCCGCCGCGCTCCACAAGCAGCGGCACCAGGATGTCGTCGAGCGCGTCGATGCGCGCACGCACCTCGGCCATGCTGCCGCACTGCTGGGTTCGTTCAATGGCTCGGGTCATTCCAGTCCTTCTTCCACCAGTTCAGCGGCACGCAACAGCGCGCGGGCCTTGTGCTCGGTTTCCTTCCACTCCAGTTCCGGCACCGAATCGGCCACCACGCCGGCAGCCGCCTGCACATAGAGGGTCCCGTCCTTCACGATGCCGGTGCGGATGGCGATCGCCACATCCATGTCCCCCGCATAGCTCAGATACCCGCAGGCGCCGCCATACAGCCCCCGTTTCGTCGGCTCGAGCCGGTCGATGAGTTCCATCGCGTGCACTTTCGGCGCGCCGGTGAGGGTGCCTGCCGGGAACGTGGCCTTGAGCACGTCCATGCTGGTCATGCCCTCGTTCAGCAGGCCTTCGACATTGCTGACGATGTGCATCACGTGGCTGTAGCGCTCCACGACGAAGGCCTCGGTCACCTTCACCGAGCCGGTGCGTGCGATGCGGCCGATGTCGTTGCGCGCGAGGTCGATGAGCATCACGTGCTCCGCGCGTTCCTTCGGGTCATTGACCAACTCCACCTCCGCAGCCTTGTCCTTCTCGGGCGTGGCGCCACGCGGGCGCGTGCCGGCGAGCGGCCGGATGGTGATCTTCTGGCCTTCGTCCGTGCGCTCCTGCCGCACGAGGATCTCCGGGCTCGCCCCCACCACGTGGGCGTCGCCGAAGTGGTAGTAATACATGTAGGGCGATGGATTGAGCGAACGCAGCGCGCGGTACAGCGACAGTGGCGACTCCGTGTAGCGCTTGTGGATGCGCTGCCCCACCTGCACCTGCATGAAATCGCCCGCGGCGATCAGTTCCTTGGCACGTTCGACGGCAGCCAGGTACTCGGCCTTCGAGAAATCGCGCTGTGGCGGATGGCTCTCGGTCGGCTTCACCTGCGGTGCCGCGACGGAGTACTTCAGTTGCTCCTTCAGGTCGCGCAGCCGCTTCTTGCCGCGTGCATACGCTTCGGGCTGGGAAGGATCGGCGTAGACGATGAGGTAGAGCTTGCCCGAGAGGTTGTCGATGACGGCCAGCTCTTCGCATTGCAGCAGGAGGATGTCAGGCATCCCCAGCGTGTCGGGCGGACAGCTGGCTTCGAGCTTTTTCTCGATGTAGCGCACGGCGTCGTAACCGAAATATCCGGCGAGGCCACCGCAGAAACGCGGCAGGCCGGGCCGCAGCGCCACCTTGAAGCGCTTCTGGTACTCCGCGATGAAGTCCAGCGGGTTGCCATGCGCGGTCTCGACCACCTGGCCGTCGGTCACCACCTCGGTGCGAGCCTGCGGACCAAAGCCGCTGGCCCGCAGCAGCGTGCGTGCAGGCAGGCCGATGAAGCTGTAGCGCCCGAAACGCTCGCCACCCACCACGGATTCGAGCAGGAAGCTGTAGCGCCCGCCATCGCGGGCATGGGCCAGCTTAAGGTAGAGGGACAGGGGGGTTTCCAGGTCCGCGAATGCCTCGGCGATGAGGGGAATGCGGTTGTAGCCTTCGCCGGCCAGGCTTTTGAATTCGAGTTCGGTGATCACGGAAAGATCGCTCCAGATCGGTCGGCAGGGGCGGGCGTGTTGCCCGGCTGCCGCCCAGGTTCATTGCATTCGGCCCCGAGGGGGCCACGGTGGCACGCCGGGGGATGGGGCCCGGCAGCCTTCAGCGGTTCGATGCGGCAGGCTTGCGCCAGGGCCAGGCTCCCCGGTCGCTACAACCTGTGATGACCACGTGGTGAATGAACATGGGCGCAAAGTGTAGCAAAGCCCCCTGCGCGAAAACCCTGTTGTGCATGACGCCTGCGGTTGAGGAAAATCCCGAAAAGAACGACCGTTCTTTTTTTCAGGAGACGCTATGACATTGCGGCATCGGGGCGCAGCCTGGGCCATCGCAGGCATCCTGGCCGGGGGCACCGTGGGTGCTGGTGCCCAGCCCGTCCCCACGGCCGCCGGCGTCGCCTACGAGCCCGCCATCACCCTGGACAACGTGCCCCTCGTACTGAACGGTGCGGGGGTACGGTACAAGGCCGTTTTCCAGGTGTATGCGGCAGGGCTGTACCTCGAACGCAAGGTGTCCACCGCCGAAGAAGCGATGGCGCTGCAGGGCCGCAAGCGCGTGTCCATCACGATGTTGCGGGACATCGATTCCACGGAACTGGGCAAGCTGTTTTCGCGCGGCATCGAAGACAACCTCGACAAGGCCACGTTCTCACGGCTCGTTCCCGGCGTGTTGCGCATGGGGCAGATATTCTCGGCCCACCGCAAGCTCTCGGCCGGCGACCGGTTCACGGTGGACTGGATCCCGGGTACCGGAACGGTCATCACGGTCAAGGGCGCGGCACAGGGCGAGCCCTTCCGCGAGCCCGAATTCTTCGGCGCGCTGCTGGGCATCTGGCTGGGGCCGCAACCGGCCGACTGGAAGCTCAAGGAGGCCCTGCTGGGGCACGCCCGCTGACTTTCCGAGCACACTTCGGCAGCGTTGAAAACACGGGATTCCTCTACCGGCCGGAAGCACGGCCGCGGCTATCTTGGCGCAAATTCAGCCACAGGCCAGAGAGAAAGAGGAGCCGCCAATGGCATTGCACCACCTGAAGGTCGGAACGCGCCTTGCGTTGTCGTTCGGTGTCGTACTGGCCATCACGGCGGCCATCGCGGCCATCGGTGTCTGGCGGCTGCAGGCGCTGGAAGACACGACCCAGCAGCTCACGATGGAGGACAACGAGAAACTCCGCATGGCCTGGCAGTGGCGGCAGTCGGTCGAGCTGAACTGGGTGCGGACACGCGCTGCGGTGCTGGACTCGGACACGGCCCGCATCGGCACGTGGCAGTCGGAGATGGACAAGACCTCCGAGATGACCGTGGCATCCCGCAACCGCCTGCAGGCGCTCGTCACCACCGAAGAAGGCAAACGCCTCATCGCCCAGGCCGATACGGCGCGTGACGCCTACCGAGGTCCCCGTTCAGCCCTGCTGAAGCGCCGGCAGGCCGGTGAGGATGTTTCCGCATCGCTGGGCCGCGACATCCAGCCGCTGGCCGAACGCTACATCGGCGCGATCCAGCAACTGGAACAGCGCCAGCAGGCACTCTATGACGCATCCGTCCGCGAGGCGGAAGATGCCGCCGCCGTGGGCCGCTGGACGCTCATCGGCGGCGGGATCGCCGCCGTGCTGCTGGGGGCGCTGGCTGCGGCGCTTCTGGGCCGTTCGATCACAGGGCCCCTGCGGCTGGCGGCAACGCGTGCGGGGCAGATCGCCGGTGGCGATCTCACCCAGCCCATCGATGCGCGGGGCAGCGACGAGGCGGCCGAGCTGCTCCATGCCCTGCGGCACATGCAGGACAACCTGTCCCATGTGGTGGCGGGCGTGCGCGGCAATGCGGAGAACGTCTCTACCGCCAGCGTCGAGATCGCCCAGGGCAACAACGATCTTTCCGCACGCACCGAGCAACAGGCCAGTGCCCTCGAGGAAACCGCCGCCTCGATGGAAGAGATGACCGCCACCGTGCGCCAGAACGCCGACAACGCGCGGCAGGCCAACCAACTCGCCGCCAGTGCCAGCGCGGTCGCAACCCGCGGCGGCGACGTGGTGGCGGAGGTGGTGGACACGATGAAAGGCATCAACGACAGCAGCCGCAGGATCGTGGACATCATCGGCGTCATCGACTCCATCGCCTTCCAGACCAACATCCTCGCCCTCAACGCCGCCGTCGAGGCCGCCCGCGCCGGCGAGCAGGGCCGCGGCTTCGCCGTCGTCGCCTCCGAGGTCCGCACCCTCGCACAGCGCAGCGCCGAAGCGGCCAAGGAGATCAAGGCACTCATCAACGCCAGCGTGGAACGCGTGGAACAAGGCACGCAGCTGGTGGACAAGGCGGGCGCGACGATGACGGAAGTGGTGCAGGCGATCCGTCGCGTCACCGACATCGTGGGCGAGATCACCGCCGCCAGCGAGGAACAGAGCCAGGGGGTGGCGCAGGTCGGTGAAGCCATCACGCAGATGGACCACGCCACGCAGCAGAACGCGGCCCTGGTGGAACAGAGCGCTGCGGCCGCCGACAGCCTGCGCGCACAGGCCGCGCAGATGGTGGACGCGGTCGCGGTATTCCGATTGCCTCAAAAAGGCGGTGCGGCACCCCGGCCCGCGCCGCCCTCGCCCGCCACAGCGGCCGCTCCACCGGCCGCCGCCATCGCGCGCGTACCGCACGCTCCGCGCAAGCCGGCAGACGCCTCGCCGGCCCCTGCAACGACCGCGTCGTCGTCTCCACCCCCACCAACGGCATTGCCCCCCGCGCAGCGGCCATCCGCAACGCCGGCCCGCGGAAACAGCGACGACTGGGAAACCTTCTGAAGCCGCAGCACCGCGGCATGCCGCCGCGGGCCGGCATCAGGCCGAAGGAGTCAGCTCTTCCAGGCTGTCCACGTGCGCATCCGCCTCGACCGACCGGGCGGGCTCGCCATGGTTGTAGCCGTAGGTGACCAGCACCACCGGGCACCCGGCCGCACGGGCGGCCCGTGCATCGTTGACCGAATCGCCAATGGCCAGCGTGCGGGCAGGCACCGTGCCCAGCGCCTCGCAGGCCTTCAGCAACGGCAGCGGATCGGGCTTCTTGCGGTCGAAGGCATCACCGCCGAACACATGCTCGAAAAAGCCGGCCAACCCCTTGGCTTCGAGCAGGGGAACGGCGAAGGCCGTGGGCTTGTTGGTGACGCATGCCAGCCGCAAACCTGCGTGGCGCAGTGCCGCAAGGCCTTCGGCTACGCCGTCGAACACGTGCGAGCAGCTTCCGTTGATGGCAAGGTAATGGCGTTCGTAGGCGGCCCAGGCCGCGGGATAGCGTGCATCGACTTCCGCCGCACGCCGCGCGGGCTCCAGTGCCTGCAGCACATGGGCGAGCACCGAGCGCAGCAGATGCTCCGAGCCCTTGCCCACCATGCGCTCAATGTCCGCCGCCGCAATGGCCGGCAGGGACAGCTCGTCCAGCATGCGGTTGAGCGCTTCCGCAAAATCGCCCAGGGTGTCGACCATGGTGCCGTCCAGGTCCACGATCGCCGCATCGGCACGCGCCGTCAGCGCTGCCACGGAAGTTTCGGCCATGCCATCCTCTTCGTTTTTGTGAATGAAGCGCCGCCGAGGGGCGCCGCCGGGAAGGCCGCACGCCACGTGCCAGCCGGGCCCGCAGTGTAGGACGTGCGGGATCGGCCACACCCGTTGTCTGGCCCGTCCGACAGACCCTCCTGCCGCCCGCGCCTACGCTGGGACACCCGTTTTCGCTCGACTGCACTGCGCCCTACCACGCCGTGCCCTGAAAACGCAGACCCGGATGCCGGCCACCCAGGCGCCGGCCCGTCCCCCCAACCCATGAACCGGAGGTCTCCTGCCATGACGAATCGCTTTGCCCTTGCTCCCCGCATCCTCTCCGCCGCCTGCCTGCTGGCCGCCTGCGCAGCCGTCCAGGCCGCGCCCGACGCTTCGGCGCGCGATCGCTACCAGCAGGACCGCCAGGCCTGCATGAGCGGCGACACCGCGCAGAGCCGCGAAACCTGCCTGCGCGAAGCCGGTGCCGCGCTGCAAGCCTCCCGCACGGGCCAGTTGGCAGGCCAGGACGCCACCGACGGCTATGCCCGCAACGCAGCACAGCGCTGCGAAGTGTTCAAGACCGATGAAGACCGCCGCGCCTGCATCGGCCGCGTGCAGTCGGGCACGTCCGAAGGCTCCGTGGCCGGGGGCGGCGTGCTGCGCGAAGGCACGATGCAGGTCCAGGTGCCACCACCCGGCGCCGGCGCTCCACGCACGATGAATCAGTAACAGCAAGGGCGGCAGGCGTGCAAAGGCCCCGGCAGCAGCCGCCTGCTGCCAAGGCCGTGCCGCCCCGACCCGCGCCGGCTCAGGCCAGGGCGGCCCGCATGGCGCCGATGACGGCGCGGTAGTCGGGTTTGCCGAAGATCGCGCTGCCGGCCACGAAGGTGTCCGCACCCGCATCCGCCGCGCGGCGGATGTTGTCCACCTTGATGCCCCCATCCACTTCCAGCCGGATATCCTTGCCGCTGGCGTCGATGCGTTTGCGCAATGCCTCGATCTTGCGCAGGGCGGAATCGATGAAGCTCTGCCCGCCAAAGCCGGGGTTCACGCTCATCACGAGGATCAGGTCGATGTCCTCGATCACCCAGTCCAGCACGTCGATCGGCGATGCCGGGTTGAACACGAGGCCCGGCTTCACACCCTTGGACCGGATGGCCTGGATGCTGCGGTGCACGTGCGCCGAGGCGTCGGGGTGGAAGCTGATGTAGTCGGCGCCGGCCTCGGCGAACGCGGCAGCGATGGCATCCACGGGCTCCACCATCAGGTGCACGTCGATGGGTGCCGGGCGGCCGTCGGGCGTGACGGCATGGGGCTTCAGCGCCTGGCAGACCATGGGGCCGAAAGTCAGGTTCGGCACGTAGTGGTTGTCCATCACGTCGAAGTGCACCCAGTCGGCGCCGGAGGCGATGACGTTCTTCACTTCCTCGCCCAGGCGGGCGAAATCGGCGGACAGGATCGAGGGGGCGATTCGGAATTGGCGTGTCATGCCGGAATTGTCGCAGCAGCCGCCATTACCATTGCGCCCATGCCGAAGTACCAGTTCCAGGCCGAGGTGCAGCCACAGTACCTGCCCGAGCAGTCCACGCCCGAAGACGGCGTCTACAGCTTTGCCTACACCATCACCGTCACCAATACCGGCGACCTGCCGGCGCAGCTCATCTCCCGGCACTGGACCATCAGCGACTCGCGCGGCCATACCGAAGAGGTCAAGGGCCTGGGCGTGGTCGGCCAGCAGCCGCTGCTGCGGCCGGGCGAAGCCTTCCAGTACACCAGCGGATGCCGGCTGCGCACCCCCAGCGGCAGCATGCACGGCACCTACTTCTGCGTGGCCGAAGATGGCGAGCGCTTCGAGTGCCCTGTGCCGCTGTTCGTGCTGGAGGCCCTGTCCGGGGGCGGCTCCGGCGGCGCCCCGCTGTCCGGCCGGGTGCTCCATTGAGCGGCACGCGGCTGCGCGATGCCTCGCCGCAGTCCCTGCTCGCCACCCTCGATCCCTCGGCCCCGCTCGCGCGGCGGCATCTGTGGCTGATTGGGTTCCTGGCCTGGGTGCGGGGCGACCGCCGGTCCGTCGATGACGCCCTGGCCCGCCTGCAGCGCTTCGTGGAGGCGGCAGAGGGCGATGCGCAGGCACGCGCCCGGCTGCAGGCATGGTGGACCACGCTGGTGGGCACGGTGGACATCACCACGCTGCTGGCGGATTTCGGGTTTGCGCCGCGCACGGCACTGGCCAGCGAAATGGCCGAGCGGCTGCGCTACAAGCTGCTGCCCGGCAGCCCCGAGACGATCGACGCCTCGGAACTCTTCATGCTGGCGTTGCCGACCGATTTCGACGCGCAGTGGCTGGCGGCGCTGGACGAACCCCTGCTCGAACGGCTGCTCGCCCTGCTGGCGCCCGATGACGGCACCGGCGGCACCGGCGGTACCACCCGGTGGCAGCAGTCGCTGCTGGATGCGATCACCTATTGCGCGGGGCAGATCCTCTCGACCGGTTTCGCGCCCGAACTGCGTCTGCGCATGGCCGGGACCGCGCGCGATGCGCAGCCCTTCCATGCGCTGATCCGCGACGTGGAGAGCCTGCGGGTCGAGGTGCTGCACCAGCTGCGCACCACCGACCGCCTCGACGAGGCCGTGCTGCGCCTGCGCGAACGCCTCGAAGCATGCCGCGCGGCGGCGGCCACCGTGTATGCGCACTTCGAGGACAACGGCATCTCGGTCGGCCTCGTGTTCCGGCTGCGCCAGCTGCGCGAGCGCATCCTGCGCGTGCGCGACCTGCTGGACTGCCTGCTCTCGCCCACGCCGGCCACGAGCGCCGCCCGGCTGATGGCACTCCTCGTGACCGTGGGGCGCGAGCGGCGCAGCCTGCGCGCCCTCGTCGCCTCCAATTCATCGCTGCTCGCGGCCAAGGTGGCCGAGCGCAGCGCGGAGACGGGCGAGCACTACATCACGCGCACCGGGGCCGAGTACGGCGCCATGGTGGCGAAGGCGGCCGGCGGCGGCTTCGTGATGGCGTTCACCACGCTCATGAAGTTCGGCATCGCCGCCCTGGCGCTCTCGACCTTCTGGGGCGGGTTCTGGGCGGGCGTCAACTACTCGGTGAGCTTCGTGCTGGTCATGCTGCTGCATTGCACCGTGGCCACCAAGCAGCCGGCGATGACGGCCCCCGCCATGGCCGCGAAGCTCAAGGAGCTGCAGACGCCCGACGCGATCGAATCGTTCGTGGACGAGGTCACGCACCTCGTGCGCTCGCAGGTGGCCGCGGTGCTCGGCAATGTGCTGGTCGTCTTCCCCGCCGTGGTGGGCCTCACCCTGGGCATCGCCTGGGTCTCGGGCGCGCCGGCCATCAGCCCGGCCGAGGCGCGGCACGTGCTGCATTCGCTGCAGCTCTTCGGGCCCTCGCTGCTGTTCGCGGCATTCACCGGGGTGCTGCTGTTCGCGTCGAGCATCATCGCGGGCTGGGCCGAGAACTGGTTCGTGCTGCACCGCCTCGATTCGGCGATGGAATACAACCCGCGCATCACCCGCTGGCTCGGCACGGAGCGCGCGGCACGCTGGGCGCGGTTCTGGCGCGACAACCTCTCGGGTTTCGCGGCCAACGTCTCGCTGGGCTTCATGCTCGGACTGGTGCCGGCGTTCGCCGCCTTCTTCGGCCTGGGGCTGGATGTGCGGCACGTCACGCTCTCCACGGGGCAACTGGGGGCCGCTCTCACCGCGCTGGGCACCTCCACGCTGCACGAGCCCGCGTTCTGGTGGGCCGCGGCCACCCTTCCGTTCATCGGGGCGCTCAACGTGTCGGTGAGCTTCTACCTCGCGTTCCGGCTGGCGCTGCGCGCGCACAGCGTGACGCGCGTCGAGCGGGCCCGCATCACCGCGGCCCTGCGCTCGCGGCTGCGCCGCGCGCCGATGCAATTCTTCGTGCCCCGCCGCGCCGCCTGATACCCCTTTGCCCGGGGTGCCCGTCCTACAGAGGCCCTCCGGATCAGCAGGTACATTCGGTCGGCCCCGGCCGGGGGACGCGCGGACCCACGCGCGGATCGGGCGGGTAGCGGGCACCCGCCCGCGAGAAGCGAAGGATTACAACAATGGATGAAATCATGGGTTTCTGGGCGCAGTGGCTGCGCCCATCGGCCGGGCTGCCCACCGTGCAGTGGTCGCTGCTGCTCGCAGTGGCGGCCGTTTCGGGCTATCTCTTCCAGCGACACATCGGCCTGCCCAAGGTGGTGGGCTACACGCTCGTGGGCACCGTCGCTGGCCTGCTGGGCTTCAGCGGCGCGGTGTGGCCGCTGCAGGGCATCAGCCTGTTCCTGCTGGAGCTGGGCATCGCCATCGTGCTGTTCGAGGCGGGCGGCCGCATCCCGCTGCGCTGGTTCCGGCACAACCCGATGGTGCTCGCGCAGAGCATCATGGAATCGGCCCTCACGTACTTTGCCGTGTACTACGCCATGCTCTGGTTCGACGTGCCCGAGCGCGCCGCCGGGCCGCTGGCGCTGGTGGCCCTGGCCGCGTCACCCGCCGTGCTGACACGCGTGGTGGCCGACACCCGCGCCGCCGGCCCGGTGACCGACCGCTCCATCGTGCTCGCGACGCTCTCCACGCTCTATGCGCTCACGCTGGGCAGCGCGACGGCCGAACTGATCAACCGCCCCGCCGCGCGCATCATGGACACGGTCTACCCCGTGATGGTGGTGCTGGGCGTGTCCGTCATCGTGGGCGCGGTGCTCGCGCTGGTGCTGCGCATGGCCCTGCGCTTCATGAGCCCCACGAGCGAGAACACCGCATTCCTGCTGCTCACGCTGATCGCCGCGGGCACCGCCGTGGCCGCGCACATGGGCGGCTCCGCACCGCTCGCCGCGCTGCTGGCCGGCATGCTGCTCAAGCAGCTCAACCCGCGGCCGTGGGCCGTGCCGCGCCAACTGGGCACGGCCGCCTCGCTGCTCACCATGCTGATGTTCGTGCTGGTCTCCACCGTGGCCGCGCAGGCCGACTGGAGCGGCCCGGTGGCCGGCGTGGTGCTGGCGCTCATCGTGGTGCGCCTGCTGGCCAAGGCCCTCGGCGTGGCGCTCGGCAACGTGGGCAGCGGCGCCAGCTGGCGCCAGGCCCTCTGGGTGGGCTGCGCGATGACGCCGATGTCGTCCATCGCCCTGCTGATCGCCTCGCAGTTCGTGGTGGCCTCGGCCTCCACCGGGCAGCTCATCGCGCGCGTCGCGCTCCCCACCATCCTGCTCATGGAAGTGCTGGGCGCCGTGATCGCCACGGTGGCCATCTACCGCGCCGGAGAGAGTTCCAAACCCTGGGCGCCGGCCACGCGCGCCGCCAATGCAGAGCGGGAGCCGCAGCCATGAGCCTCGAAGCCTTCCACCATTCCGAGCCGCTGACGCTCGGCGTCGAGCTGGAACTGCAGCTCGTCAACACGCACAACTACGACCTCGCGCCCTATGCCGAGGACATGCTGCGCCTCATGGAAAAGCAGCCGCTGCCCGGCAGCGTGGTGCCCGAGATGACCAACAGCATGATCGAGATCTCGACCGGCGTATGCCATTCGAGCAGCGAGGTGCTGGGCCAGCTCACGCAGATCCGCGATGCGCTCGTGAAGAGCGCCGACAAGCTCAACATCGCCGTGGCCGGCGGGGGCACGCACCCGTTCCAGCAATGGCACGAGCGCCGCATCTACGACAAGCCGCGCTTCCAGGAGCTGTCGCAGCTCTATGGCTACCTCTCCAAGCAGTTCACGATCTTCGGCCAGCACGTGCACATCGGCTGCCCCGATGCCGATGCCGCGCTGCTGATGCTGCACCGCATGTCGCGCTACATCCCGCACTTCATCGCGATGTCGGCCTCCAGCCCGTACGTGCAGGGGCAGGACACGGCGTTCGATTCGGCGCGGCTCAACTCGGTGTTCGCGTTCCCGCTGTCGGGCCGTGCGCCCATGGTGCTCACCTGGAAGGACTTCGAGGGCTACTTCGACAAGATGACGCGCACGGGCGTGGTCAAGAGCATGAAGGACTTCTACTGGGACATCCGCCCCAAGCCCGAGTTCGGCACCATCGAGATCCGCGTGTTCGACACCCCGCTCACCATCGAGCGGGCCGCCGCGCTGGCCGGCTACGTGCAGTCCCTCGGCGCCTGGTTCCTGGCCGAGCAGCCGTTCACGCCCACCGAAGACGACTACCTGGTCTACACCTACAACCGCTTCCAGGCCTGCCGCTTCGGCATGGACGCGGTGTACGTGGACCCGGCCACCGGCGAGCACATGCCGCTGCGCGACCACATCCTGCAGACCATCGACCACATCGCGCGCCATGCGGCGGTGACCGGCGCGTCAGGCGCCCTGCACCTGCTGCGCAGCGAGGCGGCCGCGGGCCAGAACGATGCCCGCTGGCTGCGCGAGCGCCAGCGCAACGAGCAGTTGCTGGGCGAGGTGAGCCGGCAGGCGGCACTGCGCTTCCGCGGCGCGCCCGCCTGAAGGAAGGAGCAAGCAAGCACGGCCCCAGGCTCCGCGGGCCGCTGCCTGCCGGGGGGCCGAAGCACCGGCACTGCCGGCGCCCCTGCGGCCGGCGCGGCCGGCGTCAGGACCGCTTGACCAGCTCCACCCGCCGGTTCTTCGCCTGGCCCTCCGGCGTCGCGTTGTCCGCCACCGGGTCCGCGGCGCCTAAGCCCGCGGACGACAGGCGCGACGCATCGATGCCCTGGGCCTGCAGGGCCGCCACCACGGCCCTGGCGCGGCCGTCCGAGAGGGCCTGGTTGTGCGCCGGGTCGCCCGTGCCGTCAGTGTAGCCATTGACGGCCAGCTTGAGCGACGCATCCTGCCGCAGCAGTTGCACCACCTGCCCGATCTGCGGCTGCGAATCGGCCAGGATGTCGGTCCTGTCGGTGGCGAAGTTGACGTGCAGCGCCACCTTGCCGGTCTGGTCGATCTGCGCCTTCAGTGCGCTGGCCGGCAGCAGCCCGGCGGTGATCTGCAGAGGCCTGGTTTCCACGATGAGCAGCCCGCCGCCGAACGGGTGGCTGCACAGGTGGATCCAGATGTCGCGGTCGGCGCGGTGGACGACAAACACCTGCGCGGGGTGGTTCCAGAGGTCGCCCAGGCCGCTGTTGTACTTGGTGGCCACGTCGCGTGGCCATTCCTTGATCTTCTGGGCGGCGGCTTCCGGAATCCGGTCATCGAAGATCTTGGCGCCGCCCAGCGAGGCCACCACCGCCTCGATGTTGCGCACCAGCTCCAGGTCCGAGAAGGTCTTGCCCTGCGCGGCGGCGATGTTCGCCGACCAGACCCGGCCCTCCACCGGCTGCAGGCGGTCCCCCGTCCAGAAGGGCACCTGATCGAAATCGGCGACATCGGGCGTGGTTCCCGTGGCATAGCCGCTGGGCAGCGCGATGTAGGGGAAGGCGCCCAGCGGCGCGCTCGAGACCGGCAGGCCGGACGCATCGAACGCCTTGCCGGCAGAAGCGGCCCCCACCGGCTGCGAGGCCGCGGCGCTGGTGGCAGTGGCCGGGGCGGCCGGTGCAGAGGCCTCGGGCCCGGCCGGGGGGCTGCCGGTTTTCTGCGCCGCATCCTGCTTGCCGCAGGCCCCCAGGCCCAAGGCCAGAACCAGCGCCATCACCGCTGCTTTGTGCACAGACAGACTCCCCGTTGAAAAGAGCGCCGCAGTGTAGCGGCGGGCCTGCCCGATCCGCCACCCCTCCGCGGTGGGGGTGGCGGGTATGCTCGCGCCCATGGGTGAATTCGATCTGATCGCGCGTTTCTTCAAACGCCCCGTGCGCCGCGCCGCGCTGGGCGTGGGCGATGACTGCGCACTGCTCGCGCCCGGCGCCGGCATGCACCTGGCCGTCTCCAGCGACATGCTGGTGGAGGGCCGCCATTTCTTCCCCGACGTGTACCCCGCGCACCTGGGCCACAAGGCGCTGGCGGTGAACCTGTCAGACCTCGCGGCCTGCGGGGCGCGGCCGCTGGCCTTCACGCTGGCGCTGGCGCTGCCCCGCGCGGACGAGGCGTGGCTGCAGGGCTTCTCCGAAGGGCTGCTGGCGCTGGCGGACGCGCACGGCTGCGAACTGGTGGGCGGCGACACGACGCAGGGCCCGCTCAACATCTGCATCACCGTTTTCGGCGAGGTGCCCGCAGGGCAGGCGCTGCTGCGCAGCGGCGCGCGCGCGGGCGACGATCTGTGGGTGAGCGGGCACCTGGGCGATGCGCGCCTGGCGCTCGATGCGCTGCAGGGCCAGGTGCCCGTGCAGCTGCCGCCGCCCGTGCTGGCGCAGGCGCGCGAACGGCTGGAGCGGCCCACGCCGCGCGTGGCGCTGGGGCAGGCGCTGCGCGGGCTGGCCAGCAGCGCCATCGACGTGAGCGATGGCCTCGTGGGCGACCTGGGGCACATCCTGCGGGCCTCGGGCGTGGGGGCGCGCATCGACACCACGCTGGCCCCGCAACTCATGGCGGCCTGCGCGGGCCATGCGCCCGAGAACCTGCCCTACGGCTGGGAAAACCTGCTGCGCTGCGTGCTGGCAGGCGGCGACGACTACGAACTGCTGTTCACGGCCCCGCCCGCCCGGCGCGCGGCAGTGGAGGCCGCGGCCCGTCAGGCGGGCACGCGCGTGACGTGCATCGGCGCCATGGAGGCCGAACCCGGCCTGCGGCTGCTGGACGCGCAGGGCCAGCCCCTGTCCGCGCAGTACCTCGCCTTCGACCACTTCCGCTGAAGCGCCGCCGCACCGCACCGCACCGCACCGCACTGCACCGCACCGCACTGCACTGCATATGCCGGCGCACATGCGGGGCTAGGTGGCGCTCGCCAAACCGCGGATTGCAGCCGCCCGGCCTGATGGCTGAACGCCGCGCCCAGGCCAACCAAGTTGTACGACATCAAATCACCCCACCGGGACGATAGCCGCAGGCTTCCAAATTTCCCTCACTTCTCGTCACAAATTGGTGCGCTTTGCTGCGGGTAAACGCGCAAACCCTGATCGCACCGCCTCGGAACAATGCCGCTTGTTGTACGACATCATCTAACTACGTACAACCCACAAGCCAGCCCGCCGCATCTGCGGCCGAGGCCGGCACGGCGGCGCTGCAGGGCGCTGCCGACATCCGAGGAACCAGGAGAGGAGACATTCCCATGAAGAGAAGAGACTTTGCGCTGGCCGCGCTTGCCCCCATGGCGCCCGCGTGGCTCACGGCCTGCGGCGGCGGGGACGGCGATTCCGGCAGCCCGCGCGGGCAGGCCGTCGGCGCAATGCGGCGTGCGGCGGTGTACATGGACGAGGTGGTGTCGTACCGGGGCGGCTACGTGTGGTCGTACTCGCCGGACCTGAAGCAGACCTTCGGCGAGATGGAGGCCTACCGCACCATGTGCTGGATCCAGCCGCCCGGCACGCCGTCGGTGGGCCACGTGTACCTGGACGCCTACCACGCCACGGGCGACGAGCGCCACTACCAGGCGGCCGAGCGCACGGCGCTCGCGATCGTCGCCGCGCAGCACGCCTCGGGCGGCTGGAACTACATCCACGATTTCGCGGGCGAGGCCTCGCTGCGCCAGTGGTACGACACCATCGGCCGCAACGGCTGGCGGCTGGAGGAGTTCCAGCACTACTACGGCAACGCCACGTTCGACGATGCCGGTACGGCCGTGGCCTCGCAGCTGCTGCTGCGCATCTACGTCGAGAAACGCGATGCGCGCTTCCTCGCGCCGCTGCAGAAGGCCATCGGCTTCGTGCTCGATGCGCAGTTCGGGCCCGAATGGGGCATTGCCGACGGCGGCTGGCCGCAGCGCTTCCCGCACTTCCCCGGCGCCGTGTCCGGCATGCCGCCCACGCACCCCGAGCAGGTGCCGGCCGGCGCGCACGCGGGCATGGAGGACGGCGACTACACGCTGCACGTCACCTTCAACGACGACGTGATGGGCGAGAACATCAAGTTCCTCACGATGTGCGTGATCGCGCTGGGCGAGACCCGGCTCGTGCCGCCGATCCAGCGCGCGATGGAATGCATGCGCCGCATGCAGCAGCCCGGCCCGCAGGCCGGCTGGAGCCTGCAGCACCTCTCGCGCGCCCAGGGCGGCCGCGCCGCGGGCGCCCCGGCCGGTGCGCGCAGCTACGAGCCGCGCTCGCTGGCCACGCACACCACGCAGACCAACATCCGCCAGCTCTTCAACTACTTCCAGCTCACCGGCGACCGCAAGTACCTGGCGCGCATCCCCGAGGCCATCGCCTGGCTGCGCAGCTGCCCGCTGCCGGCCGAGGCGATCGCCAACAACGCGCTGCTGGGCGGCGGGCGCACGCACCCGACCTTCGTCGAGCTGGGCACGAACGATCCGCTCTACGTGCACCGCTACGGCTCCAACATCCACAACGGCGGCTACTACGCCGACAAGAACTACCGCGACACCGTGAGCCACTATTCGGCCGGCCGCGCCATCGACATCGCGGGCCTGGAATCGACCTGGGCGAAGCTGAACGCGATGACCGACCGCGAGGTGGCCGACATGGCCGCGCGCTCGCCGCTCGCCGGCGGCCCGCAGCGCGCGCTGCCGCGGTACTTCTCGATCCGCGAAGTGGACTTTCCGGACCTGTTCGCGGGCGCCTCGATGCCCACGCCCGCCGTGCCCGAGAAGGAGGCGCAGCAGCTCGTGGACGAGCTGGGCGACAAGCGCTACTGGACCTCTCCGGTGCCCGAGATCGTCAACCCCTACCTGGGCGACGGCCCCGCCGCGGCCTACACGGGCACGGCCTACCGCAGCCGGCACGTGGGCGACGTGTACGACACCTCGCCCTACCCGGCCGACAACCCGCCCGACGCCGCGCCCTACGTGAAGAAGGACAAGCCGCAGTTCATCGTCACCTCGGAGTGGATCCGCCGCATGGGCCGGCTCATCGCGTACGTGGCGCCGGCGGGCTGACCCGGGCTCCGTTGCGGCCGCCACGCGCGGCCCTTCGTTTGCTATTCATTCAATAGCAAACTATCGAATGGAATCGGCGGCACGGAGCGCTTTTGGCTCCAAGCCTCCGGCGCGGGGCCGCGGGCACCGGCGCTGCTAGCATTGCCCTCCCTGTCCACCCCGAGAGAGAAGGAGCGGAGATGCCCCTTGCACGCCCCCGCCCGCCGGCCGCGGCCCGCCCGACCCCATTCCCATGGCCCCGCCCCGCCGGCGCCACCGCGCTGCGCCGGGCCCTGCCGGTGCTGGCGGCCTGCGCGGCCTTCGGTGCGGCCGCGCAGGAGCCCCCGCCTGTGGCCTCGCGCATCACCCAGGTGACGGTGGCGCCCGGCATCGCCACGGTGGAGCGCAGCGCCCGCATCGCCGCGGGCGCGCGCGGCGCCACCTTCGCCTGCCTGCCGGCCAGCCTGGACCCCGACAGCCTGCAGATCGGCGCCGATGCCGGCGTGCGCGTGGGTGAATTCAAGGTCACCACCGAGGACCGCGACGTGGCCGCCGGCTGCGCGAGCCCGCTGGACGACCGCATCCGTGCGCTGGAGGACCAGATCGCGAACGTGCAGGCCGAGATCGCCGCGCTGCGCCGGGTGGACCGCTACCTGAACCACGTGGCCGGCGGCGGCACCGGCAGCAACAGCGCCGGCGCCCACCCCGCCGCGCGCGATGGCCAGGGCGGCGCCGCAGGCGCTTCCGCCACGCCGCTGCCCACCCCGGCCGCGCAGATCCCGGCCACGGCCGAGGCGCTGCGCAAGACCTCGGCCGATACGCTCGTGCGCCTGCCGCCGCTGCAGCGCCGCCAAGAAGCGCTGGAGCGCGAGCTCAAACCCCTGCGCACCGAACGCGACCGCGCCGCGGGCGGACCGCGCGGGAAGGTGGTCTCGGTGGCCGTCCACCTCGCCACCGACCGCGAGGCCGAGCTGCGCCTGACCTACCAGGTGCGCGGCCCCGGCTGGCAGCCCGGCTACCGCGCGCGGCTCGACACCGCCACCGGCGCCGTGGTGCTGGAGCGGCTGGCCGTGGTGGCGCAGCGCAGCGGCGAAGACTGGAGCAACGTGCGGCTGGCGCTCACCACGCAGGCGCCCGCGCGGGCCACGCAGGGGCCGCGCCCCGGCACCTGGACGCTCGACGTGGCCGCCCCGCCGGAGCCGCAGCGCCGGCTCGAGCGCCTGTCGGCGCCGATGCCGGCCCCCGCGCCCGCGCCTGCGGCCCTGGCCGCCCCGGCCGGCATGGCGGAGGAGCCGCTGCCCGATTTCGACGTGGCCGCCCTGGAAGGCAGCTACGCCACGCGCTTCGAGGTGCCGCAGCGCCTCACCGTGCCCGCGAGCGGCCAGCGCACCACGCTGCTGCTGGGCATGCACAACGCATCGGCGCGCCTCGTCACGCGCACCGTGCCCGCGCAGCAGGAAACCGCCTACCTCGTGGCCGAGATCGCGCCGCCCGCCGGCCCCTGGCCCGCGGGGCCCGTGGGCCTGTACCGCGACGGCGCCTTCGTGGGCCAGGGCCGGCTGGACTTCGCGGCCGCCACGGCCGCCGGCGGCGCCGCCGCGCAGGAGGCCCGCACCGTGCCGCTCTGGTTCGGCCCCGACGACCTCGTGCGCGTGCAGGCCGAGGCGCCGCAGCAGACCACCGGCACCGCCGGCCTCACGGGCGCGCGCGTGGAGCAACGCACCGTGCTGGCCTACCGCATCGACAACCGCCACACCACACCGATCACCCTGCAGGTGATCGACGCCGCCCCGGTGTCGCGCAACACGAAGATCGAGGTCGAATCCCGCTACACGCCCGCGCCGCTCACCACCGCGTGGGAAGGCCGCGCCGGCACCACCGCCTGGCAGCAGACGCTCGCACCCGGCGCCGGGGCGCGCTTCACCGCCGAACACACCGTGCGCCACGCCAAGGACATCGAACTGAACGAAACCAAGCCATGAACGCGCTGCCTCCATTGCCGTCCGCCCCATCCGCCGCCGCGCCCCCCGGCCGCCGGCCGCCCGCCGCCACCGCCGCCTTCCTGCGCGCCCACCCGGCGCACTGGATCGCGCTGGGCTTCGGCTCGGGCCTCTCGCCACGCGCGCCGGGCACCGTGGGCACGGCCTGGGCATGGCTCGCCTTCCTGCTGCTGCAGCAGTGGCTCGCGCCGATGCAGATCGGCCTCCTGATCCTGGCCGGCACGCTCGTGGGCTGGTGGGCCTGCACCGCCACGGCGCGCCACCTCGGCGTGGCCGATCCGGGCTGCATCGTGTGGGACGAGATCGTGGCGTTCTGGTGCGTGCTCTGGCTCGCCATGCCCATGGGCTTCTGGGGCCAGTGCGCGGCCTTCGCGCTGTTCCGCTTCTTCGACGCCGCCAAGCCCGGCCCCGTGGCCTGGGCCGACAGCCTCTTCAAGGGCTTCGGCTGGCGCGGTGGCTGGGGGATCCTCTTCGACGACTTCGTGGCCGCCTTCTGCACGCTGTTCACGATCGCGCTCTGGAGGGCGCTGTGGTGAGCGGGCCCGGCGATGCGCCCGGCAGCACGGTCGGCGGCACGGCCAGCGATTCGCTATCGAAAGATGAGCAAACTATCAAGCAAAACCAGCGGCATGAGGCCGATCTGATCCACATCGCGCGCACGCTCACCGCGCGCGGCTGGATGCTTGCCACCGCCGAGAGCTGCACGGGCGGCCTGATCGCGGGCGCCTGCACCGACCTGGCCGGGTCGAGCCAGTGGTTCGAGCGCGGCTTCGTCACCTACTCCAACGCCGCCAAGACCGAACTGCTGGGCGTGCCCGCCGCGCTCATCGACGCGCACGGCGCCGTGAGCGAGCCCGTGGCCCGCGCCATGGCCGAGGGCGCCGTGCGCCACGCCCGCGCCCAGGTGTCCGTGGCCGTCACCGGCGTGGCCGGCCCCTCCGGCGGCAGCGCCGACAAGCCCGTGGGCACGGTGTGGTTCGGCTGGTGCGTGGACGGGGCGGCGCACACCGAGGTGGTGCGCTTTGCGGGCGACCGCGCGGCCGTGCGGGCGGCGACGGTGCGGCATGCGCTGGCGCGGCTGGCTGCGCGGCTGCGCTAGCGAGGGCCAGCGCCCGCATCACGGCGGCGCGTAGCCCCCCAGGCCGTCAGCGCCGCATACCCATCCGGTTTTACCTGTCTGGAAAAACAATCTCTGGGGCGTGGGGGATTCTTTATCGTTTCTGCGCCTGCTCCAGCACCCACGCTCGGTCTTTTCCACGCACGCACCATTCCGGATTCTTGACCCAGTCGTTGAACCACAGGGTGGGGTGCCCCCGCAATTCATTGCATTTTGAATACCCAAGCCTGGGCATGTATTGATATTGCGCGAAGGTCAACAAAGGCACGCCTAAAATTAGAAAAGCAGCAGCAATGAAAATATTTATATTCAACAACCTGACCAACATTCCCACGCCGCTCCATCTTACAGGAATCGCCTTTAATACAGACAATGGAATCATTATCAGAATCAAAGGAATAATTATAAACAGACTAAAAGCTGCCACAGAGATTCGAACAACAGGAGAATCGCCGACGAGATCATCAATTGTCCCAAAAATCTCAGGCATGCCTACAAAATAACAGGCCAATAAGAATACTAGAGAAACCGGTAATCCAAACCAAATGGTTTTACGAACATTCCGCACATCCTGATCAAAAATATCATCCGACAATTTTCATCTCCTGCATATGGGGCAAAGCCAGTCTGCCATCTCTCGGCTTATTTTGCGCTCTGCATTGCTCATTCCGATCTTGAGACCATCAATCCAAGACTCCGATTTTTCATTGATCGCATATAAGCCATCGGCAGTACGTGCTGGCAAATTTTTCAGAGCAGCAATTACTTTATTTTTTATTTGATACTGCTCGTCAGCGTAATTCAGGAGAACGCCTGCACCAAAAGCGACAATGGCCATCACCATGAGTGGCGCCACTGCAATTGCAGTCAAGGAGCCGGCGTATAGACCAAATGAATATGCAACCAAGCCACCCAAGCCTCCTTTGACAGCCTCTACACCGATGCCTCCTACAAGGTCATACATGGTCTTTTCATTATTGAAAATAAAATCGATGACCTCTATCCCCGCAGAGACGGTGACACCGAGAATAAAACCGCCAATCGCAATCCCCTTCAAGCTTTGAACCCCCAGGCCGAATTTCATCATCAAAGGATTGGTGGCCAGGTATCTTGTCCCCGTCAATGCGCCGCTCCGATGCGCCGCATAGCCCTTGATAATGATGTAGGAGCCGGTGGCCGTCGTTTTGACATAGCTTTTGATTCCGGCCATACCGATGGCATTGAGCGTCTTGGTGATAGCCACTGCATCGTTGGCACTTTGCGCCGTGGGCCCCACCCAAGGCTGGGAAGCATTGGGACTGAAGGTGCCAGCCCAGTACTTGCCGAACGACGTGCTCGCCAAAATGGCCCGGATGGTATTCTCAAGTCTTGGGTTATTCCTGGTCTTGTCCTCCAGTATGCTGAAATACTGCGGAAAGGTGAGAACCAGAATATCTGACTGGTTATTTTCGATGGATTTTGCAAGTTCCTGGCCGTAGCCCATCGTAAAGAACGTTGCAGCGAGATCGGCAGACATCTTGCTTTTATTCCCCTTTGTTGAAGCATCGATCGCTGCCTTGCAGGAAAATCGACGGACTCCAGTATTGAGAACTGATTTTGCAAGGCCCCTGCAGCGTAACCGCCGCACTCGCCACCGTTGCGCCTGGAACGCGCATTACGCCCTCGTATTCCAATAGATGGAATAACTTTTCTTAATTATTGACAGAAGCAATTCATTCTTTTAGCTGGAAATTTCTACCGCCGGTCGCAGCCCCTTCCCAGGCGCGCACCAACGCGCTGGCAGCCAGGTGCAGAGGTGCATGAAGCGGTTGGGCCAAGCGGGCGACGCAGGCCGGAACGATGGGGCGAGTTTCGGCGGCCCAGATATCCGAAGATCCAGGCCCTGCGCCTCTACCGCAGATTGCTCCTGAAATCAGAGCGAACTATTCAATAAATCCGGCGGCATGAGGCCGATTTGGGGGATTGCTAAATAGGTATTTGAACCGGTTCATCCCACAAACGCGTGCTCTCAATGCAGCCCACCTGGGGCTGCAGCACAGCGCCGAACTTGCGCCGCCAGATAAACAGCAGCGCATCCCTGAGCGCCTGTGCGCTCTTGCTGTACGCATGGGTCTTTCTGCGCAGGCGTGCCAAATAACAGCGCAGCTTGTTGTTCAGGCTCTCAATGTGATGGGTATGGGCTTTGCCCACCGTATGGCGCCTGCCCGCGAGGACCGCAAGATAGGGCCTGTGGTGGTCGGTGCAGTATTCAATGTGGGCTGCACTCGCAGAGGGCGGCAATTGCTGCTGCAGTACCCGGGCGGTGGCAGCTCCTCTATCGCCCAGGGCCCAGCCCACGATGCGGTGCGTGCTGCGCTCTATGGCCCACCAGAGCCAGATGGGTCTTTTTTGGAACCCGCGTAGCTCCACATCTCGTCGATCTCCACGACCTGCTGGGTCGCAGGTGGTATCGGCTGCAGGGCTTGGTCTGCCACCTCCTTGCGCACCCAGTTCAGCACGGAGTTGTGGCTCACCCCCACGATGCGCTCGATCGCCCTTGCAGACATGCCTTCGGCATACAGCGCCAGTGCCCGCTCCCGGGTCTGGCTGTCGATCAGACGGTAGTTCTTGTCGCCGAAGGTTCGCCCGCAGGCTTTGCACGCCCAGCGTCGGTGACCATGTCGGCTCGTGCCGGCGTTGCGGACTTCTTGGTGCTGGCAGTCGGGGCATTGGAGGGTCATGTGGGCGAGCATGCCTTCGATTGTGTCTTTGGTCCACTACCTGGTTAGCAATCCCCGATTTGGTTTGAAACCCGGCAAGGGATCGGCATGGCGGTGCTCGGTCTGCAGCCAGCCGGGCCGACGCCGTTCAGCGCGCCCCCACGCGCCCCACCAGCCCCTCGCTCGCTGCGTTCATCCCCACCACCTCCACCGTGCACCCGTGGTGCTGCAGCCGCAGCACCACCTTCTCCAGCGCGGCGACGGCGGTGATGTCCCAGAAGTGGGCGCGCGAGACGTCGATGCGCACCGGCCGGCCCTCGGCTGCAAGGATGTCGAAGGCGTCGATGAAGGCATCGGCCGAGGCGAAGAACACCTGCCCCGCCACGTGCCATGTGCGCAGGCCCGTGGCGGCGTCGTCCTCGGCGCGCACGTCGAGCAGGCGGGCCACCTTGAAGGCGAAGAACACGCCGCTCAGCACCACGCCCACGGCCACGCCGGCCGCGAGGTTGTGGGTGCCCAGCGTGACGGCCACGGTGGCCAGCATGACGGCGCTGGAAGTGCGCGGATGCCGCACCAGCGTGCGCAGCGAGGCCCAGTCGAAGGTGGAGGCAGACACCATCACCATGATGGCCACCAGCGCGATCACCGGCACGCGCGACACCCAGTCCTTGAGCGCCACCATGAGGATGAGCAGGAACACGCCCGCGAACAGCGTGGAGAGCCGCCCCCGGCCGCCGTATTTCACGTTGCCCACGGCCTGGCCGATCATTCCGCAGCCCGCGATGCCGCCGAACAGGCTGGCGGCGATGTTGGCCAGGCCCAGGCCCGCGCATTCGCGGTTCTTGTCGCTGGGTGTGTCGGTCATCTCGTCCACCACGGCGGCCGTGAGCACGGATTCGAGCAGCCCCACGAAAGCGATGGCGAGCGCCGGCAGCGCGATGGCGCGCAGCGTCTCCAGCGTGAACGGCACGCCCGGCAGCGCAAAGGCGGGCAGCGCATCGGGCAGTGTGCCGAGGTCGGCCACGGTGGGCAGCAGCAGCCCCATGCCGGAGGCCAGCGCGGTGAGCGCCACCACGCACACCAGCGGCGAGGGGACGGCCGTGAGCACGCGCCAGCCCAGCCAGGCGCCCAGGCGCGGCAGGCCGTAGATGATGGCCAGCCCCAGCGCCAGCATCGCCCAGGTCAGGGCACTGGCGCCGCGCAGGTGCGGCCACTGCGCCGAGAAGATCAGCACGGCCAGCGCATTCACGAAGCCCGTGCGCACCGAGCTGGAGACGAAACGCACCAGCACGCCCATGCGCAACAGCCCGAACGCCAGTTGCACCGCGCCGGCCAGCAGCCCCGCCGCGAACAGGTGGCCGATGCCGTGCGACTGCACCAGCGGCGCGGCCACCAGCGCCACCGAGCCCGCGGCCGCCGACACCATCGCCGGGCGCCCGCCCGCGAAGGCGATCACGAGGCTGATGACGAACGAGGCGAACAGTCCCACCGACGGATCGACGCCCGCGACGAACGAGAACGCGATCACCTCGGGAATCAGCGCGAAGGTGGCGACCGCGCCGGCGAGCAGCTCGCGCGGGACGCTGGGCGCCCATTCGGCGCGCAGGCGCGCCAGGAAGGAAGAAGTCATGTGCAAAGCGATGCCGGGGCGCCTCAGGGGCAAGCCCTCAGGCTCCGCAGCACTTCTTGTACTTCTTGCCGCTGCCACAGCTGCAGGGCTCGTTGCGGCCGGGGGTGTCTTCGCGGCGCACGGATTCGATGCGCGGGCCCATGCTCTTCCAGAGCTGGCGCAGGTCGTAGACGGCCCAGATCGCCTCGCCGAACACTTCCAGCCGGTCCTCGCTCACGCTGGGCGGGCCGTCCTCGGCGTACATGTTGTGCTCGGGGCGGCCGGTGTCGTCCTCGGTCAGCGCGACGATGGGGTCCAGGCCGCCGTCGAGCCACTGCGCGGCCTCCTTGTCGCGCGGGGCCGCCCATTCCTCGGGCCAGTTCTCCACGGCGAACATGAAGCCCAGCGCCCAGACCTGGCCGAACGAGGGCACTTCCTGGTCGGCCATCTCGGCGCGCTCTTCCTCGGGCAGGCAGGCGATCGCGCCGCGCATGTCCATCACTTCGGGCTGGAAGGCCCGGTCGTCCTCGAGCGATTCCACCGTGGTGTCGAGCTGGCCCGCCACCTCGTTCCAGCGGCGCGTCCAGAGTTCGACGAAGCGCGCCTGCTGCGCATCGTCCTGGAAGGCCGGCAGGCGCGGCAGCGCGGCGCCCTCGGCGGACAGCTCCAGCGGGCCGCCATCGTCCAGCAGCATGGGGAGGTACTCGGCCGGCGGGATGGCGCGGCGCGTGCACACGAGCGCCGTGAGGAAGCCGTCGCAGAACTCCCACTGGGGGATTTCCTCGGCGCGCGAGCGCAGGTCGTCGAGCAGCGCGTCCAGCTCGTCGAGGTCGTCGTTGCTGAGCGCGGGTTCGATGCCGGCCGGAACGGCATCGTCGGCGGGCGGATGGGGGTGCTGGGAATCGGTCATGGGGGAAAGCTCCTGGCGCGGCGGGCGCGGGCAGTGTCGGGGGAAAAAAGGACGGGTCGGGAGGTCTGTGCGGGAGCGGCGGATGCGGCGGGCCGGGGCCGTTCACCCCGGCACCGCGCGGCGCGGGTCGGCCGGCCGCCGGGGCCGCCCGGCAGGAAGGCACCCTCTATGATGCCGCCGCGGCGGGCCTGGCCCGCATCGCGCTCCGAGGCGGCGAGTGTAGCCGCGCGCCCCGTTTTCCTCCTCTTTTCCGCCCACATGCCCGCCCTGCCACCCGCACCCGCCTCCACGCCCGCACCTGCCGCTGCCGCGGCCTCCCCCGACTGGGCGGCCTTCCTGCGCGAGTGGCTGCCCGCGCAGACGGCCAACGTGCAGCGCTACACGCTGGAGGGCACCCAGGTCTGGCTCAAGCGGGCGGCCCCCGCGCGCGGGCCCGGCCGGCACCGCGCCATGGCGCTGCTCGCGCGGCTCCTGCGCCTGCCGGTGCTGCGGCCCGTGCCCACGCCGGGCGGGGCCGAGGGCATCGCCATCGAAGTACGGCGCCTGCGCGCCCTGGCGGCGCTGGGCCTGCGCGTGCCCGAGGTGCTGGCCGCGCGCGCGGACGGCTTCCTCATGCGCGACCTGGGCCGGCCCGGCGAGGAAACCCATTCGCTGGGCAACGAGATCGACCATGCCGTCGCGCAGGGCCCCCAGGCCGTGCTCGCGCTCTGGCGCCAGGGCCTGGCGGCCATCGCCGAAGTGCATGCGCGCGGCACCTGCCTGAGCCAGGCCTTCGCGCGCAACCTCGTGCGTTGCCCCGACGGCGTGGTGGGCTACCTCGACTTCGAGGACGACCCCGCCGCCACCCTGCCCCTGCCCGCCTGCCAGGCCCGCGACCTGCTCTGCTACGCCCATTCCACCGGCCTCTACCTGCGGGCATCCGGCGCCCTCCCCGCCGCCCGCACCGAAACCGCCACCTGGCTCGCCACGCGCGACCCGGCCCTGCGCGCCGCGATGCAAGACACCGTGCGCCGCCTCGCCTGGCTGCGCCGCCTCCCCACGGACCGCCGCTGGGGCCGCGACCTGCAGCGCGTGCGCGCCGCCTACGACCTGCTGGCCCCGTAGCCCACGCAACCCGGACTCAACCGCCGGGCTTTACCAGGCAGCAGGGAGCGCGGCCCACGCCGCCCCACGCCCTCGACCGGTCGGAAGGCCGCGGAGCAGGCCAAGCCAGCACACGCCGTGGATCGGGCTCCGCCCGTCCACCAGCGTGGCCCCCCTTCCCGCAGTGCGCAGCACTGCGAGAGAAGGGTGGGAGCGGCGCAGCCGCTCGGGGGGTTGTCACTCTTCGTTCGTCCAATCCACCTGCGCCCCCAGGCTGCGCAGGTTCTCCACGAAGCGCGGGTGCGCGCGGCGGATCGGCGCCGCATGGCGGATCTCCGAGCGGCCGGGGATGCTGGCCGCCACCATGAAGAGCGCGATCGCCACGCGGATGATGTAGGGGCTCTCGACCACGGCCGGCGCGAGTGCCTGCCCGCCGAAGGTCACGATGCGGTGCGGGTCGGACGAGAACACATGTGCGCCGAATTTCGACAGCTCTCCCGTCCAGCCGAGCGCACCGTCGTACACCTTGTTCCAGAACATCGCGTTGCCCTCCGCGCGCACGCCCAGGGCGATGAAGATGGGCAGCAGGTCCACCGGGAAGTACGGCCAGGGCGCCGCCTCCACCTTGGTGAGCGTGTTGCCCGTGAAGGGCTGCTGCACCGCGAGCGGGCCCGCGCGGCGCACGCGCGACCAGCCGTCCTCGTGCGCGACCTCGACGCCGAACTTCGCGAACGTGCGGTCGATGAGCGGGAAGTTCTCGGGCGCGCTGTTGCGCACCACCACGTCGCCGCCCGTGATCGCGCCCAGCGCGAGGAACGTGGTGATCTCGTGGAAGTCCTCGTCGAAGCGGAATTCGCCCCCGCCCAGTGGCATGCCGCCCTCCACCGTGAGCCGCGAGGTGCCGATGCCCTCGATGCGCACGCCCAGCAGGCGCATGAAGCGGCAGAACTCCTGCACGTGCGGTTCCGAGGCCGCATTGGTGAGCGTGGAGCGGCCCGGCGCGCTGGCCGCGCACAGCACGAAGTTCTCGGTGGTGGTGACCGAGGCGTAGTCGAGCCAGTGGTCGGTGGGCGCCAGCGCGCCGTCGCGCCGCACGAGCAGCGAGCCCTCGGCGCGCTCCACGCCGGCACCGAAGCGGCGGAACACGTCCACGTGCGGGTCGATCTCGCGCACGCCCAGCGTGCAGCCCTTCACGTTGTCCTCCAGCCGCGCCACGCCGAAGCGCGCGAGCAGCGGCGGCACCAGCATGATCGACGAGCGCATCTCCTCGGGCAGCCGGTGCGAGGCCGCGTCGAAGACCGTGCCCTCGTGGTGCAGCTCCAGCGTGCCGGTGGCGTGGTCCATCCGCACCGTGCTGCCGAGCGCGCGGAAGATGTCGAGGATCTTGCGCACGTCGGTGATGTCGGGCACGCCCAGCAGCCGCAGGGGCTCGCGCGTGAGCAGCGTGGCGCACAGCACGGGCAGCACCGCGTTCTTGTTGGCCGAAGGGGTGATGCGGCCGCGCAGGGGCGTGCCGCCGTGGACGATGAGGTTGGACATGGGAAGGGGGAGAAGCGCAGCGGGAGGAAAGGGAGACAGCGTGAGGGCGCAGGGGCGCAGGGCAAAAACCCTGCGCGACGGGCCGGGCGTGCACGCGCCAGGCGGCACTTTAGCGCCTGGCGGGCCGGGCGGCACGGCACGGCATTCCGCACGCCGGTGCGCGGGGGGTGTCGGGGGCGTTTCCGTAGCCGGGCGTAGCCCGCGTCCGACAGCAGCGCTGCAGTGCCCCGCCTATCGTGCCCTCAGCGGGCCTCCACCGTGTGCCCGAGAACAACGACTACATGCCCTCCCCTGCCACTGCCGACGCCTCCTCCGGCCCCGCGCCCCGCGCGGAATCTCCCTCCGCCGACGACGCGCCCCGGCGCGCGCCGGCCCTCTCCAAGGCCGCATGGCGGCAGTTCATGCATGTGGCCAAGCCCTATTGGCAGGGCGACAAGAAGGTCGCCGCGTGGTCGCTCCTGGGGTTGCTCGTGCTGCTGATGCTGTGCGAGACACAGCTGGCGGTGATGCTGATCGACCGCACGGGCGAGATGACCTCCGCGCTCGCCGCCAAGGACAGCGACCGCTTCTGGGGGGCCGTGCGCACCTGTCTGATCGTGCTGGCCTTCGCCGTGCCGGTGTACGCGTTCTACTACTACATGCGCGACGCCTTCGCCAACCACTGGCGGCGCTGGCTCACGCACCGCTTCCTCGACGGCTACCTGGGCGGGCGCCGCTACTACGACCTGACGGCCCAGGGCGTGATCGACAACCCCGACCAGCGCATCAGCGAAGACATCAACACCTTCACGGGCCGCTCCACGCACTTCCTGCTGATCTTCGTGGGCGCGCTCATGCAGCTGGTGGCGTTCAGCGCAGTGCTGTGGTCGATCTCGCGCGTGCTGGTGGGCTTCCTGGCCGTGTACGCGCTGGTCGGCACGGTGGTGGCGCTGTATGTGTTCGGCGCGCCGCTGATCCGGCTGAACTTCTGGCAGCTGCGGCGCGAGGCGGACTTCCGCTTCGGGCTCATGCGGCTGCGCGAGAACGCCGAGTCGATCGCGTTCTACCGCGGCGAGGCGCAGGAACGCGCGCAGCTCGACCACCGCTTCCAGGCCGTGTTCAACAACTATGCCCGGCTCATCAAGCGGCAGCGCTCGCTCAACCTCTTCCAGCGCGCGTTCAGCCAGCTCACGGTGGTGATCCCCAGCATCATCCTGGCCGATGCCGTGCTCTCGGGCGACATGGAGGTGGGCCGCGCGATCCAGGCGGGCGGCGCCTTCGCGGCCGTGCTGGCGGCGGTCTCGCTGATCGTGGACAACTTCGAGAGCCTGAGCCGGTTCGTGGCCGGCATCGGCCGGCTGGACACCCTGGGGCAGGCGCTGCTGGGCGAGACCGGGCGCGAGGAGCCGCAGGAGCCCGAGGCCGCCTCCGCGGCCCGCAAGCTGCGCCGACGCCAGCGGCTGGAGCGCCTGCGCGCCCGCGCAGGCGGCAAGGGCAAGGTCAAGCGGGCCCAGCCGAAGACCGAGACCCCGGCACAGGGCACCGGCGCGGCAGGCCCCGCGACAGCCGGCACCGAGGCATCCGCCCCGCCGGACCCCGGCACCGAGATCGAAGCGCGCGAAGGCGACCGCTTCGCGATCGAGGGGCTGACGCTCTACACGCCGCAGTTCGCCCGCCTGCTGGTGCGCGACCTCTCGCTGGAACTCGAGCCCGGCGACGCGCTGCTGATCACCGGCCCGAGCGGCTGCGGCAAGAGTTCGCTGCTGCGCGCCATCGCCGGCCTGTGGCGCACGGGCGAGGGCGTGGTCCACCACCCCCCGCTGGCGGAGCTGTTCTTCCTGCCGCAGCGGCCGTACATGCAGGCCGGCACGCTGCGCAGCCAGATGCTCTACCCCGAGCGCGAGACCTCGCTCACCGACGACGACCTGCTGCAATTGCTGCGCGACGTGCACCTGCCCGAGCTGGCCGACCGCGTGGGCGGGCTCGATGCCACGCGCGACTGGGAAAAGCAGCTGTCGATCGGCGAGCAGCAGCGCCTGGCCTTCGCCCGGGTGCTGGTGCGCCAGCCGCGCATCGTGATCCTGGACGAGGCCACCAGCGCGCTCGACAGCGCCAACGAAGCCGCCCTGTACGAGCGCGTGCGCGCCAGCGGGGCCTCGATCATCAGCATCGCCCACCGCCCCGCCGTGCTGGCGCACCACACGCACGTGCTGCTGCTCACGGGCGACGGCGGCTGGTCCGTGCACGCGGCGGAGGGTTTCGAGTTCGCCGACTGAGCAAGCGGGTGCGCCGGGCCCGCGGGCCCGGCCCCGCGTCAGGCGGGTTCGGGCTGCGGCGCGGCGGTGTCCGGTTCCAGCACCAGGGCCGTCGCCACGTGCGCGCCCAGGGCCAGCAGGCGCTTTCGCATGCAGATCACGGCCTTGTCCTTGGAGAGCAGGATCGCGCGGTGCGCCGCGGCGAGGTCGATGAATTTCTGGTCGTCCGCGTCCTTGCAGACATACGCCACGCGCGGCGCGGTCTCCACCAGGCGGGCCTGCGCGTCGAAGGCGGCCAGCACCCGCGCCGCGTCCACGCGGTAGTAGTCCATGCGCGAGACGATGTGCGGGTAGGCCAGCACGCGCTCCAGTTCGTCGCGCATCACCTGCGTCGCGATCCAGGCCAGGCGCCCCTCGGCCAGCAGCGCGCGCAGGGGGGCCGTGGCGGGATCGGAGAAGACCATCAGGTCCAGCGCCACGTTGGTGTCCACCACCACGGGACGCGGCGGCTCGCCGGGCACGGCCCCGGCGGGCAGGCGCAGCTCAACCTTCATGGCGGCCGGTGCCTTCCGCGGGCGGCGTAGCGGGCGCGGCGGGCGCACGCTCGCGGGCCGTGCCCTGCACCATGTCGAAACGGAACAGCCGGCATTCGATGGGGCCGTTCCACATCGGCACGCGGCGCGACTCCTTCAGGCGCATGCGGCCGGGCAGCTTGAGGTCGGGCGTGAGCATCCAGGCCTGCCAGCCGGCGAAATGCTTCTTCCAGTGCGTGGCGAGGCGGGTGAAGAACTCGCCCCCGTCGTCGGTCTGCGCGGTTTCGCGGCCGGCCGCACGCACGGGCTCGGGTGGCTCGCCAGACCGTGCGCTGGCACGCGCCTGCGCGTTCTGGCCGGCGCTGCCGGCGGCGGCGATGCGCTCGCCGTAGGGCGGGTTGAGCAGCAGGATGCCCGGCGCCTCGCTGGGCGGCATGCGCTGCAGCGCGTCGCCGCCACGCCACTGCACGGCACCGGCCACACCCGCACGCTCGGCATTGCGCTGCGCGAAATCCACCATGCGGTGCGAGACGTCCGAGCCGAACAGGCCCACGGCCGCGGGCCGGATGCCGGCCCGGGCGTCGCCGATCAGCGCCGTCCAGACGTGCGGCTGGTAGGGCAGCAGCTTCTCGAACGCGAAGCGCCGCGTGAGGCCCGGCGGGATGCGGCACGCCATCTGCGCGGCCTCGATGGGAATGGTACCGCTGCCGCAGCAGGGGTCGTAGAGCGGCAGCGGCGCATCGCCCAGCGGGTCCCAGCCCGTGGCGGCGATCATGGCTGCGGCCAGCGTTTCCTTGAGCGGCGCATCGCCCTTGTCTTCGCGCCAGCCGCGCTTGAAGAGCGGCTCGCCCGAGGTGTCGATGTAGACCGTGGCGCGGTCGGTGGTGAGGTGCAGGTGGATGCGCACGTCCGGGTGCTGCGTGTCCACGTCGGGCCGCACGCCGCCGGCCTTGGCGCGGAAGCGGTCGGCCACGGCATCCTTCACGCGCAGCGCGGCAAAGTTCAGGCTATTGAGCGGGCTGTGCTGTGCGGTGACGTCGATGCGGAAGCTCTGGCGCGGCGTGAACCAGATCTCCCAGGCCACCTCGCTGGCGATGGCGTAGAGGTCGTTCTCGGAGCGGTACATGCGCTCGGCCAGCTGCACCAGCACGCGCTGGGCCAGCCGGCTGTGCAGGTTGAGCCGCAGCGCATCGCGCCACGAAGAGCGCACCTGCACGCCGCCGCGCCCGGTGAGCAGGTCGTGCCCGGTGAGGCCCGTGATGTCATGGACCTCGTCGGCCAGGAAGCCCTCCACGCCGGCGGCGCAGGGCAGAAAGAGTTGCAGTGAGTTCATAAGGCAGGTGGGGAGGATACGCGCAGCCCGCGCCCGAATCCCCTCGCACTTCTTTCCATATAACGGAACGACTGTATCAATCTGTTGATAATCCTCAACAATCGACGATAACCCGCCGATCACGTCCTTTTTTCGGTTTCCATGGAGTCCACCGATGTTCAACAGCCTGCGAGCCCGCCTCATCGGAATCTGCATCGCCATCACCACGCTCTCGCTGGTCGCGCTGGCGCTCGCGACGTTCTTCGTCGTGCGCAGCAACACCGTGTCGGGGCTGGACGAGCGCATCGGGCAGCTCACGCGCGTGCACGCGGGCGAGCTGGCGGAGTGGGTGAAAGAAAAGCAGCGCGTCACCGGCTCGATCAAGGGCGCCGCCGGCCAGGCCGAGCCGATTCCCCTCCTGCAGGCCGCCAAGGAGGCCGGGGCCTTCGATGCCACCTTTCTTTCGTTCGCCGACAAGCGGCACTTCTCCACCGCGCCGCCCCCGCCCGGCTATGACGGCACCTCGCGCGGCTGGTACAAGCAGGCGGCGCAGGCCGGCACCGCCGTCGTCACGGCCGCCTACCTCGACGCAGCCTCCGGAAAACTCACGGTCACGTTTGCCGAGCCGGTCGTCGCCGGAGGCCAGGTCCAGGCCGTGGCGGGCTCGGACATGTTCCTGGACACCGTCATCCGCAAGGTCGCCGGCATCCACCCCCTGCCCAAGAGCTACGGCTTCCTGATCGACGGCCAGTCGAACATCCTGGCCCACTCCAAGCCGGAACTGGCCCTGAAGCCCGTCACGGCCATCGCCCCCACGCTCGACGCCGCCCTGCTGGCGCGCCTGGCCGCCGATGGCGGAAGCGCCGATGTCTCCATCGACGGCGCGGACCAGATGCTCTACGCCGCCAAGGTCGAAGGCACCCCCTGGACCCTGGCCATCGCCATCGACCGCGCCGAGGCCACCCGCCCCGTGCGCGACCTGCTGCAGGTCGCCGCCCTCATCACCATCCTTTGCGTGGCCGTCGCCGTCGGCCTCGTCACCGTCGCCGTCAGCCGCCAGCTGCGCCGCCTCGCCGTCGTGCGCGACGCCCTGGAGGACATCGCCTCCGGCGAGGGCGACCTCACCCGCCGCCTCGAAACCCACGGCAGCGACGAACTCACCCAGATCGCCCGCGCCTTCAACCACTTCGTCGACAAGATCGCCGCCGTGCTCGTGCGCATCCGCGAATCCTCCGAGTCCGTGCGCCTGGCCACCAGCGAGATCGCCAGCGGCAACCAGGACCTCTCCGGCCGCACCGAGCAGCAGGCCAGCTCCCTGGAGGAAACCGCCGCCGCCATGGAGCAGCTCACCGCCACCGTCCAGCAGAACGCCGAGAACGCCCGCCAGGCCAACCACCTCGCCGCCAACGCATCGCAGATCGCCGCCCACGGCGGCAGCGTCGTCGGCCAGGTCGTGCAGACCATGGGCGGCATCCACACCTCCTCGCGCAAGATCGTGGACATCATCGGCGTCATCGACTCCATCGCCTTCCAGACCAACATCCTCGCCCTCAACGCCGCCGTCGAGGCCGCCCGCGCCGGCGAGCAGGGCCGCGGCTTCGCCGTCGTCGCCGCCGAGGTCCGCACCCTCGCCCAGCGCTCCGCCTCCGCCGCCAAGGAAATCAAGGGCCTCATCGACGACTCCGTCGCCCAGGTCAACGCCGGCAGCCGCCTCGTGCAGGACGCCGGCTCCACCATGCAGGAGGTCGTCGACAGCGTGCAGCGCGTCACCGCCATCGTGGCCGAGATCAGCAACGCCAGCCAGGAGCAGAGCACAGGCATCGCCGAGATCGGCGGCGCCGTCAGCCAGATGGACCAGAGCACCCAGCAGAACGCCGCCCTCGTCGAGCAGGCCACCGCCGCCGCGCAGTCCCTGCAGCAGCAGGCCCACCAGCTCGCCGAGGCCGTCGCCGGATTCAAGCTCGACGCCCACGGCCACGCCGGCCACCGCCCCGCCCTCGGTGCGCCCTCCGGGCGCGCCTGAACGGCAATGCCCGATGGCATGAAGAAATGCAATGCGGTGCATTCCCCGGGATGACAAGCGCCCGCGCACTGGCAGATAACCTCGGCAGGGCGCCGCTGCGGCCGCGCCACGCCCTCTTTTTTCACACCCCTACCTCCGACAGCCAGCGGCCATTCCGCCCTGCCCCGTTTCCAGGAAGCCCCACCCCATGTTCCAAAGTCTGCGCGCCCGCCTCATAGGGATCTGCATCGCCATCACCACGGCGGCCCTCGTGGTGCTGGCCTTCTCCACGTTCTATGTCGTGCGCAACAACACGCTGGCGGGCATCGACAGCCGGCTGGAGCAGCGCACCCGGCTGCATGCCGACGAAATCACCGAATGGGTGAAGGAGAAGCAGCGCATCACCGGCTCGCTGAAGATCGGCGCCGCGCAGGCCGACCCGATGCCGTTCCTCGAAGCCACGAAACAGGCCGGCGCCCTGGACGATGCCTACCTGGTGCACACCGACAAGCGCCACGCATTCCTGCACCCCGTCCCGGACGGCTATGACGGCACGTCGCGCGGCTGGTACAAGCTGGCGATGCAGGCGAACGGCCCCGTGATCGCGCCGGCCTACATCGGCGCCAGCTCCGGCAAGCTGCTGATCACGTTCGCGGAGCCCTGGGGCCCGTCCGGCCAGCGGGCCGGCGTGGTCGCCACCGACATGCTGCTGGAGAGCGTGGGCCGCATGGTGACCGCCATCCGCCCCACCGCCCAGAGCTTCGCCGTGCTGGTGGACGAGCAGGGCCGCCTGCTGGCCCAGGCGGACCCCAAGCTGGCGCTCAAGCCCGTGTCGGACCTCGCTGCCGGCATCGACGCTCCGCTGCTGCAGCGGCTTGCGGCGAACGGCGGGCGCGCGGACGTGCCCGTGCAGGGCGCGGACCAGATGCTCTACGCCGCCAAGGTCGAAGGCACCCCCTGGACCCTGGCCATCGCCATCGACCGTGCCGAGGCCACCCGCCCCGTGCGCGACCTGCTGCAGGTCGCCGCCCTCATCACCATCCTCTGCGTCGCCGTCGCCGTCGGCCTCGTCACCGTCGCCGTCAGCCGCCAGCTGCGCCGCCTCGCCGTCGTGCGCGACGCCCTGGAGGACATCGCCTCCGGCGAGGGCGACCTCACCCGCCGCCTCGAAACCCACGGCAGCGACGAACTCACCCAGATCGCCCGCGCCTTCAACCACTTCGTCGACAAGATCGCCGCCGTGCTCGTGCGCATCCGCGAATCCTCCGAGTCCGTGCGCCTGGCCACCAGCGAGATCGCCAGCGGCAACCAGGACCTCTCCGGCCGCACCGAGCAGCAGGCCAGCTCCCTGGAGGAAACCGCCGCCGCCATGGAGCAGCTCACCGCCACCGTCCAGCAGAACGCCGAGAACGCCCGCCAGGCCAACCACCTCGCCGCCAACGCATCGCAGATCGCCGCCCACGGCGGCAGCGTCGTCGGCCAGGTCGTGCAGACCATGGGCGGCATCCACACCTCCTCGCGCAAGATCGTGGACATCATCGGCGTCATCGACTCCATCGCCTTCCAGACCAACATCCTCGCCCTCAACGCCGCCGTCGAGGCCGCCCGCGCCGGCGAGCAGGGCCGCGGCTTCGCCGTCGTCGCCGCCGAGGTCCGCACCCTCGCCCAGCGCTCCGCCTCCGCCGCCAAGGAAATCAAGGGCCTCATCGACGACTCCGTCGCCCAGGTCAACGCCGGCAGCCGCCTCGTGCAGGACGCCGGCTCCACCATGCAGGAGGTCGTCGACAGCGTGCAGCGCGTCACCGCCATCGTGGCCGAGATCAGCAACGCCAGCCAGGAGCAGAGCACAGGCATCGCCGAGATCGGCGGCGCCGTCAGCCAGATGGACCAGAGCACCCAGCAGAACGCCGCCCTCGTCGAGCAGGCCACCGCCGCCGCGCAGTCCCTGCAGCAGCAGGCCCACCAGCTCGCCGAGGCCGTCGCCGGATTCAAGCTCGACGCCCACGGCCACGCCGGCCACCGCCCCGCCCTCGGTGCGCCCTCCGGGCGCGCCTGAACGGCGGCGCGGCGCGACGATGGCCAGGACGCTCGCGGCCACCCTGGGCGCGCCCTGGCCCTGCTGCTGCCCTGCGCGGGCCTGCTGACCCTGCTGCTCACGCCGCTGTGGCCGTGGCTGGAAGCCGCGACCGGCATCGAAAGCCTGGGCCATTCGGGGCCGGCCGGCGGGTGCTTCGGCGCGGTCTGCGCGGTGCTGGCGGTGTGCGCGCTGGCCCTGGCGTGGCGGCAGTGGCACCGCAACCGCTGAAGGGCTTCGGCCCGCCCGGCGCAGCCGCTCCCGGCGCCTGGGCGATGATCGCGGCATGACCCCCTCCCCTTCTTCCTCCCCCCGCCCGACCGGTCCCGCGTCCCTGCGCGCGCCCCTCACGCCCCGCACCTGGGCCGCACTGGCCGGCTGGCTGCTGCTGTGCTTCATCGCAGCGGGCATCGGCAGCGTGGCCTCGGTGCAGGCGCCGCAGTTCTACGCACAGCTCGTGCAGCCCACCTGGGCGCCGCCACCCGGCGTCTTCGGCCCCGTCTGGAGCGTGCTCTATGCGCTCATGGGCATCGCCGCATGGCTGGTGTGGCGGGAACCCGCGAGCACCGCGCGGCGGCAGGCGCTGGCGCTGTTCTGCGTGCAGCTGGCGCTGAACGCGCTCTGGAGCTGGCTGTTCTTCCGGTGGCAGCAGGGGGCCTGGGCACTGGCCGACATCGCGCTGCTGGGCGCATGCGTGGCCGCCACCTTCGTCGCGTTCCTGCGCCTGCGCACGCTGGCCGGGGCCCTGCTGCTGCCCTACCTGGCGTGGATCAGCTTCGCGGCGGCGCTCAACTACACGCTCTGGCGCGCCAACCCGGGCCTGCTGGGCGCGTGACCCGCCCCCGCCTCCTCAGAGGGCCTTGCGCAGATTGGCCGGCGCGATCTTCAGCGCCTCGCGGTACTTCGCGACCGTGCGGCGCGCGCACTCGATGCCCTGCTCCTTGAGCATCTCGGCGATCTGGCTGTCCGACAGCGGCTTGGCGGGGTTCTCGGCCGAGACGAACTGCTTGATGAGCGCACGCACCGCCGTGCTCGACGCGTTCCCGCCCGTCTCCGTGCCCAGCCCCGAACCGAAGAAATACTTCAGCTCGTAGGTGCCCTGCGGCGTGGCCATGTATTTGGCCGTGGTCACGCGGCTGATGGTGGACTCGTGCAGGCCCAGCTCGTCGGCGATGTCGCGCAGCACCAGCGGCCGCATGGCCAGCTCGCCATGCACGAAGAAGTTCTTCTGCCGGTCCACGATGGCCCGGGACACGCGCAGGATGGTGTCGAAGCGCTGCTGGATGTTCTTGATGAACCAGCGCGCCTCCTGCAGGCGCTGCTGCAGCGCCTGGTGCCCCTCGCCGCCCCGGTTGCCGCGCAGCGCGCCCGCATAGATGTCGTGCACGCGCAGGCGCGGCATCACGTCGGGGTTGAGCTGCACGGTGAAGGCGTGCGCGGTGGCGCGGCCGCTGCTTTTCTTCACGATCACGTCGGGAACGATGATGTTGCGCTCGACCTGCGCGAACGCCCGGCCCGGGCGCGGCTCCAGCCGCGCGATGAGCGCCATCGCCGCGCGCGTGCGTTCCTCGCCGCCGCCGCAGGCCTGCGCCAGCCGCCGCACGTCGCGCCGCGCCAGCATCTCCAGCGGCTGCTGGCAGATGCGCAGCGCCGACTGCACCACCTCGGGATCGGCCTCGCCGTCGTCGTCGCCGGCCAGCGCCCGCAGCTGCAGCGTCAGGCATTCGCCCAGCGACCGCGCACCCACGCCCACGGGCTCCAGGCTCTGCAGCAGCCGCAGCGCCACGGTGAACCGGTGCACGAGTTCCTCGACCTGCTCGGGGTCTTCTTCGCCGGCCAGCGCCACGGCCAGGGATTCCAGCGATTCGTCGAGGTAGCCGTCGTCGTTCAGCGATTCGATGAGAAAGCGCAGCGCGGCGCAATCGACTTCCGACAGCCGCAGCGACAGCGCCTGCCGGTGCAGGTAGGCGGTGAGCGACTCGTGCTCGCGCGCGAGTTCGGTGGCGTCGGTCTCCTCGCCGCCGTCCTGGTTGCGCGTGCGCGCGGGCGCATCGCCGCCCCACTCGCCGTCGTCGGGCGCCATCTCGACCGTGCCGTCGCCCTCCCAGTCCGGTGCCTCGGGCGCCTCGGGGGCTTCCGCGGCTTCGGAGGATGCATCGTTTTGGGTTGATGCCGCCGTATCCATTGGATTGTTTGCTACAGAATATGCAGCATCCTCCACCCCCCGGTCGGCATCGCTCACGGGGGTGTCGGCCTGCGCGACGCCGAATTCCTCGCGCGGGGCCTCGTCGGGGTTGCGCTCCAGGAACGGGTTTTCGTCGAGCATCTGCTCGACTTCCTGCGAGAGTTCGAGGGTGGAGAGCTGCAGCAGCCGGATCGATTGCTGGAGCTGCGGCGTGAGCGCCAGATGCTGCGAGATCCGCAGCGAGAGACCCGGCTTCATCACATGCGGAAGTGCTCGCCGAGATAGACGCGGCGCACCTCGGCGTTGTCCACGATCTCGGACGGCGTGCCCTGCGCCAGCACGCGGCCGTCGCTGATGATGAATGCGTGGTCGCAGATGCCCAGCGTCTCGCGCACGTTGTGGTCGGTGATGAGCACCCCGATGCCGCGCGCCTTCAGGAAGCCGATGATGCGCTGGATCTCGATCACCGCGATGGGGTCGATGCCGGCGAAGGGCTCGTCGAGCAGGATGAAGCGCGGCTGCGTGGCCAGCGCCCGCGCGATCTCCACGCGGCGGCGCTCGCCGCCCGAGAGCGCGAGCGCAGGCGAGGCGCGCAGGTGGTCCACCCGCAGTTCCTGCAGCAGAGCGGTGAGGCGCTCTTCGATGTCGGCGCGCGCGAGCGGCCGGCCGTCTTCGCCGCGCTGCAGTTCGAGCACGGCCCGCACGTTCTCCTCGACGGAGAGCTTGCGGAAGATGGAGGCCTCCTGCGGCAGGTACGACAGGCCCAGCCGGGACCGCCGGTGGATCGGCATGTTCGCCACCGACTGGCCGTCGATGCGGATGTCGCCGCCGTCGCTGCGCACCAGCCCCACGATCATGTAGAACGAAGTGGTCTTGCCGGCGCCGTTGGGGCCCAGCAGCCCGACGACCTCGCCCTTTTGCACGACCAGGGACACATCCTTGACCACCTTGCGGCTGCCGTAGGATTTTTCGAGCTGCAGCGCTTCCAGGCGGCTTGGCGCGCCTGCCGGCGCGGTGGCGTCGGAGAGGTTCGGGGCGGCCGTGCTCACTTCGCGCCGCCGCCCAGTTCGTTGCTCCGGCGCAGCGCCGGGGCCGTTCCCGCCGGTGCGGGGGCCGCGCCGGCCGGGGCCGAGGCGGACTCCTTGGGCGACAGCACCGCGCGCACGCGGCTGCCGGGTGCCGCCGCAGCGGCGGAGCCGGCCGGAGCGGTCTTCTGGCCGTCCACGGTGAAGACGTCCGTGGTGTTGTTGTAGACGATGAGCGCGCCGGCCATCTCATCGGTGAGCGTGGCCTCGCGGTAGCGCCGCAGCTCGGCCCGGCGGATGAGGCGCACGAGGTCGGCACGGCCGTCGTACTCGATCACCTCGCCTTCGCCTTCGACGAATTCGTCCGGCATGCCCGGCGCGGTATCGCGCTTCTGGCGGAAGAACGCGCGCTTGCCGGACTCGGCGATCATGGTGCCGTACTGGAAGCCGTCGGGGTCCTGCCGCACGTCGAGCCGCGTGCCGCGCAGCACGATCGTGCCCTTGGTCACGACCACGCGCCCGGTGAACACGCTGGTTTGCTTCAGCTCATCGTGGCGCAGGGCGTCGGCCTCGATGTTCATCGGCTTGTTGCGATCGGCCTTTTCGGCGTGTGCGGGCGCCGTGGCGAACGCCAGGGAGGCCAGCAGGAGGAAGGTGGGGAAGAGTCTGGGTCTCATAGAGGGCACGAATCTTGCAAAGATTGTAGTCCCCTGCTGCGGCGCAACAGCATCCAAAAGCAAAAGCCCGCCGAAGCGGGCCGTTGGCTGCGATGCAGGGGCGGGATGCGGCAGGTCCACCGCAGGTGCCGCACCCGGGCTGCCCGAGCGGTCAGCCCTTGCGGGCGAGGCCGGCGAGGTAGTCCACCACCTGGAGGACGTTCTGCATGTTGCCGGCCATCGTGCCGTCGGTGTAGTAGCGGCCGGCCACGCCCATCGAGGGCACGCCTTCCACGCCATACGCTTCCTGCAGCTGGGTCGCCTTGCGCAACTGGTTGGAGACCGAGAAGGAGTTGTAGACCTCCTTGAACTTGGCCACGTCCACGCCCTGCTTGCCGACCCATTCGAAGATCAGGTCGTCCTTGTTGAGCGGCAGCTTTTCCACGTGCACGGCGCGGAACACCTTGGCGTGCACTTCCGGCAGCTTGCCCATGCCTTCGAGCGCGAAATACAGCTTCTGCTGCGGCGCGAAGCTCGAATTGAAGGCCACCGGAACGCGGCGGATCACCAGGTCCTTGGGTGCCGCCTTGATCCAGGCTTCCAGCGTGGGTTCGAAGGCGTTGCAATGGGGGCAGCTGTACCAGAAGAACTCGATCACCTCCACCTTGCCGGCCGGTGCATCAACCGGAGCGGGCTTGGCGAGCCGGGTGTAGTCCTTGCCCTCCTTGAACTGGCGTGCCTGCGCGAAAGCGGGCGTGGCCAGCGGCAGCGTGACGGCGGAAGCGGCCACGGCAGTGGCGGCGGAGAGGGAGAACTCGCGGCGTTTCATGGAAAGGGACACTCCTGGTTACGGTTTCTGGAGGATTGGGAGCCGCGCGATGCGGCAAAAGTTCAGTCCGGATCAGTGCTGCACCCGGACCAGTGCCGACTCCACCCCGGCCCCGTCGAGTTTTTCCTTGAGCATTTCGGCGTCGTCGCGCTTGGTGAACGGGCCCACGCGCACGCGGAAGACCGTGCGGCCGTTCTGCTCGCGCTCGCTCACGCGGGCTTCCCATCCCAGCATGGCCAGCTTGGCCCGCTGCGCATCGGCATCGCCCTGGGTGCGGAAGGCACCGGCCTGGACGAAGTAATCGAACGGCTCGGCGCCGGTCGCGGCGCGCGCACGGGCCAGATCGCCGAGCGGGTCGGCCGACGACGCGGCCGAGGCGGGCCGGCTGGCGCCGCTGCGGGGCACGGACGCCGCCGCCACGGCAGCGGAGGCCGCGGGCGTGCTGGCCGGCGCGGGCTCCACGCCTGCGACCGCGGGCGTGGATGCCACAGGGGCGGGAGGCCGGGCCGGGTTCTTGCCGTACAGCGGGGAATTGGGGTCCCAGTTCTTGTTGCGCTGGGATTCGAGGGCATCCTGGTCGGTGCCGCGCGCCCCGCCCTTGTTGAGGAACGGCACGGGCACCTTGGTCACGTAGACCGCCACGGCGAGCGCGACGCCCAGCCCCACGACGATCCCCAGGATGAAGCCGACGGCCGAACCGCCGCTTTGCTGCTTCTTGGTCATATTTGCTCGAGACTCACATTCTGGCTGGCGCCGACACGCCCAGCACGGCGAGGCCATTGTGCAATACCTGTGCCGTGGCGGCGACGAGCGCCAGGCGCGCACGCTTGACCGCCTCGTCGTCCACGAGGATGCGTTCCGCGTCGTAGTAGCTGTGGTAGCTCGCGGCCAGGTCGCGCAGGTAGAAAGTCACGTCGTGCGGGGCTTCGCCTTCGGCTGCGGCGGTGAGCATCTCAGGGTACTTGGCGAGCTGCAGCATGAGGGCCTGCGCCTGCGGGCCTTCCAGCGCCGACAGATCGGTGCCCTGGAGCGAAGCCACGTCGTCGCCGCCCTGCTCCTGCCAGGCCCGCAGCACCGAGCAGATGCGCGCATGCGCGTACTGCACGTAATAGACCGGGTTGTCGTTGTTCTGCGCCACGGCCAGATCGACGTCGAAGGTGTATTCGGTGTCGGGCTTGCGGCTGAGCAGGAAGAAGCGCACCGCGTCCTTGCTGGTCCACTCGATCAGGTCGCGCAGCGTGACGTAGCTGCCCGCGCGCTTGCTGATCTTCACCTCCTCGCCGCCCTTGACCACGCGCACCATGGTGTGCAGCACGTAGTCGGGGTAGCCCTGGGGGATGCCCACATCGGCGGCCTGCAGGCCGGCGCGCACGCGCGCGATGGTGCCGTGGTGGTCGGTGCCCTGGATGTTCACCACCTTGGCGAAGCCGCGCTCCCATTTGGCGATGTGGTAGGCCACGTCGGGCACGAAGTACGTGTACGTGCCGTCCTTCTTGCGCATCACGCGGTCCTTGTCGTCGCCGTAGTCGGTGGACTTCAGCCACAGCGCGCCGTCCTGCTCGTAGGTGTGGCCGTTCGCGACGAGGCGCTGGACCGTGTTCTCCACGCGCCCGGAGGTGTAGAGGCTCGACTCCAGGTAGTACTGGTCGAAGTGCAGGTTGAAGGCCTGCAGGTCCTTGTCCTGCTCGTTGCGCAGGTAGGCCACGGCGAACTGGCGGATGTTGCCTTCGTCTTCCACGTCGCCGTTGGCGGTGAACTCGCGGTCGTCGGCCTTGACGGTCTTCCTGGCCAGGAAGTCGTTCGCGATGTCCTGGATGTAGTCGCCGTTGTAGAACGCCTTGCTGGCGGGGTTCTCGGGATCGGTGGGCCAGCAGTCGTCGCCCGGCTTGAAGCCCTTGGCGCGCAGCTGCGTGCTCTTGGTCAGGGTCTCGATCTGCACGCCCGCGTCGTTGTAATAGAACTCGCGGTGCACGCCCCAGCCCTGCGTGGCGAAGAGGTTGCAGATGGCGTCGCCCAGCGCGGCCTGGCGGCCGTGGCCTACGTGCAGCGGACCGGTCGGGTTGGCCGAGACGAATTCCACCAGCACGCGCTGGCCGTTGTTCTTCTGGTAGCCGAAGCGCTCGCCCGCGGCCAGCACTTCGCGCACGATTTCCTGTTTGGCGGCGGGCTTCAGGCGGATGTTGAGGAAGCCGGGCCCGGCGATCTCGATGGCATCCACCCAGCGCGCGAAGGCCGGCGCGGCCTCCAGCGCCGCCTTGAGCTGTTCGCCCAGGGCACGGGGATTGAGCTTGAGCGGCTTGGCGAGCTGCATGGCGGCGGTGCAGGCGAAATCGCCGTGCGCGGCCACCTTGGGGGATTCAAAAGCGGCGCGCCCGGCGGAGCCGGGCGAGAGTTTTTCCAGCTCGCCGGCCAGCGCCGCGAGCAATTCCTGTTTGACGGAGAGCATCCGCGGATTCTACGGGTGGGCCCGTCATCCGCCCGGCGCCGGCCGGCGTTAAGCTGGGCAGCCCCGTCCGCCGCCGTCGGCGCCGGGGCGGTTTCCCTGGAACATCCCACCCCCTGCAGGAGCATTACATGAAGAAACCACTGCTTTCGATGCTGGCCGCGGCCAGCCTGGCCTTCTCCTTCGCGGCCCATGCCGCCGACGCCCCCGCCGCGGCCGCCTCGGCGCCCGCCAAGGCACCCACCGCGCAGCAGAGCAAGATGGCCACGTGCAATGCCGAGGCCAAGGACAAGAAAGGCGACGAGCGCAAGGCCTTCATGAAGACCTGCCTCTCGGCCAAGAAGGAAACCACCCAGCAGGACAAGATGAAGACCTGCAACACGGATGCCAAGACCAAGGCACTCAAGGGCGACGAGCGCAAGGCGTTCATGAAGGAATGCCTGGCCAACAAGCCTGCCGCCTGACCCCCAGAGGCCGCCGCCTCACCGGAGATACCCCGCGACGCCGCAAGGCCCGCGGGGTTTTTGCCTTCGGAAGCGGCTCAGCGCGTCCAGACGCCGCGCGCGAGCAGCGTGGCGGCCAGGGGGATCAGCGCCAGCAGGTGCGCCTCGATCATGACGATGCGGCGCGTGCTGCGGATCTCGGCCTCGCCCGGCAGCGCGCCGGTGGCCCGCAGCGCCCGGCGCCAGCGCAGGAAGCGCAGCGTGGGCGCGATGGACATCAGCCCGATCACCACGAAGAGCGTCACCTTCAGGTGCAGCAGCGGCTGGGACCCGTACCAGGCCCCGCCCTTCATGCCCCAGAACGTGCGGGCCAGCCCCGTGCCGAGCACGAGCAGCGCGGAGATCCCGTAGATCAGGTCCACGCGCGCCAGGCGTTCGACCACCGCGGCATTCATCCATTCCTTGCGGCACAGGGCGGCCTCGCTCGCGAGGAACACGGCCATCGTGAGGATGGCCAGGAAATGGGCATAGGCCAGCAGGGCTTCGGTGGTCACGCGGCGTCCTTGTTCAACAAAGGGGTTGGCGCATCGTACCGCCGCCCCCGCCGCGGTCTGCTCGCCGCGCTATTTCTGCGCCGGCACCGCGTAGGCGCGCACGCTGTCGCCCGGCTTGGTGCCGGTGGAACCGTGCCCGCCCGCCACGACCACCACGTACTGCCGGCCATCCTCGCCGGTGTAGCTCATCGGGGTGGCCTGGCCGCCCGCGGGCAGGCGGTCCTGCCAGAGCATGCGGCCGTCGGTGAGGTCGTAGGCGCGCACATAGTTGTCGAGCGCGCCCGAGTAGAACGCCACGCCGCCGCCCGTGAGCATCGGCCCGCCGATGCCCGGCACCCCCATGCGGAAAGGCAGCGGCAGCGGCGAGAGATCGCGCACCGTGCCGTTGCGGTGCTTCCATGCGACCTCGCCGGTGCGCAGGTCCACGCCCGCCACATAACCCCAGGGCGGTGCCTGGCAGGGCAGGCCGACGGGCGACATGAACGGCTTCATCGAGGCGGCGAACGGTGCGCCGAAGTTCTCGTTCAGGGCCGGCAGGCTGCCCTTGGGCGGGCCGCCCTCCTGCACCATGAGGCTGGTGTCGTCCTTGCGCGGCACGAGCTTCGACACGAACGCGAGGTAGGTGGGCGTGGTGAAGGCGACCTGGCGCTGCGGATCGACGGCGATGCCGCCCCAGTTGAAGACGCCGAAGTTGCCCGGGTAGACGATGGAGCCCTGCTCCGAGGGCGGCGTGAAGCGGCCTTCGTAGCGCAGGCGGTGGAAGGCGATGCGGCAGGCGAGCTGGTCGAACATCGTCCCGCCCCACATGTCGCGCTCGCGCAGCGGCGGCGGATCGAACGACAGGGCCGACTTCGGCTGCGTGGGCGCCGTGCGGTCGCCCTTGGCCGCGCCCTGCGGCGCCGGGTGCTCCTGCACCGGCAGCACGGGCGTGCCGGTGCGCCGGTCGAGCACGAAGAGTTCACCCTGCTTGGTGGGCTGCACCAGCGCCGGCACGGTCTGCCCGCCGACCTGCAGGTCGATGAGCGTCGGCTGCGAGGGCACGTCGTAGTCCCACAGGTCGTGGTGCACGGTCTGGAAGTGCCAGCGCACGCGGCCGCTGTCCAGGTCCAGCGCGACGACGGAGGACGAATAGCGCTCCACCGCAGGGCTGCGGTTGCCGCCCCACTGGTCGGGCGGCTGGTTGCCCATGGGCACGTAGACCATGCCCAGCGCCTCGTCCACGCTGGAAATCGACCAGCTGTTCGGCGAATTGGGCGTGTAGGTGCGGCCGGGCGGCAGCGGGGCCGTGTCGTCGGGGTTGCCGGAATCCCAGTTCCACACCAGCGCTCCGGTGTCGATGTCGAACGCACGGATCACGCCCGATTGCTCCTTGACGGAGGCGTTGTCCAGCACCGTGCCGCCGACGATCACCAGGCGCTGCGTGACGACCACGGGCGAGGTGGAGTAGTAGGCGCCCGGGCGCAGGTTGGGCATGCGCTGCCAGAGGTCGATCTGGCCCGTGCCGCCGCCGAAATTGGTGCAGACCGCGCCGCTGTCCGGGTTGAGGGCGATCACGCGGCCGTCGGCCGTGGGCATGAAGAGCTTGGCGCGGCAGGCCGGGTCCTTGGGGCCGCGCTGCGCGGCGATGGGCGGCTGGCGCTGGGCGGCCGCCTGTTCGGCGGGCGCGGCGGGCTGCGTGGTGGTGGGCGATGCGTGCTGCGCGGGCTCGGCGCGTTCGCCGCCGGCGGCGATGCCGGCCACGGCGCCCAGGGCCGCGGGCGACGCGTCGGCGACGGGGTCGCGCGGCGGCTGGTACGAGAGCCCGCGGCAGGTCAGATGCTGCAGCGCGAGCTTGTTCTCGATTTCGGGGTCATAGCGCCAGAGCTGCTTGCCCGTCGTGGCGTCGAGCGCGATCACCGACTGGTGCGGTGTGCAGAGGAAGAGGCGGTTGCCGATCTTGAGCGGCGTGACCTCGTAGGTGGTTTCCTCGGGGTCGCCGTCCTTGCCGCGCAGGTCGCCCGTGCGGTATTCCCAGGCCATCTGCAGTTGCGATGCGTTGGCCGGCGTGATCTGTGCCAGCGGCGAGAAGCGCTGCCCATAGCCCGTGCGGCCGTAGGCGTGCCACTCGCCATCGGGCAGGCTGGGCGCGGCCTGCGCGGCGCCGGCCACGGGCTCGGTGCCCAGGCGGCCAGCCAGTTCGTGCGGCGCCGTGAACCACGAGGCCACCGCCACGGCGGCCGAGACCAGCAGCGCCAGCCCCAGCGCCACGCGCGGCATGCGCAGCCGGCTGGCGGCCACGGTCACGGTCACGGTCGCGGGAGGGGCAGCCGCGGGAACGGGCGCCGCGCCGGCCGCGGGCGCCACGGCCCCGCGCAGCAGCGAGCGGCGCATCCAGGGCGTGGCGAGCCAGAAGCCCAGCACGAAGAGCACGTCCAGCCGCGCGGCGAGCGGCCACCAGTCCACGCCGATCTCCCAGACGGCCCAGGCGGTGGAGCCCAGCAGCAGCGCGGCATACAGCCACAGGGCCGCCGCGGACCGGCGCGCGAGCAGCACGCCGGTGGCCAGCAGCGCGAGCCCGGCGATGAGGTAGTAGGGGCTGCCGCCCAGGGAGACGAGCCACCCGCCGGCAGCCGCGACGGCCACCCCCAGGATGCCGAAGAGAGCGCCGGTGGCGCGTGCGAGGCCTGCCATGTTGTTGTCCTTTGTGTCCATGCCCCAGCCGGCCATCGGCGCAGCGCTGCAGCGGGGATGGAAAAGGGAACCGGCCGAAAGCAGTGAATCTAGGCCTGCGGGCCGGCCGCACCCCGTCGGCACGGCGCCTGCACGCCTGTGGGCGAAGGCCTACAGCTGCGTGGCTGCGATCCGCCCGGGCGCCGGGCGGCCCGGTTCAGCGCGCGCCGAATTCCCGCCGCACCCAGTCGTCGAGCAGGCTTTTCTCGTAGCGCAGCGGATCGCTGGCGCCGCGCGCGCCGCGCTCCATGAAGGCGGGGTCGCGCAGGGTGCGCCGGCCCGACTGCAGCACGGTGCCGTCGGCGCCCAGGCGCTTGAATTCGAGGTCGATGCGCGGCGGGTACACGTCGCGCACGATGCGCACCTGCCCGGCCTGCGCACCGCGCGCGGGCTCGAAACCGCCTGCGCGCTGCACGTCGGTGAGGCGCACTTCCAGGCGCTGGCCTTCGGGCAGTGCGGCGGCCGCGGCCTCGGACAAATGCAGGCACAGCGCATCCACCCAGGCACGGCGCGCGCGCGGGCTCTCGGGCGTGCCCTGGCGGGCGTCGCTGAAGCGGCCGTGGTCGTCGTAGGTCACGCTGACGATGCCGGCCGGCGGCGAATTCGCCGCCCGGCCTGCGCCCGGGGACGGCACGGGCGCCCCGCCGCCCGGCGTGGGGGTGGCGCCGGCGGCCTCGGGCGCGGAAGGGCTGGGCTGCGGCGCCCCCGCGCAGCCGGCCAGGGCGGCGGCCAGCGCCAGCACGGCGGCGGCAGCGGCCACGCGGCGGAAGGGATGCGGGGCGGGCGGAAGAGGCGTCATGGCAGGGGTCCTTGCGGGGCTGGCAGTGCGGAAAGGGCGTCGTGCGTCGCGCGGCGCCAGAAGGCCGGCTGCGCGTAGTGGTGCTTGAGGTAGTCGATCCAGAGGCGCACGCGCAGCGGCAGATGGCGCGCATGGGGAAAGACCACGTAGATGCCGTTGGGCGGTGCGGCGAAATCCTCCAGCACGGCCACGAGGCGGCCGGCCGCGATCTCTGACTCCACCTCCCAGGTGCTGCGCCAGGCGATGCCCCAGCCGCCCAGGCACCAGTCGTGCAGCACCTGGCCGTCGGAGCAGTCGAGCGGACCGGCGGGCTTGAAGTGCGCCACCTCGCCGGTCGCGCCGTCGCCCTCGGCCGCGGGCATGCGGAACGCCCAGCCGCGCGTCTGCGAGGCGTCGCTCGACAGGGTCAGGCAGGCGTGGCGCGCCAGGTCGGCGGGGTGGCGCGGCGTGCCGTGGCGCTCCAGGTAGGCCGGCGTGGCCACGCAGAGCCGGCGGTTGTCGGCGATGCGCACGCTCACGAGCGAGGAATCCGGCAGGTCGCCCACGCGCACCGCGCAGTCGAAGCCTTCGCCGGCCAGGTCCACCACGCGGTCGCTGAGGTTGAGCGAAATGCTCACGTCCGGGTGCAGGTCGCGAAACAGCGGCACCAGCGGCGCCACGTGCCGCCGCCCGAAGCCCGCGGGCGCGGTGATGCGCAGGTGCCCGGTGGCGCGCGCACCGCCCACCGAGACGCTGGCCTCGGCCTCGGCCACGTCGGCCAGCAGGCGCTGGCAGTCCTCCAGGAAGGCGCTGCCCTCGTGCGTGAGGCTGATGCGCCGCGTGGTGCGCACCATGAGCTTCACGCCCAGGTGCTCTTCCAGCGCATCGAGCCGCCGCCCCATGATGGCCGGCGCCACGCCCTCGGCACGCGCCGCGGCCGTGAGGCTGCCGCGCGTCGCGACCGACACGAACGACTCGAAGGCCTTGAGCTTGTCCATGGCGGGCGATTATGGGCAGGGATGTAACGCATCGCCGTGCCGCGCGCCGGGACGGGACAAAACAGTTCCAGGCCGGATCACATCCATGCCGCCGATTCCATTGAATAGTTTGCTATTAATTAAATAGCAAACGAACGGACACCGTTGTTGCATGCGCCCGCCATCTGCGCGACACCGGTGGATTTGTGCAAAAAAGTCACTGGTTCTGAGATTTGTGCGCTGTTTATGCGGATAAACAATTCAAATACAGTGGCCTCACGGTGGCCGCCCTGCCGCGTCTTCCCCGCGGGCGGCGACCTTCGCCCTCCCCTCCCATCGTTCCGTTCACTCACCGACCCTGCCGCACACCATGACCGACCGCACCACCGTCCACGGCCTGCAAGTGGCCTCCTCCCTGCACCGATTCATCGAAGACCGCGTGCTGCCCGGCACCGGCGTCGATACCGCCGCGTTCTGGTCCGGCTTCGACGCCCTCGTGGCCGAGCTGGCGCCCAGGAACATCGCCCTGCTGGCCGAGCGCGACCGCCTGCAGAAGGAATTGGACACGTGGCACCAGGCCCACCCGGGCCCCATCGCCGACATGGCCGGCTACCGCGGCTTCCTGGAGCAGATCGGCTACCTGGTGCCGCAGCCCGGCGCCGTACAGGCCACCACGGCCAACGTGGACGACGAACTGGCGCTGCAGGCGGGCCCGCAGCTCGTGGTGCCGATCCTGAACGCGCGCTACGCGCTCAACGCCGCCAACGCGCGCTGGGGCTCGCTCTACGACGCGCTCTACGGCACCGACGCCATCCCCGAGGACGGCGGCGCCGAGAAGGGCCAGGGCTACAACCCCGTGCGCGGCGCCCGGGTGATCGCGTACGCGCGCAACGTGCTGGACACCAGCGCCCCGCTCGCGGCCGGCTCGCACAAGGACGCCGCGGCCTACCGCATCGAAGGCGGCCAGCTCGCCGTGGCGCTGGAAGATGGCTCCACCACGGGCCTGAAGGACCCCGCCCAGTTCGTGGGCTACCAGGGCGACGCCGCCGCGCCGTCCTCAGTGCTGCTGCGCCACAACGGCCTGCACCTGGACATCCGCATCGACCGCGGCACGCCCATCGGCAAGACCGACCCGGCCGGCGTGAGCGATCTGGTGCTGGAGGCCGCGCTCTCCACCATCCTCGACCTGGAGGATTCCGTGGCCGCGGTGGACGCCGACGACAAGGTGGCCGGCTACGCCAACTGGCTCGGCATCCTGCAGGGCACGCTCACCGAAACCTTCCAGAAGGGCGGCAAGGCCCTCACGCGCGGGCTCAACCCCGACCGCCTCTACACCGCGCCGGACGGCCGCGGCGAAGTGCGTTTGCACGGCCGCTCGCTCATGTTCCTGCGCAACGTGGGCCACCTGATGACCAACCCGGCCATCCTCTGGACCGATGCGCAGGGCGCGCAGCGCGAGATCCCCGAAGGCATTCTGGACGCCGTGGTCACCACCGCCATCGCGCTGCGCGACCTGCAGGGGCAGGGCAAGGACGGCGTGCGCAACTCGCGCAAGGGCAGCGTCTACATCGTCAAGCCGAAGATGCACGGCCCCGCGGAAGTCGCCTTCGCGAGCGAACTCTTCGGCCGGGTGGAGCGGCTGCTGGGTCTGCCCGAGAACACCGTCAAGCTGGGCATCATGGACGAGGAGCGCCGCACCAGCGTGAACCTGAAGGCCTGCATCGCCGCCGCCAGCGCGCGCGTGGCCTTCATCAACACCGGCTTCCTGGACCGCACGGGCGACGAGATGCACACCGCCATGCGCGCCGGCCCGATGGTGCGCAAGGGCGACATGAAGACCAGCGCCTGGATCCAGGCCTACGAGAAGAACAACGTGCTCGTGGGCCTGGCCTGCGGGCTGCGCGGCCGCGCGCAGATCGGCAAGGGCATGTGGGCCATGCCCGACCTCATGAAGGCCATGCTGGAGCAGAAGATCGCCCATCCCAAGGCCGGCGCCAACACCGCCTGGGTGCCCAGCCCCACGGCCGCCACGCTGCACGCGCTGCACTACCACCAGGTCAACGTGGCCGACGTGCAGAAGGCGCTCGAACAGCAGGACGCCGGCGCCGAGCGCGACACGCTGCTCACGGGCCTGCTCACCGTGCCCGTGGCCGCCGACCCGCAGTGGACCGATGCCGAGAAGCAGCAGGAGCTGGACAACAACGCGCAGGGCATCCTGGGTTACGTGGTGCGCTGGGTCGACCAGGGCGTGGGCTGCTCCAAGGTGCCCGACATCCACGACGTGGGCCTGATGGAAGACCGCGCCACGCTGCGCATCAGCAGCCAGCACATCGCCAACTGGCTGCTGCACGGCGTGGTGACCGAAGCCCAGGTGAAGGAAACCTTCGAGCGCATGGCCGCGGTGGTGGACCAGCAGAACGCGGGCGACCCAGCCTACCAGCCGATGGCCGGCCGCTTCGCCGCATCGCCGGCGTACCAGGCGGCCTGCGACCTCGTCTTCAAGGGCGTGGAGCAGCCGAGCGGCTACACCGAACCCCTGCTGCACGCCTGGCGGCTGAAGGTGAAATCCGCGGCCTGACGCGCGCACCCTGTCCGGCAAAAAGCGGCTCCTGCGGGAGCCGCTTTTTTGTGCGCCGCACCATTTATTCATGTAACAAATCACACATGGCAATCAGGGAAAACCCTGGAAATTGCAATGATTTGGATCAAGAAATGGCACACTCGGCCGTTAGAGAGGGGACCACCCCCACCTCCGAGTCCGCCCCCATGCATTCCCCCCTCCAAAACTTTTCGATCGGCACGCGCCTGGCCATGGCCTTCGCGGCGCTCATCCTGCTCACCGTGACCATCCTGGCCGTGGGCATCTGGCGGCTCCAGTCCGTCGCCACCGAGACCGATGCCATGATGGCCCGGCCCCTCACCAAGGAGCGGCTCGTCTCGGACTGGTACCGCACCATCCACACCAGCGTGCGCCGCACCACGGCGGTGGCCAAGAGCGCCGACCCATCGCTCGCCGCCTTCTTCGCCGACGAGAACACGCAGGCGTCCCGCATGTCCTCCGAGCAGCAGAAGCAGCTCGAATCGCTGCTGGAAACGCCCGAGGAGAAAGCGCTCTTCGCCACGCTCTCGCAGGCCCGCCAGCAGTACATCGCCGCGCGCGACGCCGTCAGCAAGGCGAAAGCCGAAGGCCGCGCCGAGGAGGCCGAGCGCATCTTCAACCAGGATTTCCGCGGTGCCGGCGTGCGCTACCTCGACAGCCTGCAGGCGCTGCTGGACCAGCAGCGCGCCAGCATCAACGGCACGGCCGACGCGATCCGGGCCGACTATGCGCGCGGCCGCACGCAGATGGTCGTGCTGGGCGTGGTGGCGGTGCTCACCGCCGTGGCGCTGGCCGTGCTGATCACGCGCGGCATCACCCGGCCGCTCGCGCGCGCCGTGCAGGTGGCGGAGACGGTGGCCGCGGGCGACCTCACGCACCGCGTGGGCCCCACGCCCGGCGACGAAACCGGGCAACTGCTGCGCGCGCTCGATGCCATGGGCGAGCAGTTGCGCACCACCGTGGGCCAGGTGCGCCACGGCGCGGAGGGCATCGCCTCCGCCTCCAGCGAGATCGCGAGCGGCAACCTCGACCTCTCCAGCCGCACCGAGGAGCAGGCCAGCGCGCTGCAGCAGACGGCCGCGTCGATGGAGCAGATGACCTCCACCGTGCGCCAGAACGCCGACAACGCGCGCCAGGCCCACCAGCTCGCGCAGGCCGCCTCGGGCATGGCCCTGCGCGGCGGCGAGGTGGTCGGCAACGTGGTGGACACGATGGGCGGCATCCACACCTCCTCGCGCAAGATCGTGGACATCATCGGCGTCATCGACTCCATCGCCTTCCAGACCAACATCCTCGCCCTCAACGCCGCCGTCGAGGCCGCCCGCGCCGGCGAGCAGGGCCGCGGCTTCGCCGTCGTCGCCGCCGAGGTCCGCACCCTCGCCCAGCGCTCCGCCTCCGCCGCCAAGGAGATCAAGGGCCTCATCGACGATTCGGTGCACCGCGTGGACGCCGGCAACCGCCTCGTGGAAGAGGCCGGCTCGGTGATCCGCGAAGTGGTCGAGGGCGTGCGCCGCGTGACCGACATCGTGGGCGAGATCAGCGCCGCGAGCCAGGAACAGACCACCGGGCTGGAGCAGGTGAACCAGGCCGTCTCGCAGATGGACCTCGTCACCCAGCAGAACGCTGCGCTGGTCGAGGAGGCCGCTGCCGCCACCGGCTCGCTGGAAGCCCAGGCCGCCCAGCTCGTGCGCGCCGTCGCCGTGTTCCAGCTCCAGGCCGGCGCCGGTACCCGCGCGCTGCCGGCCTGACCCAACAGCTATATTATTGATAGCAAACTATTGAATGGATCCGGCGGCATGAAGGTCTTTTGATGCCTGAAACGCCCCTGTAGGGGCTGCCGGCGCCTACACTGGCCCACCCGCGCATCCTCGGCCTGCCAGCCCCCATGCAAGACACCTTCCCGCCCGCACCGGCGCCCGCCATCCCCGAGCCCGACCCGGCGGTGCGCTGCCCCGTCTGCGGCCGCGCCAACACCTGCGCCATGGCGGCGGGCCTGCCGCCCCAGGACTGCTGGTGCATGGACGTGCGGGTGCCGCCGCAGGCGCTGGCGCGCATCCCGCCCGGGCAGCGCGACCGTGCGTGCCTGTGCCCGGCCTGCGCCGCGGAATTGCCGCCGCCCGAGGCCCCGCGGCCGGGTTCCGCGCCGATATGATGGCCGCTTCCCTCCCATCCCCCAGCCGCTGAAGGACCCCGATCCATGCCCACGTACCACATCGAAATGATGGAAGGCCGCACCGTCGAGCAGAAGAAGAAGCTCGTGGAAGAAATCACCCGCGTCTCCGTCGAGATCCTCGGCGGCTCGCCCGAATCCGTGGACATCCTCATCACCGACGTGAAGCGCGAGAACTGGGCCACGGGCGGCAAGCTCTGGTCGGAACGCACCTGAGCGCCCGCCGGCCGGCCCGGCCCGGGGACGCGCCCCTTTCGCTGCGTTCCCCACCCGCCTCTGCACCCGCATTCCCCACACGATGAGCACGCCCCCCGCCGCGCCCCGTCCCGGCTCCGCAGCCCTACTGCGCGAGCGCTACGGCGAGCGCTACCGGTGGCTGCTGCTGCTCTCGGTGATGGTCGGCACGATGGCGTCGATCATGTCGTCCACCATCGTGAACGTGGCCATCCCCGACATGAGCCACCACTTCACGCTCGGGCAGGAGCGCGCGCAGTGGGTGACCTCGGGCTTCATGGTGGCCACCACCGTGGCCATGCTCACCACACCCTGGCTGCTGGCGCGCTACGGCTACCGCGCCACCTACGTGGGCGCCATGGTGCTGCTGCTGGCCGGCGGCATCGGCGGCGGCCTGGCAAGCCACTACGGCCTCGTGCTGGCGGCGCGCGTCGTCGAGGGCCTGGCGGCCGGCGTCGTGCAGCCCATCCCGGCCGTCATCATCCTGCACGCCTTCCAGCCCCACGAACAGGGCCGCGCGAGCGGCATCTTCGGCATGGGCGTGGTGCTGGCGCCGGCCATCGGGCCCAGCGTGGGCGGCCTGCTGGTGGACTGGTTCGGCTGGCGCTCGATCTTCTTCATGGTGGTGCCGTTCTGCCTCGCCTCCATCGCCCTGGCCTACCGCTACGTGCCCGTGAGCAGCCCCGGCGGCGTGGCGGCAGACCGTGCGGGCGCCTCGCTCGACTGGGTGGGCCTGCTGCTCGGCGCGGTGGGCACGCTCTGCCTGCTGAACGGCCTGGTCTCGCTGCACAGCGGCCCCGCGCTGGAATCGGGCCTGCTGCTGCTGGCCGCGCTGGCATCGCTGGCCGCCTTCATCGCCTGGGAGCGGCGGCTGATCGCGCGCGGCGCGCGCCCGCTCATGGACCTGCGCCTCTTCGAGGTGCGGCAGTTCGCGATGGGCAGCGTGGTCGCGTTCATCTACGGCACCGCGCTCTTCGGCTCCACCTACCTGCTGCCCGTGTTCATGCAGCTGGGCCTGCAGCTCTCGGCCTCGCACGTGGGCACGCTCATGCTGCCGGCCGGCCTCGTGCTCGCGGCCACCATCCCCATCGTCGGGCGCATGGCCGACCGCCAGCCCACGCACGTGCTGGTGGGCACCGGGCTCGCGCTGCTCGCGCTCTCGTTCGGGCTGATGGTGTTCGTGGGTCTGCACACGGCGCTCTGGATGCTCGTGGCCTTCGCGGTGCTGGGGCGCATCGGCCTGGGGTTCATCCTGCCCTCGCTCAACCTCGGCGCCATGCGGCCGCTGGACAAGTCGCTCATCTCGCAGGGATCGAGCGCCATCAGCTTCGTGCGCATGCTGGGCGGCGCGGCCGGCGTGAGCCTGTGCGGCATCGTGCTGGAGTGGCGCATCGCCGCGCACGGCGACTCGCTGCAGAACGCTGCCAGCAGCCCGGCGCGCATCGCCGCCTTCGGAGACACCTTCCTGCTGCTCACGGGCCTGTGCCTGCTGGCGCTCGTGGCCGCGTGGCAGCTGCGCGCGCCGCGGCGCGGCTGACGGCGGCGCCCTCGGCTTTCTCCCTCTTTTCTTCTCAGCCTCCTCCTTCGCTCCACCATGTGCCAGCTGCTCGGAATGAATGCCAACACGCCCACGGACGTGACCTTCAGCTTCACGGGCTTCGCGCAGCGCGGCGGCCGCACGGGCGACCATTCCGACGGCTGGGGCATCGCGTTCTTCGAGGACCGCGGGCTGCGCCATTTCGTGGACCATGAGCGCGCCGTCGATTCGCCGGTGGCCGAGCTGATCCGCCGCTACCCGATCCGCAGCCGCAACGTCATCGCCCACATCCGCAAGGCCACGCAGGGCAGCGTGGCGCTGCAGAACTGCCACCCGTTCGTGCGCGAACTCTGGGGCCGCTACTGGGTGTTCGCGCACAACGGCGACCTGAAGGACTTCCGCCCGCGCCTGCACGCGCATTTCCACCCCGTGGGCACCACCGACAGCGAGCATGCGTTCTGCTGGATCATGCAGGAGCTGTCCAAGTCCCACGCGGCGGTGCCCAGCGTCGAGGAACTCACGCTCACGCTGCGCGAGCTGGCCGCGCACATCGCGCCGCACGGCACGTTCAACTTCCTGCTCTCCAACGGGCAGGCGCTGTGGGCGCACGCCTCCACCCACCTCTACTACATCGAGCGCCGCCATCCGTTCTCGCAGGCTCGCCTGTGCGACGAGGACCTGCGCATCGACTTTTCCGCGCACACCACGCCGCAGGACAAGGTCGCCGTGGTCGTGACGGCGCCGCTCACGAGCGACGAGACCTGGACGGCGTTCCGCAGCGGCGAACTCAAGGTGTTCGTGGACGGCGCCTGCAGCCCGGCCTGAAGCGCGGGTCGCACCCGCGAAAACAGCGGCGGCTCAGCCCAGCGGCTTCCAGACCGGGGGCTCGGGCTCGGGGTAGCACGGGGCCTGCGCGCCGGGCCGCAGCATGGCCTCGCGCTGCCTGCGCCGCTTGAGATCGCGCGGTTTCGCGGCCACCCGTCCAGACGCGAGATCGGGCCAGTGGCGGTGGGACTTGGACATGGGCACCTCGTTGCAAATGGCTGCTGGGACGCCCCATTGGGGCACCGCTCGCCCGCCCCCGCCCGTCGGACGGGAACGCGTCGCGGCACCCGATGGCGCCCACAGCCGCGCCCGCAGGCCTGCGCCCGCACGGCTTGATGTAAGTCAAGGCGCACCCGGCATGTAGGCCGTGGACCGGGCATCGGCTGACACGCCCACGGTCCGAAGACCGGCGCAGGCCGCGCGGCCCGGGCGATACAACGGACGGAGCGGGCCACCCGGCACGCACCACACCCCATCCGAAGGAGAACAACCATGCAACCCGAAACGCCCCCCGCATCCCACGGCATCCGCACCGAGGAAGACGGTGTCGAACACGTCCCCGGCTACGGCGTCCCCTCGCAGGACCCGCGGCCCGCGGCACAGATCCAGCTCGCGCCGGAGGAAGCGGAGCGCGAATCCCGGTCCGTCCTCATGGGCGGCGGCGTGATGGCCGGGGCGGCCACCGGCGCCGCGGTCGGCGTGGCCGTGGCAGGCCCGATCGGCGTGGTGGTCGGCGGCGCCGTGGGCGGCGTGGCCGGCGCATTCGGCGGAGCGGCCGCCGGCAAGGCGATAGGCACGGACGATCCGGCCCCTGCCACACCACCGGGCGTTGGCGAAGACGTCCCGCCACGCCAATGACGGACCCAGCGGGGGTGCAGGGCCGTCAGCCCAGACCCAGCTTTTTCCTGAGACTGGAATCGACCGGGCCGGAGGGCATGAACCGCCGCAGCCTGCTCAAAAGAGCGGCCTGCCCCGCAGGGGCATGGCGCATGCGCCAGGGGCCGAGCGCCGCCTCCACGATGGCCTCTGCGACGCCCTTGGGTTCGGCCGCGCCGTTCACGCTCTCGGCCACCGCGCGCGCGACCACCTGTCGCTCGCGGTCATACGCCGCAATGGTCGCCGCTGCCTGGGGGGAGTTGGCATCCAGGCGCGTCTTTGTATAGAACGGCTGCACCAGCGCGACGCGGATGCCGAACTGCCGCACCTCGTGGTCCAGCGTTTCCGACAGGCCCTCGACCGCATGCTTGGAGGCCGAGTACAGGCCCATGTAGGGGGCCGGCAGAAATCCGAGCACGGAACTCACGTTGACGATGCGTCCGCCGTGCTGAGCGCGCATGTGCGGCAGCACCGCCTGCGCCGTGCGCAGCAGGCCGAACAGGTTGGTGTCGAACAGCGAACGGGCCTCCTCGAGGTTGGTCTCCTCCACCGCGCCCAGCAGGTTGACGCCGGCGTTGTTGACCAGCACGTCGATCCGCCCCGCACGGTCGATGACGGCCCCGATCCCGTCGCGAACCGATGCCTCCTGCCGGATATCCATTTCGAACAGCTCGACACCCTGCAGCGGCACCGCACCGGCCAGGCGCCGGACCGAACCGAACACCCGGCACCCGCGTGCGGCGAACGAAAGTGCTGCGGCACGGCCGATGCCCGAAGAGACGCCGGTCACCACCACGACTTCTGGTTTTTTCATCGCTCGGATCCTTCTTCCATGTACGTAGGGAAATCTGCAGAGAGGCGCCGCAATGGGGCCTCGCCTGCGGGTTGAAAACCCCGCGAACGCACCGCCGGGGGCTTCGGCGAAAAGCCCTGTGGTTCTGCGTTGGCGGGGGGTGGGCGGCGCCTACGCCGGGCGGGCGGCTGGCCGGATGCGGAACCAGATGGCGTACATGGCCGGCAGGAACACGAGCGTGAGCACGGTGCCAGCCAGGGTCCCGCCGATCAGCGTGTAGGCCAGCGTTCCCCAGAACACCGAATGGGTCAGCGGAATGAAGGCGAGGATCGCGGCCAGCGCCGTCAGGATCACGGGGCGGGCCCGCTGGACCGTGGCCTCCACCACCGCGTGGAACGGGTCCAGCCCCTCCTGCTCGTTGTGCTGTATCTGCCCGATCAGGATCAGCGTGTTGCGCATCAGGATGCCCGACAGCGCGATCAGCCCGACCAGCGCGTTGATGCCGAAGGGCTGCTGGAACAGGATCAGCGTGGGCACCACGCCGATGAGCCCCAATGGGCTGGTCAGGAACACCATGACCATCGCCGACATCGACCGCACCTGCAGGATGATGATGATCAGCGTGACCGCGATCATGATCGGGAAGAGCGGCAGCATCGCCGCCATCGCCTTGCCGGATTCCTCGATGGAGCCCGCCTCGTCGATGCGGTAGCCCGCCGGCAAGGCCTCCCTGATGGGTTGCAGTTGCCGGGTGATGGCGGTCGACACATCGGGCGGCTGGAGCTGGTCGTCGATGTCCCCGCGGACGGTGATGGTCGGCACGCGGTCGCGGCGGCGCATGATGGGCTCTTCCATCTGCACCGAGAGCTCGCCCAATTGCGACAGCGGCACGCGCTGGCCGGTGGCGGTGGCGAGCGTGAAGTCGCCGATCTTCGCCACGTCGAGCCGCGTCTCGCCCGCGGACCGCGCCACCACCTGCACCGTACGGATGTCTTCGCGCACGGTGGTGACGGGCACACCGCTCAGCAGGAACTGCAGTTGCTGCGCGACGTTGGAGGATGTCAGGCCGAGGGCCTGCAGCCGGTCCTGGTCCAGGGTGAAGCGCAGCGCGGGAGTCCGCACCCCCCAGTCGGAGTTCACTGTCCGCACCATCGGGCTGTCGTGCATCACCTTCTGCACCTGGCTGGCGATCACCCGCAGTTGCTCCGGATCGGGGCCGGAGATGCGGTACGCCACGGGAAAGGGCGAGTACGGCCCGAACACGATCTGCGTGGCCCGCAACTGCGCCTCCGGCGCCAGGCCCTGTGCCACCGCCTCGCGGAACCGCAGCTTGAGCGCGTCGCGCTGTTCCTGGCTCGCGGTGCGCACGACGATCTTGGCGAAGGACGGGTCGGGCAGCTCGGGCGAGATGGCCAGGAAGAAGCGCGGCGCACCCTGCCCGACATAGGCGGTCACGATCTCCGCCTCGGGCTGCCCGGCCAGCCAGGCCTCCACCTTGCGGGTGGTTTCGCTCGTCTGATCGATGGATGTGCCATAGGGCATCTGCACCTCGACCATCACCTCGGGCCGGTCGGAGATCGGGAAGAACTGCTTTTTCACGATGGACATGCCCAGCACCGCGGCCACCATGAGGCTTCCCACGGCCGCGGCAACGGCCCATTTGCGGGCGATGACGCTTCCCAGCAACCGGCGGAAGCGCTCGTAGCGGGGCGTGCCGTACATCGCTGCATGCCCGCCCTCGACCTTTTTGAGATCGGGCAGCATCCTGACGCCCAGGTAGGGCGTGAACACCACGGCCACCACCCAGGACACGATGAGGGCGATGCCGACGATCCAGAACATGTTGCTGGTGTATTCGCCCGCGGTGGACCGTGCGAACCCGTTGGGCATGAAGCCCACCGCCGTGACCAGCGTGCCGGAGAGCATGGGCGCTGCCGTGTGGCTCCAGGCATAGGCGGATGCGGCCACACGGTCGTAGCCCTCTTCCATCTTCACCACCATCATCTCGATTGCGATGATGGCGTCGTCCACCAGCAGGCCGAGCGCGAGGATCAGCGAGCCGAGGGTGATGCGGTCGAAGTTCTTGCCCGTGGCGGCCATGACCACGAACACGGCCGCCAGCGTGAGCGGCACCGCGGCAGCCACCACCACGCCCACCCGCCAGCCCATGCTGACGAAGCACACCACGAGCACGACCAGCAGTGCCGCCAGGAACTTGAGCATGAACTCGTCGACCGACGCGCTGATGTTCACCGACTGGTCCGTCACCTTGCTGAGGCCGATGCCGAGCGGCATCTCCGTGTTGATGGCGCCCACTTCCTTGTCCAGTGCCTTGCCCAGATCGAGGCCGTTCCAGCCGTCGCGCATGATGACGCCGAGCAGCAGCGCAGGCTCTCCGCCGTTGCGGATGATGAAGGTGGACGGGTCCTCATAGCCGCGCCGGACGGTGGCGATGTCCGAGAGCTTGACCGTGCGGCCTTGCGCCACGATGGGCACATTGCGGATCTTCTGCAGTTCGTCGAAGGCGCCCTCGATGCGGATGAACACCTGCGGGCCGCGGGTTTCGACCGAGCCTGCGGGTGTCAGCGCGTTCTGGTTGTTCAGGGCCGTGAAAACATCCTGCGGGCCGATGCCGAGCGTGGCCAGCCGCTCGTGCGAAAACTCCACGAAGATCCGCTCGGACTGCTCGCCGACGATGTTGACCTTCTTGACCCCCGGCACATGCAGGAGCCGCTGGCGCAGCGCCTCGGCGTCGCGCACCAGCAACCGCGGCTCCTCGCCGCGCGCCTTGAGGGCGTAGATCGCGAAGGTCACGTCCGCGTATTCGTCGTTCACCATCGGGCCGATCACGCCCGCGGGAAGGGTCCTGGCCTCATCGCCGAGCTTCTTGCGCGCCTGGTAGAACTCGTCCTGCACTTCGCCGGGAGGTGTGGAATCGAGCAGGGTCAACGTGGTGAAGGCAAGCCCCGGCCGGACGAAGGTCTCCGTCCGGTCGTACCAGCGCAGTTCCTGCAGGCGCTTTTCCAGTTTTTCCGCGACCTGGTCCTGCATCTCCTGCGCGGTCGCACCGGGCCAGGCCGTGATGATCGTCATCACCTTGACCGTGAAGGCCGGGTCTTCCGCCCGGCCCAGCTTCAGGAAAGCGAACACGCCGGTCAGGGAGATCAGAAGGATCAGGAACAGCGTGATGGAGCGCTCGCGGACCGCAAGCGCCGACAGGTTGAAGCGGCCCTCACCCACGGGACGCTCCCGCCGCCGGGGCCGATGGCGGGGCGTCGCCGGCCAGGCGCACCTGCGCGCCCTCGCTCAGCAGATGGGCCCCCAGCGCGACGATCCGGTCCCCCCGGGCAAGTGCCCCCGTCACCTGGGCGTTGCCGTCCGCCATTTGAACGATGGTGACCGGCTGGCGCTTCACCTGCTCGCCATGGACCACCCAGACGGCCGCACCCTGGCCCTGGTCGAGGATGGCGCTGATGGGAACCTGCCAGGTGGCCTTGCCGGCCTGCAGGGTGTTGCCGAGCCGGAGCGTGACCGTGCTGCCGAGCGGCGCGTTTCCGGCCACACCGGTATCCAGCACATACCGCGCCTCGAACGTGCGGGTGGTCTTGTCGGCCACATCGGACAACTGGCGCAGGCGCGCCTGGACGGTGGCGTCTTCCTTGCCGAACAAGGCGGCCTGGGCCGTGGAGCCCAGGGCCGGCCGCAGGTTCTCCGGCAACTGGATGGCGGCTTCGCGCTTGCCGGCATGGGCGATACGCACCACCACCTGGCCGGCACCGACCACCTGCCCCGGCTCGGCGAGCGTTTCCATCACGGTGCCATCGGCGTCAGCCGACAGCTCCGCATACCGGCTGGCATTGCGGGAAACCGCCGCCTGCGCTTCGGCCGCCCTGAGCTGGGCCCTGGCAGTGTCCGCTGCCGCCTTGATCTGGTCGTAGGCCGATGCCGAGATCGCGCCTGTGCCCTGCAGATCGCGGTAGCGCGCCTCTTCGTCGCTCGCCTGCCGCGAACGCGCCTGGGCAGCCATGACAGCTTCGTCCTGGGCCTGGGCTGCCAGCCTCAGATCCACCGGATCGATCCGCATCAGCGGTTGCCCGCGTCTGACGGCCTGCCCCGTATCCACCATCCGCTCCAGCACCTTGCCTGGAACCCGGAAACCGAGGTCGCTCTGGACCCGGGCGGCAACGGTGCCGGTGAAAGCACGTTCCGACGCCGCTCCGGGAGTCACGAGAACCGTGCGGACAAGAGGGGGTTGGGTGCGCGGATCGGGCGGAGCGCTTTTCCCGCACGCCGTGAGTGCAAGCGACAGTGCGCCCCACGCGGCAATAGACAGATGACGGTGCCGAAGCATGTGAGTCCCGTAAGTGATGCAGGACCCGATTTTGTGATTAGTGACCAATAGTGTCAATGGTCACAGCCGAGAAATTCAGGGCGAGAGGCTTCTCAGCGCCAATCCGGCCAATTGCGCCGGCGCTTCCTGCGCCTGGTCCAGGCTGTACTGGAGCAACAGCGGGTTCAGGTAGGGGCGCATGATCAGGAAGATGGCGCGCCCTGCTTCATCCAGCGGTGTCTTGCGCTCGAAGTCGCCACGCTGGCGACCCGCTTCGAGGATGTCCAGCAGCAGTTGCTGGATGCGCTTCTCGTAAGCCCGTGCGGCCTGCCAGCCCTCGGTCGATGCCGAAATGGCGATCTCGTACAGCTTGCGGTCCTCGGAGAAAAGCCGCAGCGTGGCTGCCACCACGGCCTTGAAAAGGCGCCGCAATTGCTCCGGAGGCTGATCGGTGCCGGCGACGGCCTCCCGGATCTCGGCCTCCATCTCCATCAGGCAGTTGGAGCAGATCATTTCGCCGATGACCTGCTTCGATTCGAAGAACTTGTAGATGTAGGCCTTGGAAAAACCCACCGCCTTGGCGAGATCGGACACCGTCGTCTTCTCATAGCCATACCGGCTGAAGTGCTCTTTGGCGGCGCTGACGATCTGCTCGCGCACATCGTGCTCGACAGGCCCGCGCGCGGAAACGGGATAGACGCTTGAGGTGCTCATGGGAGCTAGCTTACCCGGATAAAAAAACTGCGCAACGAGTGACCGATTGGTAATATAGTCACATCGTCACTAACGCTGCCGCCCTCCGCCATGCACCGCCTCTCCACTTTCGCAGCTCTGCTCCTGGCCGGTCTCACCTCCGGCTGTGCCGTCGGCCCGGACTACCGGCAGCCCGAAACGCCGATGCCCGCCGCCTTCATGGGCATCCGCCCGGCGGAGGTGGCGGCAAGCCCGGCTTCCCCGTCCACCGTCGACCTTTCCGCATGGTGGAGAGCGTTCGGCGATCCCCAGCTCACGCACTTCGTCTCCCTCGCGCTGCAGCAGAACCTGGACCTCGCGCAGGCGTCGGCACGTGTCCTGCAGGCCCGCGCGGGCCTGCAGGCGTCCACTGCCGCCTTGCTTCCGTCCGGCAGCGCCGCCGCACAGACGGCCAGGAGTTACCAGTCCGTGGAAACGCCCCTGGGGCGGTTGCTGGACGCGACGCCCGGCTTCGATCGTTACGGCAACGCCCACGAGGCCACGCTCAGCGCCAGTTGGGAGTTGGACCTGTTCGGAGGCCTGCGGCGGGCCCGCCAGGCCTCGCTGGCCGAGTACCAGTCCGCCGAGGCCGGGGCTGCTGCCGTGCACCTTGCCATCGCCGCGCAGACGGCAGATATCTATCTGCAGATCCGCGGGCTGCAAGCGCGCATCGCCGTGGCTCGCCAGCAGGTGCAGACCCAGCAGCAATTGCGATCCACCATCGATCTCCGCTGGAAAAAGGGATTGGCGGCCGAGCTTCAGGTACGGCAAGTGGAGGGCGCCCTCGCACGCACCCAGGCCACGCTCCCTGTTCTCGAAGCCGCGCTGGAAGCCGCAATGAACGCCATGGATGGGATGCTGGGGGCCATGCCCGGCGCCTACCGGGCGGAGTTGGCAGCGGTGCGCCCCGTTCCGGCCACGCTGCACCTGGCGCCCAGCGGAACCCCGGGCGACCTGCTGAGGCGCCGCCCGGACATCATCGCCGCCGAACGGCGCCTCGCCGCTTCCAACGCGCGCATCGGCGTGGCAATGGCCGAGTACTACCCGAAGATTTCGCTCAGCGGCCTCGTCGGGAGTGCCACCTCCGTCTCGAGCGGAAATCTCTTCACGGGCGGCGCTTCCCAGGCAGGGGCCGTGGCGGGCCTGCGCTGGAGGTTGTTCGACTTCGGGCGGATCGACGCGCAGATCGAGAACGCCCGGGCACAGGAAGCCGAGGCACTCGCGGCCTACCGGCAAACCGTTCTGCGGGCCACGGAAGACGTCGAGAACTCGCTGGTGGCGCTGGACCGCAGACGGGAACAGGCCTCCAGGCTGGCGGAAGGCGCGGGCTCGCTGACACGGGCCCGGCAAGCGGCCGGCGCGGCCTATGACAAGGGCGTGGTCAGCCTGATCGAAGTGCTGCAGGCCGACGAAAGCCTGCTGGGCACCGTGGATGCGCAAGTGCAGGCCGATACGGAAGCGGCGCGGTCGGCCGTATCGATTTTCAAGGCGCTCGGCGGCGGCTGGACACCGACGCCCGCGGTCTCGGCGCCCATCGCGCTCAACGAATAGCGCTCAACGACCAACGCGCCCTGTCAGGCTCCGCCCACCAGATGGCCAGAAAGGAGAGCCCACAACGCCCCCAGCCCATCCTTGCTCGAAATCCAGGAACCACCGTGCGGCCGATCCGGCCGAGGGTGCCCGCAACCCCACCTCCATCCGTTCACCATGCCAAAGAACAGCCCTGCCCATGTCCGCCCTGTGGGCGCGAAGACCCTTCAAGCCGTCATCGGCGCACTTGTCCTCACTGTCCCGTTCGTCGCGTATCCGCAGACGCCCACCCAGTCCACCCAGCCCATCCACGGGCCGGGCACGGAATTGTCCCGCGCGGAAGTGATTGCCGATCTCGCACTCTGGCGCCGCGCAGGAATGGACCGCTATGAAACCCTGTCGCTTTCCTACGGCATGGAAACACAGGCTTACCGTGCGGCCTCCGAAGAGTACCTGCGCCTTCGGAACAGCGAGCAGTTCCAGATCGAAGTGCAGAAAGCACGCAAGGACTGATCGGCATCGGCTGGGGGGTCATCGGCGCCATGGTGCATGGCGCGTGCACCGGGTGGTGCAGAAACTGGTGCGGCTGGCGGGGATCGAACCCACGACCCTTGGCTTCGGAGGCCAATACTCTATCCACTGAGCTACAGCCGCATGCGGGCCCTTGCGGCCCAGCCCGGGATTATGGCACGGCGTTGCGGCGCGGCTGGCAAATCTGCCAGGGGATCCCGTCGGCCAGCGGATCGAAGTCCGCCGGCACCTCGAAGCCCAGGCCCCGCAGGTAGGCCGCCACCGCGGCGCGCCCGGTCTCCGCAAGGCCGAACGTCGCGTCGCCCAGCATCCAGACCTGCATCAGCCCGTCGAACAGCGATTGCAGCCCGACGGCAGCCACCTCGGGGGGGCAGGCGAGCGTGAGCCCCTGCTCCCGCGCAGCCTGCGACAGCTCGTTGGCGAACTGCTGGCGGAACTCCAGGCTGGCTTCCACATGGCGGTCGCGCACGGCGGACAGCTCGCCCACGTATTCGACGCGGAACATGGCGATCTCGAACACGCGCCGCATGGATTCGTCTCTTTCGAGGCTGCGCAGCACGAAGTCGATCACGGCCCGCAGGCGCTGCAGCGGCGCCATGCGGTCATTGCCCGCGTATTCGCCATTCGCACACTCCAGCGGCAACGTGACGCGCTCCATCATGGCGTTGAACAGGTCCACCTTGTCCTTGAAATGCCAATAGATGGCCCCGCGCGTGGCGCCCGCGGCCTGGGCGATGTCATTCAGCGACGCATGCGACACGCCCTTCTGATAAAAAACTCGCTCTGCCGCATCCAGCAGGCTGTTGCGCGTGGCGACCGCATCTTCTTTGGTACGTCGGGCCATGGTGGGGTGTCTCCTTGGTCTGCAGGGGCTGGCGGCGGGAAACGGAATCTCTTCCGTATCCCCTGCGGCGCAGCAGACCGGCAATTATACATTCATGGTTGTATGTATAATGCCGGCGAAATTCAAGGGCCGCCGCATGGTTTTGATCTCTCGCAAACCCTGGGGCAGCCTTTTCCACCTGCGCCGATCCGGAAGGACTTCCATGTACCGCTTGAGTGTTGATCTCGATGCTTCCGCCGCCCCGCACCGCCGCGCTTCGCGGGCAGGGCTTTTCTGCTTCGCACTGGTTGCTGCCGCCGCGCTCGCGGCCTGCGGCAAGTCCGAGCAGCCGGCCCAGCAGGGCGGTGGCGCACCCCCGCCCCCGCAAGTGGGCGTAGTGACCGTCGCGCCCGGCGACGTGGGCCTGGTCACCGAGCTGCCCGGCCGGCTGGAAGCCTCGCGTGTGGCCGAAGTGCGTGCCCGCGCGGCCGGCATCCTGCAAAAGCGCCTGTTCACCGAAGGCAGCGACGTCAAGGCCGGCCAGCGCCTCTTCGCGATCGACGACGCGCCCTACCGCGCCTCGCTGGAAAACGCCCAGGCCAGCGTCGCCCAGGCCGAGGCCGCCCTGGCGCAGGCCCGGGCCCTGGCCGAGCGCTACAAGCCCCTGGTGGCCGTGAATGCCGTGAGCCGGCAGGAATACGACAACGCCGTCGCGTCGCAGAAGACGGGCGAGGCCAATGTCGCCGCGGCCAAGGCCACGGTGACCACCGCCCGCATCAACCTGGGCTATGCCGCCGTGACGGCCCCGATCTCCGGCCGCATCGGCCGCGCGCTCGTGACCGAAGGCGCGCTGGTGGGCCAGGGCGAATCGACCCAGCTCGCCGTGATCCAGCAGATCGACCCCCTCTACGTCAACTTCACGCAGTCCGCATCGGATGCGCTGAAGCTCAAGGCCGGCCTGGCGAGCGGCAAGTACAAGCAGGCCTCCAAGGGCACCGCGTCGGTGAACGTGGTGCTGGAGGACGGCAGCGTGTACCCGCAGGCCGGCAAGCTGCTGTTCACCGACCTGACGGTGGACGCCACCAGCGGCCAGGTCACGCTGCGCGCCGAGGTGCCCAACCCCGACCGCCAGCTCCTGCCGGGCCTCTATGTGCGCGTGCGCCTGGAGCAGGCCCAGGTGGGCAACGGCGTGCTGCTGCCGCAGCAGGCCGTGACGCGTTCCGCGCGTGGCGACACCGTGATGGTCGTGGGCCCGGACAACCACCTCGCGCCGCGCCCCATCAAGCTCGGCCCCGCGCAGGGAACGAACTGGGTGGTGCTCGATGGCCTGAAGGCCGGCGAGAAGGTCATGGTGGACGGCTTCCAGAAGCTGCCGCGCGGCAAGCCCGGCGACCCCATCGTGGTCCAGCCCGTGGCGTGGCAGCCGGCCGGTGCCGCACCGGCGGGTGCGGGCGGCGCGTCCGCCCCTGCCGGCGGCGCTTCCGCCGCCCAGGCTCCCGCTTCCGCCTCCTCCGCTCCCGCGAAGCAGTAACACTCAGAACACGGAGCGCGGCACATGGCCAAGTTCTTCATCGAGAGACCCATCTTCGCGTGGGTCATCACCATCTTCATCATGGTGATGGGGGCAATCTCCATCGCCAAGCTGCCGATCGCGCAGTATCCGGCGGTGGCGCCGCCGACCATCCAGGTGTCGGTGGCCTACCCCGGCGCCAACGCCCAGACGCTGGAGGACAGCGTGCTCGCCGTCATCGAGCGCGAAATGAACGGCGCCAGCGGCCTCGCCTACGTCGAGACGACGAGCCAGGCCAACGGCACGGGCTCGATCACGCTGAGCTTCGAGCCCGGCACCAACGCCGATCTGGCGCAGGTGGACGTGCAGAACCGCCTCTCGCGCGCCACGCCGCGCCTGCCGAGCGCGGTGACGCAGCAGGGCGTGCGCGTGGAGCAGTCGCGCTCCAACTTCCTCATGTTCGCCATGCTCACGACGGAAAACCCCGACGTGAGCATCGAGGCGCTGAACGACTACGCGGCGCGCAACGTGGTGCCCGAGCTGCAGCGCGTCGCGGGCGTGGGCACGCTCACGCAGTTCGGCTCCGAGCGCGCGATGCGCATCTGGGTCGACCCGGCCAAGCTGAAGGGCTTCAACCTCTCGCTCGACCAGGTGAATGCCGCCATCCGCGCGCAGAACGTGCAGGTGTCGGCCGGCAACCTGGGCGACCTGCCCGCCGAGACGGGCCAGCCCGTGGCCGCGACCATCGTGGTGCAGGGCCAGCTCACGTCGATCGAGCAGTTCAACAAGATCGTGCTGCGCGCCAACACCGACGGCTCCGCCGTGCGCCTGAGCGACGTCGCCCGCATCGAACTGGGATCGCAGAGCTACAGCACGAGCGCCCGCCTGAACGGCAAGCAGGCCGTGGGCCTGGGCGTGCAGCCCACGCCGTCCGCCAATGCCCTGGCGACCGCCAAGGCCGTGAAGGCCAAGCTGGAAGAGCTGAAGAAGTTCTTCCCGCAGGGCGTGAACTACGTCGTGCCCTATGACACCTCCAAGTTCGTCTCGGTGTCGATCGAGAAGGTGGTCCACACGCTGATCGAGGCCGTGGTGCTGGTGTTCATCGTGATGTTCCTGTTCCTGCAGAACTTCCGCTACACGATCATCCCGACCATCGTGGTGCCGGTGGCGCTGCTGGGCACCTTCGGGGCGCTGCTCGCGATGGGGTTCTCGATCAACGTGCTGACGATGTTCGGCATGGTGCTGGTGATCGGCATCGTGGTGGACGACGCCATCGTGGTCGTCGAGAACGTCGAGCGCATCATGGCCGAGGAAGGCCTGCCGCCGCTGCAGGCCACGCGCAAGGCCATGGGCCAGATCTCGGGCGCCGTGATCGGCGTGACCGTGGTGCTGATCTCGGTGTTCGTGCCGCTCGCGTTCTTCGCCGGCTCCACCGGCAACATCTACCGCCAGTTCGCGGCGACGATGGCCACCTCGATCGCGTTCTCCGCGTTCCTGGCCCTGTCGCTCACGCCCGCGCTGTGCGCGACGCTGCTCAAGCCCATCGACCCCGAGCACCACGCCGACAAGAAGGGCTTCTTCGGCTGGTTCAACCGGTCGTTCAAGAGCACCACCCACCGCTACGAAGGCTGGATGGCCAAGCTGCTGCGCCGCGGCGGCCGCATGATGATCATCTACGCCGTGCTGCTGGGCGCGGTCGCGCTGGTGTACACGCGCCTGCCCACCTCGTTCCTGCCGAACGAAGACCAGGGCTACATCATCACCAACGTGCAGCTGCCCGCGGGCGCGGCGCAGTCGCGCACCAGCGACGTGCTGCGCCAGGTCGAGGACTTCATGCTCAAGCAGCCCGAGGTCGAGAACATCGTCACCGTGGCGGGCTTCTCGTTCTCGGGCCAGGGCCAGAACGCCGGCCTCGCCTTCGTGATCCTGAAGGACTGGAGCGAGCGCTCGGGCCAGGAGCATTCGGCCTCGGCCGTGGCCGGCCGCGCGTTCGGTGCGCTGGCGGGCATCCGCGACGCGTTCATCTTCGCGCTGAGCCCGCCGCCGATTCCCGAACTGGGCACCGGCACGGGCTTCAACTTCCGGCTGCAGGACCGTGCGGCCCAGGGCCACGACGCGCTGATGAACGCGCGCAACCAGCTGCTGGGCATGGCGTCGCAGAGCAAGGTGCTCGCAGGCGTGCGGCCGGACGGCATGGAAGATGCGCCGCAGATGCAGATCGACATCGACCGCGACAAGGCGAATGCGCTGGGCGTGGGCTTCGACAGCATCAGCAGCGCGCTCTCCACGGCGCTGGGCTCGGCCTACATCAATGACTTCCCGAACCAGGGCCGGCTGCAGCGGGTGGTGGTGCAGGCCGACGCCGCGGCGCGCATGCGCCCCGAGTCGGTGCTCGACCTGCCGGTGCTCAACAGCCGTGGCCAGACGGTGCCGATGTCCGCATTCGCCTCCACGCGCTGGATCACGGGCGCCATGCAGACCGTGCGCTACAACGGCTATCCGTCGATGAAGATCGCCGGCGACGCGGGCCCGGGCTTCACCACGGGCGACGCGATGAACGAGATGGAAAAGCTCGCCGGGCAGCTGCCCCCGGGCTTCGGCTTCGAGTGGACGGGCCAGTCGCGCGAAGAAAAGCTCGCCGGCTCGCAGGCCATGATCCTCTACGCGTTCTCGCTGCTGGCGGTGTTCCTGTGCCTGGCCGCGCTCTACGAGAGCTGGACCATCCCGGTCTCGGTGATGCTGGTGGTGCCGCTCGGGGTGCTGGGCGTGCTGCTCGCCACGCTGATGCGGGGCATGTCCAACGACGTGTACTTCCAGATCGGGCTGGTGACCATCATCGGGCTGTCGGCCAAGAACGCCATCCTGATCGTGGAGTTCGCCAAGGACCTGCAGGCCGAAGGCAAGAGCGTGCTGGAGGCGGCGCTGGAAGCCGCCCACCTGCGCTTCCGCCCGATCATCATGACCTCGCTGGCGTTCACGCTGGGCGTGGTGCCGCTGTTCATCGCCTCGGGCGCCAGCTCGGCGAGCCAGCGCGCCATCGGCACCGGCGTGATCGGCGGCATGATCACCGGCACGGTGCTCGCCGTGGTGTTCGTGCCCGTGTTCTTCGTGCTGGTGCGCTCGTTCTTCAAGGGCAGCAAGCGCCAGCAGGACCACGAAGCCAAGCAGGCCCAACTCCACCGCCATGCCACGGACGCGGAATAACCCCCCAGACGACCGGCAGGAGCACAACACCATGCAAGCTACCCCTCGCGCGCCCCGGGCGCGCCCCTTCCTCCTCTCCGCCGTGGCAGCGGCCGCGCTGCTGGCCGGCTGCAGCTTCATTCCCCACTACGAGCGCCCCGCGGCGCCCGTGCCCGAGGCCTACCCGGCCGCGGGGGTGGCGGCTCCCGCAGGCGCCAAGGCGGCAGCGGACATCGACTGGCACGAGTACTTCACCGACCCGCGCCTGCAGCGCCTGATCGCGCTGTCGCTGGAGAACAACCGCGACCTGCGCGTGGCCGTGCTCAACATCGAGCAGGCACGCGCGCAGTTCCAGATCCAGCGCGCGGGACAGTTCCCCACGGTGAACGCTGCCGTGAACGCCTCGCGCCAGCCCAGCACCACCACGGGCAGCTACGTGAACAACTACCAGGTGGGGCTCGCCGTCTCGGCCTGGGAGATCGACTTCTTCGGCCGCATCGCGGCGCTGAAGGAGCAGGCGCTCGCGCAGTACTTCGCCACCGAAGAAGCGCGCCGCTCCACGCAGATCAGCCTCGTCTCCTCCGTGGCGGCGGCCTGGTTCAACCTGCTGGCCGACGAGGAGCTGCTCGACATCTCGCGCCGCACGCTGCAGACCCGCGAGGAATCGGTCAAGCTCACGCGGCTGCGGCTGGAGAACGGCGTCAGCTCCGAACTCGACAACAGCCAGGCCGAGGGCCTCGCACAGGCCGCACGCGCCACCTTCGCGCAGCAGCAGCGCCAGCGCATGCAGGACGAGAACGCCCTCGCCCTGCTGCTGGGCCAGCCCCTGCCGCAGGACATCCGGGCCACCCTGGATTCCCGCACGCGCCTGGCCGATGCGCCCACGATGCCGGGGCTGCCCGCCGGCCTGCCGTCCGACCTGCTCGGGCGGCGCCCGGACATCCGCCAGGCCGAGCAGCAGCTCGTGGCCGCCAACGCCAACATCGGCGCGGCGCGCGCGGCGTTCTTCCCGCGCATCTCGCTCACGGCGAGCGCGGGCACGGTGAGCGACGAGCTGTCGGGCCTCTTCAAGAGCGGCACCTGGGCGTTCTCGCTGGCGCCGCAGCTGGCGCTGCCGATCTTCGACGCGGGCCGCAACCAGGCCACGCTGGAGTCGGCGCGCGCGGGCCGCGACATCGCCGTGGCGCAGTACGAGAAGTCGATCCAGACGGCCTTCCGCGAGGTGTCGGACGCGCTGGCGGGCCAGGCCACGCTGGGCGACCAGTTCGCCGCGCAGCGCGCCCAGGCCGCGGCCGATGCCAAGCGCTTCGAGCTGTCCGACCTGCGCTACCGCAACGGCGTGGCGAGCTACCTCGACCTGCTGGACGCGCAGCGCTCGCTGTTCACTTCCGAGCAGCTGGTCGTGCAGACGCGCCTGCTGCAGCTGCAGAACCAGATCACGCTCTACAAGGTACTGGGCGGTGGCTGGACGCCTGCGCAGGACGCCGCGCCCCCCGCTGCGGCAGGATCGGTTCCACGCTCCTGAGCCGCTTCCGCCGGCCCCCCCCCCCCCCCCCCCGAAGGCGCCACATGGCGCCTTCGTCCGTTGTGCATGCCGATCGCCTTGGACCCAACGACCAGGCATGCAGTGCATGCAGCGATGCGGCTTGCAGGTTCCAGTGACGTCGCTAAGGTCTGCCCTCCATTCACACACAAAGGAGGAGAGCATGCCGACCACCCCCCTTCCGCCCCATCGGCCGCCCGCTCTCCGCAGGGCCCGCCATGGCATCGTGCCAAGCCTGCTGCGCAGGAGTCTGTTCGGCTTGGCGCTGTTCGTGGCCGCGAGTGTCCCCTTGTCGGGTCTGGCGGCTCAGGACGCACCCGGCGGAGCCCGGCCGGGCAGCGACGACGGTGTGTGGACGCGCCTGAGCAGCGAAGGCGCGCCCTCCGCGCGGTCGATGCCGATCACGGCCGCGTTGCGTGGATCCATCTACCTGTTCGGTGGCGTTCACGACGACTTCCGCTCCGGTCGCACCGATTTCCTCAACGACCTTTACCGCTACGACGTGCATGCGAACCGCTGGACGCGCCTGGACCCCTCGGGCGACGCGCCTGCGCCGCGCGCGTTCGCGGGCGGCATCGCCGTCCCGCACCGGGGCTGGGTGGTGGTGTTCGGTGGTGCCCGCTACACGGCCGATCTCTCCGAGTTCACGCCCCTGGGCGATGTATGGGCCTACGACACGCGCGCCGGGCAGTGGCAGACTTTGTCGGGCTTGGCGTCCGGCAGCGCCGCGGCACCGGCGCCCAGCGCCCGCGCCTGGCCCACGGTCTGGCGTGCCGCGGACCAGCTCTATGTGTTCGGCGGCGTGGAGGCGGGCTTTCGCACGCTCAACGATCTCTGGCGGTTCGACCTTGCCACCCGTACCTGGACACAGCTCATCGCCCGCGGCGCGGCGGGTTCGCCGCCGCCGCGCTACTCGGGCGCCGTCACGGGCGAGCCGCACCGGGGACAGGTGACCCTCTACGGCGGCGAGGCCACCACGGCCCAGGGCGGATTCACCTTCCTGCGCGACACCTGGACGTTCGATCTGCGCACCCAGACCTGGCGGCAGATCGCGCTGGCCGCCGGCCAGGACATCGACCCGCCGCAGAACCATGGCGCGGACGCGCTCCTGGGAAGCGGGCTGCTGCTGGCCGGGGGCGACCAGCCCGGCGGCTCCGCCGGCTGCGGCGCGGCTTTTCCGCAGAACCCGACCAATGCCCTCTGGCGGCTCGACCTGCGCGCACAGTCCTGGCGCCTGCTCGCACCGCAGGGCGACGCGTTCCCTCGTATCAAGCGCACCAGCGCCGCGACGGTCATGGGCGAGATGTACGTGTTCTCGGGCTTCGGCTTCCAGTGCGATGGCGACACCGGGGGCCAGACCTGGAACACCGACGTCTGGCGGTACACCCCGTCCTACCGCTACTGGGGGAATTGAAGCGCATGCCCTGCGGACGGCGGCGGCTTCCAGCCGGGCAGTGCCGATCCGCCGGGCGCTCCAGGGCCGGGCATGGACGACGCGCCTTGCGCGCTTCTTGACCCAGCGCAAGGGTGTTGCGGCTGGCCGTTTTCCCTAACGGCCGGTGCAGGGGGTGCTTCCTATAATCGCCGGCTGGTTCCGCCAGACACACTCCACAGAGGACCACCTCATGAGCGACACCCCCCACGAAGAAGCGCACACCGGCCCGATCAAGAACCCCCGCCAGCTGCTATGGACGGTGTTTTTCTGCTTCGTGGTTCCCATCTTCGCCATCATCGGCCTGGTGGTCTACGTGACGTCGGGCAACAAGCCGGCCCAGGGCACGGG